>PARQ01000026.1 GCA_002711555.1 Rhodospirillaceae bacterium | reverse complement strand
GTTCGCCTTTTTGCATAAGCCTGGTTTTCGCCTCAAGCTGTCCGGTTTTTTTTGGCTCACCTTTTTGGCCAGATATAGCTTGTCCTCTCGATCCTCCCTTCAAGCCTGGCTTGTCTCCCTGCACAGGCTCGCCTTGACGGGCCGAGCCACTTTCATTATTGAGCTTACCCTTTTTTTCGCCTCCATCGGAAGCTACGAAAATAATCTTCGATTTTGCGCCCGCAACTGGCACACCATCAATGAAAGCAAGGATTTGGATAAAAATCGGTTTCTTAGGAGCAATTTGAGGAGCAGTGTATGTAGGTTGAAAGTCTCTACTAAGCCTGCCCTTCTCAGCCTCTCCGACACCAAACGCATCTATAGACCAGCTTAAACGTGCGTTAGACGGCAAATTAAACAGGCTTGCCCCAAGTTTAATTGTCTGTCCTGGCATGACAGCTATCGGAGCGGGGGTAATTTCAACTTTAATGGGTTCTGCAATAACAGTTCGCCCGCCCAGAAAAAGCCAAAACACTATAACTCCGACCCCCATTTTCAAGGTTTTTTTATATCTTTTTATCAACCTGAGTAACCTTTCAATATTTGGAAGAATTACAAATTTTTTGAATTCTCAGCCCAATCAGCAACCAGTCATTTTTAAATAGTTTTGAATAGTGTCTAGTTTTGTAGGCCAAATAACAATAATTTTCTACAAACGCAGCACGCCGGCCTTACAAAGTAACAAGGGTCTCTAAATCAACACACCTGAATCAACCTACAATATATTTTTTATGGACATAAAAATGCCCCGCCCTTTTTTCAATGTCTCTTAATGAGCATAACATTGACCTGCATTTAAAACCGTTCGATTGTCAGAAACCATAGAAACGATAGAAAGTGCATGGCAAAGGGATGATTTCCAAGACAATCCATTGTATGTTGAAACTGGCCAATTTATCTGGACTTAATTTCTTATGAAAATACTTGTTACCGGCGTAGCCGGATTTATAGGCCATTACGTTGCACTGGCCCTGCTCGCACGCGGTGACAACGTGGTTGGCATCGACAACCTCAATAACTATTACGATGTTTCACTTAAGGAAGCCCGTTTAAAACGTATTTCTGAAAATAAAAATTTCCAATTTGCCTGCGGTAATGTTGCGGACAGTAACTTTATGGAGAATTTGTCAGAGAAACATCCACAAATTAGCAGCGTTATACATTTAGCAGCTCAGGCTGGAGTGCGTTATTCGCTTGAGAATCCGTCAGCTTACATAGAAGCTAATGTAATGGGTCAATTGGTTATTCTAGAATTTTGTCGCTCACTCAAAAATATCAAGCACCTTGTCTATGCCAGTTCATCTTCAGTTTATGGAGGCAATACAAAAGTTCCATTTGCTGTTGAGGATAGAACAGATACCCCGATTTCGCTTTATGCTGCTACAAAACGCGCCGATGAATTAATGGGACATTGCTACAGCCATCTTTTTAAAATCCCAAGCACAGGTTTACGCTTTTTTACTGTTTATGGGCCATGGGGCAGACCAGATATGGCAGCGTACTTGTTCACCAAGGCAATGTTTGAGGGAGAACCAATTAAAGTCTTTAATAATGGCGATATGGAACGCGACTTTACATACATTGATGATATTGTTGCTGGCATCCTATCTTGTCTCGGAAAACCTCCAAAGCAAAAAGCGGGCAAGGCTCCCCATGCAGTTTATAATATTGGCAATAATTCACCCGAGCCGTTAATGCGTTTTATCGAAATACTAGAGCATTCAACGGGCTGCAAAGCCGAAATAAACTTTCTTCCCATGCAACCTGGTGATGTGAAGGCAACTTTTGCGGACATAAGACCTATGCAACGCGACTTCAATTACACACCTAAAACGCCCATCGAAGTTGGTTTGCCGAAGTTTGTTGCTTGGTTTCGTGAATATCACGGTATTTAACTACTTACCAAAATGCGTCGATAGTCAGGCTTGGTCCGTTTTATGTTACAAATCGTCTTCTGCTAATCAGACGTTAAAGGCCAATGGAATATTTATTTTTCATATTTAGTGCATCAAAATAGACCTCATTTATCGGCGATAAAGCGCATTTAAATCGTCCCCATATTGGGAAAGGATATTATGTCGGCGCAGTTTTAAAGTTGGTGTCATCATCCCATTTTCTACACTAAATGCCTGGGGGATAAGAATGAAGCGCCTTACTCTCTCGATTATCGATAACTTTTTATTTACTCGATCAACCGACTGCTCAATACCTTTGATGAACTCAATGTCTTTTATAAACAGTTCTAAATCGTGATTGGCTTTATTGTTGGAGGCCCACGCTGAAGCATAATCCACTGACGGAACAATCAACGCCACCAAATGTGGTTGTTTATCTCCAAACACAAATGCTTGTTCAATCTCCATCGTCTCGGTAAGCATAGATTCAACTCGCGCGGGTGATATATTATCCCCGCCTGAATTTACTATTATGTCCTTTTTTCGATCCGTGATTTCAATATATCCGTCTTCATCCAGCACTCCAATATCCCCGGTGTAAAGCCAACCATTGCGAATCGTTTCACTTGTTTCGTCTGGTCTATTCCAGTAACCATCCATCAACAGCTCACCCCGAACGAGAATTTCGCCATCGTTGGCAATTTTTACTTCCACACCACTCAAAGGTGGGCCCACAGTACGAAGTTTATTCTTTGCATACGCATTGCAGCTGACGACGGGAGCCGACTCCGTCTGCCCATACCCTTGAAGAATATTTAAACCTAAAGCTAAGAACTCCACTCCAACGTCGTAGTTTAATGCAGCACCGCCAGAGACAAAAGTCTTCAGCTTACCCCCGAATCGGGCTCTAATTTTTCGACGCACCAAGTATTCCAAGGCTGTATCTTGGAGCCTTTCTTTAATTGTTAATTTAGTTATCGACTCATACTTTTTCCGTCCCAAGGCAATAGTCGTTTCGAAGAGCTTTTGTTGCAATCCGCCAACACCTTCAATACCCCGACGAATACGCGCACGTATCGCCTCATAAAGCCGCGGCACAGCGGCAATAATGGTAGGCTGCACTTCAGCCATATTAGCTACAAGCTTATCAGGTCCTTCTGCATAAAAAATTTGTGCCCCGATTGATATTGGCAAGAATTGACCGCACGTATGTTCGTAAGAATGCGATAAAGGAAGAAATGATAAAAAGGTCTCACAACCCTGCTTAAAGCCAGGCACATCGCGTAAAAACATGTGAGCGCCTTTACAATTGCAAAGAATAGCACCATGACTAAGCAGCACCCCTTTTGGGTTTCCTGAAGTCCCCGAGGTATAGATTATGCAAGCAGAGTCAGTCCGATTAATACCGTCAATCAGTCTATCTCGCTCGAGCAACGGACCTTCACTCAACAAATCAATCCAGCGGCATATATTAAAATCGCCAAAGTCCGATGTCACTGAGTGATCCATGACCACAACCATTTCAAGTGCTGGGACTTTCCGCGCCGCAGGCAAAAGCTTTTCAAGCAGAGTTTCTGTCGAAACTATAACAGTCTTTGCTCCACTATCGCGAAGCAGATATAGATGATCGTCAGAGGTATTTGTGGTATATGCCGGCGTTGTTATGGCTCCTAATGTCATAATTGCCAGGTCAGCGATGAGCCACTCAGGACGATTCTCGGAAACAATCACCACCCTATCGCCGCTTTCAATTCCTCTTTCTTTCAATCCACGAGCTAATGCCAAAACCTCATCGGCAATCTTGGACCAACTTCGTGAAATCCAACGTCCCTCTTCCTTGAATGACAAAAATGGTGCATCACGAAATTTTTCAGCCTGCTTGAAAAATAGACCCGGAAGGTTTTTTGCTTCAGCTGATTCGATTTTCTGGCTCAATTTTCTTCCCACATCTTTCCTATACTTCTTGTCTTATGGGTCTTAACACAATATATCGCCTTTAGAAGCTTGGGAGTAAAGTGATGTCCATGAAAGATAGTCTCGGAGTTTTACCAGAATGGGATCTAAGCGACCTCTATTCAGGCAGAGATTCTGAAGAACTTGCGTGCGATATTGAAACTTCCTTCCAGGCAGGGAAGGCATTTGAACAAACCTATAAACACAAAGTTGGTATGCTTTCCGGCACCGAATTGGCATTAGCGATTGAAGAGTTCGAACGAATAGACGAAAAACTGAGTGCTATCCTCAGCTTTGCCGGATTGGTGCATGCCGGAAATGTTAGCGATCCAGATATTGGCCGCTTTTATCAAACATCACAGGAAAAAGTGAATGAAATAAGTTCTTCATTGCTGTTTTTTACACTGGAGATCAATCAGATCGATGATACAGTTCTCGATGAGCTGCTGAAAACGGAAGAACTTGTGCATTACCATCCATGGCTTCGTGACGTGAGAGCCATGAGACCATACCAACTTGATGATAAGCTCGAAGAATTATTGCATGAAAAATCAATGTCTGGGCGCACTGCCTGGATACGCCTGTTTGATCAAACGATAGCAGAAATGCGCTTTCCTTTCCGCGGTCGCAAGATGACAGAAACTGAAATTTTGAACTTATTTTCTGATCCAGAGACTGAGGTTCGCAAGGAAGCTGCCGAATGCTTTGGACGCGTTCTTGGAAAAAATGCAAAAACATTCGCACTAATTACCAATACACTTGCAAAAGACAAGGAAATCGAAAATCGTTGGCGTGGATTTGCTCGACCTATTAGCGCGCGCAATCTTTCAAATTTTGTTGAAGATGAGGTCGTCGATGCGCTCATAGAGGCGGTAAGATCAGCCTATCCCAGGTTATCTCACCGCTACTACAAACTTAAAGCAAAATGGTTCGGTTCAGACCAACTTGATTATTGGGATCGCAACGCCCCGCTACCTCATTCAGATAACCGCATTATTGCGTGGGATGATGCAAAACAAACTATAATCAAGGCTTATGGCGAATTTTCTCCACACCTCGCCAAGGTAGGGCAACGCTTTTTTGATAACGCTTGGATCGACGCACCCGTGCGGCCCGGCAAAGCCTCTGGCGCTTTTGCGCACCCAACCGTTCCCTCAGCCCATCCCTATCTGCTTCTGAACTATCAAGGTAAGGTACGTGATGTTATGACACTAGCCCATGAGCTTGGGCATGGCGTCCACCAGGTTTTAGCTGCAGAACAAGGCCACCTCATGGCAGATACGCCGTTGACATTGGCTGAAACCGCCTCTGTGTTCGGGGAAATGCTTACCTTTAAATCTATGTTGAAGACCACACACCATCCGGCCGAGCGCTGCGTTATGATAGCCGGCAAGGTCGAAGACATGTTAAATACTGTCGTAAGGCAAACAGCGTTTTGTGAATTTGAGAAGAAGGTCCACGCCGAACGGAAAAATGGAGAAATCACGCCGGATCGGATCGGTGATATATGGCTGAATGGTCAAGAAGAGAGTTTAGGGCCTGCGCTAAAATTTAGTCCTGGTTACAAAAACTATTGGATGTACATACCGCATTTTGTCCATTCCCCGTTTTATGTTTACGCCTATGCATTTGGAGATTGTTTGGTGAACTCGCTTTACTCAGTATACGAAGCTGCTGATTCAAGCTTTGTCGATAAATATCTGCATTTACTCAGTGCTGGGGGCACATTACGACATAAAGAATTACTTGCTCCTTTTAATTTGAATGCCGCCGACCCTGACTTCTGGACTAAGGGCTTGGGCGTTATAGAAAGATTTATTGACGAACTTGAGACACTCGACTTGTAAAGGAAACAAAGTTAATGGTCAAAGCGGAACCTACCCGCGGTGAAGAGCCGATAAAAAAACGTAACGTGATAGTTGTAGGTGGCGGCATAGCTGGCATATCGACCGCCATATTTTTATTAGATGATGGGCACCATGTTACGCTTTTCGAGACTGGCCAGCCTGACAAAGGAACCTCATCAGGAAATGCAGGGGTAATAAGCGTCGCGAGCTGTGTTCCGACCGCCACCCCTCGCACAATAGCGAACGTTCCGTCTATGCTACTGAATCCACATGGTCCGCTTATGATTCGGTGGCGATACTTGCCAAAATTAATGCCGTGGCTTTCACGGCTCGTCCTAAATGCTAAACCAAGTCGCGTCCAACACAATGCGCGACGCAAGGCAGGACTTCTTGCTCATGCTAGTAGAAACTACGACCAGATATTGACAATTACAGGCCTGGGTAGGCTAACCCATCAGCCTGGATTGCTCACAGTTTTTGAGACAGAACGGGGCTGGCGACAAGCGCAATGGATTTTAAAACTACTTAATGATATAGGACGAGAAGTAGAGATCTTGAATTCGAATGAAATTGGACAAGTAGAGCACGGCCTGAAACCTATTTTCCAACATGCCTTTTTAACTCCAGATAGCGGACATATACTAGATCCCGGTAAACTTATGATTGGGCTGCATGAAGCATTTTTAGCCCGCGGCGGTGTTCGAATATCAGAACGGATTCTTGGAATCACGCGAAGTAATCCAAAGAGTGTTTCCGTAACCTCTTCCAATGGAGAATACACAGCGGAACGTCTGGTAATAACTGCAGGCGCATGGTCAAAAAAACTGCTTGAGACCATAGGGATAAAAGTGCCGCTTGAGGCGGAACGTGGATATCACGTTATGTTGCCAACACCGGAACCAGGACTTAGCCATCCTGTAAATGTTTTTGAAGATTCTATGTTTCTGTCTCCTATGAATACAGGTCTCAGACTAACGTCAGGGGTCGAACTCGCTAGTACTGATGCTCCTCCAGACTTCACCCGAGTTCGTCGAATGGTCCCTAGAGCATTACGAGCGGTGAAAGGCCTCCATCCAGATGAACAGCAAATTTGGATGGGTTGTCGGCCATCAATGCCTGACTCTGTTCCACGAATCGGCAATATATTCGGACATAAGAATATTTTTGTTGGTTTTGGTGGGGGCCATGTTGGAATGACGCTGGGTCCTACCATAGGGCGCATAAATGCTGACCTGATTTCAGGGCGCGAGATTGATCTTAACCTTAAACCTTACAAATTATAATGTGATGTCGGGCTCTGATAAAAATAATCTAGGTGGAAGACTACGTCGCTATGCTAAGGTAGGGGGCACGATAGGTGGACTGGCCGGCAAAATGGCTACAGCCCGTTTACTGGGACGCGATCTTAATCAGATCAAAGACGCGCAAGAACTCGAAGTCGCTTTGGGTGGGCTCAAAGGCCCATTGATGAAAGTGGCACAATTACTAGCAACAGTTCCAGATGCCTTGCCATCAAATTATGTAGAGGCTCTTGGTCGTCTCCAAACAAATGCTCCTCCAATGGGGTGGCCTTTTGTTAGGAGACGTATGGTAACTGAGCTTGGCAGAAACTGGGAGCAGAAATTTGAAACCTTTGACAGACAATCCGCACACGCAGCGTCTCTGGGTCAGGTCCATAAAGCCAAATCCTTAGACGGGCAAAATCTTGCGTGCAAGTTACAATATCCCGACATGCTTTCAGCAGTGGAGGCAGACTTAAAACAGTTGAAACTCGTATTTTCTATTTATGAGCGCGGAACACGGTCTCTCTCAACAGGCCAAATACATAAAGAGATAGCCGCCCGTTTACGTGAGGAACTTGATTACGACCGAGAAAGGCGCCAAATGGAACTATATTTTGACATGTTAAAAGATGAAAAACATGTCCGTATTCCCAAGCCTGTTGTTAATCTCTCGACCCAACGCCTCCTTACCATGACTTGGCTTAATGGTGAACCGCTTCTTAGCTTAAAAGATGAACCGCTTGAAATTAGAAATGTAGTGGCAAAGAATATGTTTCGGGCATGGTATGTTCCTTTTTATCATTTTGGTGTGATCCATGGTGATCCACATCTTGGAAATTATACTATTGCGCCAAACCAAGTTATTAATTTACTGGACTTTGGCTGCATTAGAGTATTTCACTCCCGTTTTGTAAAAGGGGTCATCGACCTTTATGAAGCACTCAGGACGGACGATGTAATGCTCGCCGCTGAGGCATACGCTTGTTGGGGCTTCAAAGATATAAACAAAGAACTAATGGATGTTCTTAACATTTGGGCCAAGTTCATATATTCACCACTTCTCAAAGATAAAGTTACTCGAATACAGGAGTCAGAAAATGGCCTTTACGGAGCACAAGTTGCCGCCAAAGTTTATAAAGAATTACGCCGAGTAGGTGGCGTTACGCCGCCGCGTGAGTTTGTCTTTATGGACCGCGCAGCAGTTGGTCTTGGTTCTGTTTTCCTTCACCTCAAGGCCGAAATTAATTGGCATAAAATGTTCAATGGCTTGATCGAAGATTTCAAAATCGAAAAATTACAAGAACGCCAATCTCGTATATTGACGGAACACAAACTACCTTTGCCGGATTAATTCTCCTATGCTTTTGTTTAAGTCTTCATGTTGGCTATTTACGAAGGATTTCAATACCTAAGATTGAACGCAATACTAATGCGTTCTTCATCTATCTGGCTCGTTTTAACACTGTGTTTTAAGTGACTCCTAAATACTAACATAGTACCGGGCTGCGGCTCGAAACCAACGGCGGCATTATTATAATCATTAAGCTCACTAAATTTCGGGGCTAACATTAAATCACAGTCTGGCGAATGAAACATAATAGGTGACGCCCCTGCCGGGGCTGTTACGAAATAAACCCCGGACAAAATATTATTAGCATGCGCGTGAATTTCTTGGGAGTGACCACGACCGTAAATGTTGACCCAGCAATCAGCTATCCGCAGGAATTCAGAAGATTGCTCAATGGCCAGTAGATCTGCAAATTTTTTGGTCTCCAACTCAATATGCCGCACGAGTTCAGCGAACCCGGGCCGCTCATGCAAACGACAGTTATTTGAAATTGTGGTATAAACTTCGCATGACCACGAGTTGGGCAATCCGTTAGGCGTTACTTTACGCACATCATTAATCTCATTGATCAAGGATGCGTTAAGTGTTTTGGAGTCAGCAATCTCGCTCACCTGAACTGGCGTTGGGAACACCAAATTAACTTCAGTTTCAGTCTCATTCGACATGGACTTATCCCTTCAAGAGATCAAAAATAAAGTTAGAACGCCTCGCCTCTGCTGTCAAAATTCAATAATTATCACACCTGCGACGATTGGACCCATGCAAATAATTGACATTTTTATTTTTAAAAGCGAGTAAATTCTTGGCAAATCAAAAAGTTTTCGGCAGTGTAGAGACTCACAAATAAAAAGGGGCTATTTTTTACCCTATATGTTTAGGTCTATCCGATCCTAGGAACCTTTTTAATGAAAATTTCCATATTAAAGGAATTGCGGCCCGGCGAAACCCGTGTCGCAGCTTCACCAGAGACCGTTAAAAAATTTATCGATCTCGGCTTTAACATCTCAATTGAAAAAAATGCTGGCGCTTGTGCCTCTTTCAGTGATGCAGAGTATAGGGCAGCTGGCGCATCTATAGGGGCTAGCGCAGCAGCTACGATAAGAGGTGCTGATATAGTCCTGAAGGTTCAACGACCGATGATTGCAGGTGAGAAAAAAAATGAACTCGCTGCATTCACCAAAGGCCAAATTCTCATTTGTCAGATGAATGCTCTGACGGAATCAAAATTTATTTTGGCAATGGCGAAAGCTGGTATCACTGGCTATGCAATGGAATTAATGCCTCGAATCACGCGCGCACAATCGATGGATATTTTATCCTCACAATCAAACTTGGCTGGCTACAAAGCAGTGCTCGATTCTACGATTCATTACAGCAGGGCCTTGCCTATGATGATGACAGCAGCGGGAACTGTTCCGCCAGCACGCATCTTTGTCATGGGTGTCGGTGTAGCGGGTCTCCAAGCAATAGCAACCGCTAGACGTCTCGGCTCAATTGTAACGGCTACAGATGTGCGCCCTGCGACAAAGGAGCAGGTCGAGTCGCTTGGTGGAAAATTCATAGCGGTGGAAAACCAAGAATTTAGAAAGGCACAGACTGCAGGTGGGTATGCAAAGGAAATGAGTGCTGATTATAAGCGCAAACAATCTCGTTTAATTTCCGACCATATAACAAAACAAGATATTGTTATTTGCACTGCGCTAATACCAGGTCGTCCCGCGCCAAAACTCGTCTCCAATTCAATGCTTAAAATTATGAAACCAGGTTCTGTTGTAATTGATCTTGCAGTCGAAGCTGGAGGGAACTGTGCCGGTTCAAAGCTAGGACAAATCGTAAAATACAATGGGGTTACCATCGTTGGTTATGATAATGTTCCAGGTAGGCTTCCAGAGGAAGCCAGTAAACTGTTTTCGCGAAACTTGTTCAATTTTCTCACACCATTTTTTGACAAGAAACTAAGCAAAATTGTTTTCGATCCCAAAGATGAAATAATTGAGGGAATCAAAGTAACGGAGAACGGAGCGGTCGTGCACCCAACTTTAAAGAGGAAGATTAGTCGCAAGTCCTCCTCAGGAAAGACATCTTCTAACGTCAAGAGGAAAAAAACAGTGAAGGCAGCAAAACAAAGAACTATTAGCAAACGCCAAGTAAGGCGTTCTAAAAAGTCTGTGAAAGGAGCGTAACGGCCATGGTCCTAGAATCTACGCTTGCTCAAGAAGAAGGTGCAATTGAAATACTCAAAAATGGTGCCCAGCAAGGCGCCAACCTCATCGAAACCACAGCCATTGTACATTCTGATGGTACCTTTATTTCGATGTTCACCATCTTCATTCTAGCCATTTTTGTAGGATATTACGTAATATGGAATGTGACACCCGCACTGCACTCCCCTTTAATGAGTGTAACAAACGCAATTTCATCAGTAATAATCGTGGGCGCACTCATTGCAGCCGGTCCCAAAGAAATTGATGTTGCTGACCTTAATCCTGCAAAGATATTCGGTTTTATTGCAGTCGTGCTAGCATCTATTAATATCTTTGGTGGTTTTATGGTCACGCAACGCATGCTTCAAATGTATAAAAAGAAAGTACGGTAAGGACCTGAGATGAGCGAAAATTTCTCTGCGATCGCTTACTTGATCGCTAGCATATTTTTCATTATGGCACTGCGTGGTCTTTCGTCACCCGAGACTGCGCGCAATGGTAATATGTTTGGTATCACTGGAATGGTAATTGCCATTGCAACGACACTCGCATCCCCCAGCGTAGTCAGTTATGACTGGATAATAGTTGGTTTAGTAATAGGCGGAGCTATTGGTGATATTATTGCACGCCGAATTCAAATGACAGCACTGCCCCAACTTGTTGCAGCCTTTCATAGTTTGGTAGGGCTCGCCGCAGTTTTTGTCGCATCGGCTGCGTTTTATCAGCCAGCGGCCTATGGGATAGGTGACTTCCTAAGCATTCCTACCCCTAGTATGGTTGAGATGAGCATTGGAACGGCAATCGGCGCGTTGACTTTCACCGGCTCTATTATCGCTTTTGCAAAATTGCAGGGAATTATGAGCGGAGCCCCGGTTATCTTCTCAGGCCAACACCTACTGAATGCAGTACTTGGAATCATTATGGTGGCATTAGTCGTAATGATTTGCACTGATCAATCGGAACAACTTTATTGGACCATTGTCGGCTTAGCCTTATTACTCGGCATTTTAATGATTATTCCCATCGGTGGCGCAGATATGCCAGTTGTTATTTCAATGCTGAATTCATATTCTGGTTGGGCGGCATGTGGTATCGGCTTCACACTTTCCAATCCAGCTTTAATAATAGTGGGAGCTCTAGTGGGTTCATCAGGTGCTATTCTTAGCTACGTAATGTGTAAAGGAATGAATAGGTCGTTTATAAGCGTGATACTCGGTGGTTTTGGGGGTGAAACTTCAACAACAGGTAGTGTTACAGGCGATAGAAATGTAAGGGCTGGAAGTGCTGATGACGCTGCGTTCATAATGAAAAATGCTTCAAGCGTAATTATCGTGCCAGGTTATGGCATGGCTGTTGCGCAGGCACAGCATGCTCTGCGTGAGATGGCAGACTTATTGAAAAAAGAAGGTATTAACGTTCGGTATGCTATCCACCCAGTAGCCGGGCGAATGCCCGGGCACATGAATGTGCTGTTAGCTGAAGCAAACGTACCTTACGATGAGGTGTTAGAACTAGATGAAATAAATAGAGATTTCCCTAGCACAGATGTAGCATTTGTTATAGGCGCAAACGATGTTACTAACCCCGCAGCCAAAACCGACCCCCAGAGTGCCATCTACGGGATGCCAATTCTTGACGTGGAACGTGCAGCTACCGTGCTTTTTATTAAACGTTCACTTGGATCTGGTTATGCTGGCGTCGATAATGAGCTGTTTTTTCGAGAGAACACTATGATGCTTTTTTCAGACGCGAAGCAAATGTGCGAGGATATTGTAAAGGCACTTGAATAAAAAAGGCGGGTCCCGAGGGACCCGCCAATGAGCTTGACTTAAGGGAGGACTTAGCCAAGCTTTTCCATCGCCTGCTTGACGATGTCGTTACGATGAAGACCGCGTTTCGCGAGCTCTACGTCGTTTAAAACTGATAATTCGCGGTACGTATCACGAGCATCTAAGGCTCTACCAATAGCTTGTAACACTCTTACACCAACAAATTGCCGAGGTTTCATACCTAGTCTTGAAGACGCCATAAACAATATCCCTTCATACATTACGCTGTCACACAACAGATATATACATTGGGTATATTGTAATCCAACAAAATTGCTGCAACGCACCTATGCAATTTTTGCATGGGTATAGCATCGGTTCGCAATTTAATTTCATTATTGCGGTGTGGAGAAAATGAAACTAAATAGCTTGATTTAGGAAAGAGGCGATAAATTCAGTAAGGTTGATTGGCCGTTATATTTACCTAGTCAGCCACGCAGTTTACGTACAAAGTTATTCGTCACCTGAATGTTGAAGATAGCTATCACAAAGCTATTATTGGTGATAGACCGATGACAGGGTGCCATGTTTGCCACGATACCGAAAAAAGCAGTGCTAGGGTAATTTCATAACAAAATTAATAACTTAGGAAAAGACATAGTATGAAAATCTTACAGCCAGCAACAGATTGCCACACCGAAAATCCAATATAACGGCAATTATAGATCGACCTGTTCAAATGCTCTAAAACACGTGAATAGCACCATATGTTACCAGCAAACAATGTTACTAAGGAATTAAAGAAGTTTAATACCCTTCACGCTCCAGGCGCTTCCGCATAAGCTTCCGATGACGCCGTACTGCCTCCGCTTTCTCTCGGGCACGACGCTCGGAAGGCTTTTCGTAACTGCGACGCAACTTCATTTCACGGAAAAGACCTTCACGCTGCATTTTTTTCTTAAGCGCCTTTAGAGCCTGATCGACGTTATTGTCTCTTACGACAACTTGAACTATTTTTCTTACTCCTGCAATTTGCAACACGCTCTAATCATTGCGATTAAAGCCACAGGAGGCACCAAAGACCACCTGAAAGCGCGCCTTATATCATAGGAGTAATGACCTGTGAAGCGGAAAGAACAACAAGTAGGTAATATTAGAATGTTGTGCTTCAAGGGCTTTACTGTATGAGTTCACTTTTGCATATTACCTATATGGCTATACACAAAATTGCCCGTATGGGGCACCCTGTTCTACGGCAAACTGCTGAACAAGTGATTGATCCAACAGCGCCACGTGTACAGAATTTGATTAAAAATATGGTTGAAACTATGCAAGATGCTGACGGCACAGGTCTTGCTGCGCCTCAAATCCATGTTCCTTTAAGGATAGTAGTCTTTTTTGTAAGCTATGACGCAAGCGAGAACAATACTGATGAAAAGGACATACCCCTGACAGTGCTAATCAATCCCACAATCGAGCCTTTAAGCAATAAGAAACAATTAGGATGGGAAGGATGCCTTTCACTGCCAGGCCTGATTGGCAAGGTTCCCCGCTACACTGAAATCCGATATTGCGCAACAGCACCGGATGGATCACAGATTGATCGCATTGCTACCGATTTCCATGCTCGTGTGGTGCAGCATGAATGCGACCATTTAGACGGAATATTATATCCACAAAGAATGGAAGACCTTTCGCTACTTATGTTCAGAGATGAAATGCGTTACGGTACTCCTGAATAAGATCCGAACATAACGGCAGAAAATAATGAATAACGAAGCTGACTTAGAAACACTCAGAACCCAAATTATAGCCGCCAGTTTGTCACACATACCCTTCGACGGATGGACCATGAAAGCACTTCGGAGGGGGGCGAAAGATTGTGGACTTGATGAGGCAAGCGCATTGCTTGCATTTCCGGTCTCTGCAACGGATGCAATCGAGCATCACAGCCAGCTGGCTGATAAGAATATGGTGAGGGACGCGGGTGATTTATCCTCTTTACCTGTAAGAAAACGAGTTGCAAAAGCTATAAAATGTAGGCTCAAACAAAATGGTGGTCACCGGGAAGCCATTCGAAGGGCTTGTTCAATGCTTGCCTTACCAGCAAATACACCAATGGCAGCAAGGTGTCTTTTTCGAACAGTCGATACAATCTGGTACATTGCGGGTGACCGCTCTACTGACTGGAATTTCTACTCCAAACGCGGACTTTTAGCAGGTATTTATAGCGCAACCCTCATTTATTGGCTAGACGATACATCTAGCGATACCAACGAAACTTGGGGGTTTTTAGATCGACGAATAGACAACGTTATGCAGATACCTAAGATCAAGCAAAGAATAAGCTCTTTCATTAAAAAAATACCGCGCTCTCCACGAATATTGCGCCCTTAAAATAAAGCATAAATCAATAATAACGCTGAAAGACCGATCCCCAAAGCTAAACTAAGTTGCAGTCTAAACGCCTTGATGGCTGACCCAATAACTATCCAAGGAGACGATCTGAGATGGATAGGGGCACACGCAAAACTTGGGCGTTGCTTCATACGTATATAGTACTCTTCAATATTGGGGCGCGCGCCAAATGACCACATTCTCTTAAAGCCTACCATTTCCAGCCGTGCCAAGAATGCAGTCCAGACTGCGTCAGCAAGAGTATAATTTTCGGTCACGATAAAATCTCGCCCGGCAACCTGGCTCTCTAACTCGTCCAGCATTTTATGAATNTGATTTACTAGGCGATCCACAATGNCTGGATCACGCAACCTCATTTGCCAATCCGTAACAGCCAGAAGTTTTGCATTATAACAATCGGCTAAATCTGGATTAACAGCCATATATTTGTCTATAAGCCTTTTACGATGCTCCATGTCCCTTACAACAATTTTCCCGCTGCTCTGCTCCAGCAGCCCATAAGTAAAATCTGCTTCTGGAAATGCGCGCTCCATAGCAACCCACTTCTCCATTGCTGCACGGTTTTCTGCCCCTGATGGAATTAACTGAGTACCAGGCAAGTACTGATCAAGATAATGCAAAATTTCTAATGTCTGTGTTACAACCTTGTTTTGATGCAGAAGCACGGGCACCTGACCACTTGGGTTGAGCCTCATGAAGCTTGGCTTAAATTGTTCCATCATGGGACCAATGTCGACTCGAATAGTTCTCCCTGGNAAACCTTTCTCACACAATACGAGCCGCACGATTTGGCAATTGTAAGAAAATGGGTAGTCGTAAAGTATTACTTCATCCGCTGTAGTTTCTTTTTCCATCGCCATTCAGATTCACACTTTCAACTGCTTTTTAGTTAATGGCTTTAATTGCGTTACATGTCCCATTTTTCTGCCTGCGCGTATCTCTGATTTGCCGTAGAGATGTAAACGGGTATCTGGATTGATAATAAAATCTGCCCATCGTTTTACATCGTCTCCNATCAAATTCTTCATCTCAGCATCAAAAAAACGTTCCGGGGATCCCAACGGAAGTCCACAAATCGCACGTATAAGTTGTTGGAATTGGCACACTTTACAAGCATCAATTGTCCAATGGCCTGAATTATGTGGTCTAGGAGCTATTTCATTGACAAGTACTTGTCCATCACCGGTCACAAACATTTCTACCGCTAACAAACCCACTACATTGAGTTTTTCTGCTACCTGCCGCGCTATCTTTTCCGCTTTTGNNGCCACACCTTGGGATATTCTAGCTGGAACAATAGTGGTATCAAGAATATGGTTTACGTGGCAATTCTCTACAGGACCGTAAGAGATAATTTCTCCGTCAGAACCGCGCGCAACAATCACAGATAATTCAAGTGCGAATGGCACCCATCGCTCCAAAATTCCTTGCTGTTCCTTTAATTTAGCAAAGGCCCCACCTACGTCAGAGGCACGCTGCAGACGAATTTGTCCTTTACCGTCGTAACCAAAGCGAGTTGTCTTGAGCACAGATGGCAGGCCAAGTTTTGACACTCCATCAACTAGGTCTGAAGCTGTTTGAACATGNAAATACGGCGTGGTTTCAACGCCGATTGATTTCATAAANTTTTTTTCGATTAACCGATCTTGAGCAACTGACAATACTTTCGGACTAGGCCTCACTAACGTTCTTTGTTCAAGATATAGGACAGGCTCCTCAGGAATGTTTTCAAATTCCATTGTCACAACATCCACCGATGCCGCAAAAGATCGGAGGCTTTCAAAATCAGTGTAGGATGCNACTGTCACGGCATCAGAAACTCGAGCCGCAGGTGAGTCGGTTACATCTGAGAAAATGTGACACCGATATCCAAGACGAGCCGCGGCTATAGAAATCATTCGCCCGAGCTGACCGCCACCAAGAATGCCTATAACAGAGCCGGGTTTGATCATCGCTTTGTTGTCAGCTTTCATCTATGGGCTCTTCGCCAACTGCATTTGACTGCTCCAACCGCCATTTTTCAAGGGCATCCGCAACATCTTGGTCATACAACGCAATAACTGATGCAGCCAAAAGGGCAGCATTAATTGCACCCGGCCGGCCGATAGCAAGGGTTCCCACTGGTATTCCAGCCGGCATCTGTACAATTGAAAGCAGACTATCCATTCCCTTTAAGGTCGCGCTCTCTATAGGGACACCGAAAACCGGTAATGAGGTCATAGATGCAATCATTCCAGGTAAATGGGCCGCGCCACCAGCTCCAGCAATTATCACCTGCAATCCACGCTCTCGCGCACTCTCAGCGTAATTAACNAGTCTCCTTGGGGTACGATGTGCCGATACAATACGTTTTTCGTTTGAGACACCGAGAGCCCTTAACGTTTCAGCTGAGCTCGACATTGTCGCCCAATCTGATTGGCTTCCCATAATGATACCAACAACGGGGTTTTTGGGCATGTAAATATCCCCTCTACTCGTTTAATCCCGAACGCATTATTATAAACCTCGCTGAGCTAGGGGCAAGCACCGGTCTACATTTTTATAAAAGGGTTTGATACCTGTTGATCGCAGGCTTATTTTGGATCATTTTGTTTTCTTGACATGCAAGTTTTAAATCCAGCTCATTCCGAAGAAACCGTTCAACGTGCACGAATGCTTATTGACGAGCAATTACATGAAGAAGCGCTTACCTGGCTTATTGAATCCCTTCAGACAGAACCAAATCAGCGTCTAGTTTGGCATTTTCTTTTCGAAACACTTGCTCCCAAGGGCGACATAGCGCCGATCTTAAGTACTATCCAAGATGTTATAATCTTCATTGAAGACCCTGAAGATATTCTTCTAGTAATGGCACAGCATATGCAGCTGCGTGGCTTTCACGATGAAGCGGTAGAAATTTTCAATATCATTNTTCATCATCAACCCTCCTCGCGGAAAACTTTTGAGGAGTTGTTACTACATCAGCATCTTAACGGNTTTGATGATGAGTCNGCNTTCGCAGCCTATCATGAATTCAATCGACGGTTTGCTGCTCCAATTACCGCAGCATCAACACCAGCAGCAACTGAAAAAATAATCGATAAACCTCTCAACTTGGGATTTGTCTCAAGAGATTTTGCCAGCGGTCACTCATTAAAAGCCGCTATGGCGGCCTTTTTTGCGCGCCCAGCGGGACGCAATGACCGCTATATCCTATATTCGTCATCACCGCCAGAACAACAAGTTGAAGAATTTTTTCGGGAGTCAGCAGATGAATTCAGTAATGTTTTCGTTCTCGATGACATGGAACTAGCTAATAGAATCCGTTCCGATGAAATTGATGTTTTATTTGACTTTACCGGTCACATGCCCGGGAATCGTTTAATGACTTATGCTGAAAAACCCGCNCCTCTGATACTATGCTGGTCGGGNCTCGGCACCTCAGCCGGAATTGAGGCGGTGGATTATTTCATTGCTGACGACGTATATGTGCCCAGAGAGACCGAAAAAAAGTATCTTGAAAATATTATATTCTTTGATGGCTCAAGCATAATATGGTGTCCTCCGTCGCGGATGCCTGACACAGTCACCGCACCCTGTCTCTCCAGTGAGCTAATTCGATTTTGTAACCTTAATCGTACCGTCAAACTCCAGAGAAAAACGCTTGAGCTATTTGCCTCCGTTTTAAATGTAATTCCGAACTCGACCATGACATTCAAGGACACAATNATCGATGATTGGACAATAAAACGTCTTAGCGAGCCCTTTATTTCGTTGGGAATAGCACAAGATCGAATAGATTTTCGGGGAAAAACGGACCACTATGGCCACTTACAAACCTACAATGAGGTTGATATCGCCTTAGATGGGTTTCCTCAGCAAGGCGGCATTACAACAATTGAGGCNCTCTCTATGGGCATACCGGTAGTCAGTTATAACGAGTCGATCCGCCCCTGTGCCCGCGCGGGTGAGTGGATTTTAAAGATGGTCGGAGTTCCAGCTTTTTCTACATCATCTAAACAATCCTATGTAGAAATAGCCACAGAATTGAGTAAAAACCGGCAACGTCTNGATGATTTTAGGCAACGTCTTAGACCAGCATTGTTGGGTTCNCCACTCTGTAATCAATCNCAATTCACCTATAATATTGGTAAAATGCTGGGCGAGATTTGGCGCAGGTATTGCGCTGGTCAAAAACCCCAATCCTTTGCGATTAAAGACCTTACTTGATAGAAAATGTTTTTGTACGTTGTAACTGACCACACAAAACTAATCGTTTTTGGAATAAAAATCTCACTAAACCTAATAACATACGAAATTCCCTTCATGTTTTTGGGAAAATTTTTTTGCTATTAAGTTATTAAANTTCGTTATCGCGTCTTATTGCCAAGTAACAGGTTTCAGGTGCAGTGCTTCAAAACACAGCATTATGTGGATTGTTCAGGTACCGATCGCAAATGGAGTAGCAGACGTCACAAAAGAGCAGAATTTCGTCCTAAATGAATGGTTTTTAGGAGAAATTCAAACTCTTGAAGTTTAATCTCCTGAGATGGGAGTTTTGTGCAAAAAATAGGGACTCAGCGGTTTTCAATTTTTTTAATCAGTGAGAATCTGAAACGCACAAGACTAGCCGGGCAATAAAGCATAATGATAACATTTAGGAAATGAACCGAAGGGCCCAGCAGCTAAAGGTTCTTCAATTTTCAGTGTAGATTAATTTTGACAGACATCACTCACAATTGAATTTCAATTCGACAGGAAATCCAGCTATGGCGGGACCACTAGACGGCTACCAAATACTAGATCTTACTTCAGTTATTATGGGACCATTTGCCACCCAAACATTAGGCGATATGGGAGCTGATGTAATTAAAATTGAGTCACCACACGGTGATGTGACACGTCAAATTGGACCAGCACGCAATATTGGCATGAGCGCCATGTATCTGAATACAAACCGTAACAAAAGAAGTTTGGTACTTGATCTTAAGAAAAAAAAAGGCCGTGACATATTACTACGGCTGTCCAAGGGCGCAGATGTAGTTATCCATTCCATGCGACCAAAGGCAATGGCTCGACTGGGCCTAACTTACGCAGACTTTCAGACTGCTAAGCCTGACATAATCTATTGCGGTTGCTACGGTTTTGGTAACGAAGGCCCTTATGCTGATCGCCCTGCATATGATGATGTAATACAGGGTGTATCTGGTTTATCCTCAATTATGGGATTTATTAGCGGTGAACCTCAACATGTGCCGGCACTGCTTGCGGACAAAACCTCGGGAATGGCAGTAACTCAAGCAATAGCCTTTGCACTGCTGCATCGAGAGCGAACTGGCGAGGGACAAATCGTCGAAGTGCCCATGTTTGAAAACATGGTACACTTCAATCTGATTGAGCATTTCTTTGGGGCTAAATTCGATCCGCCCAAAAGCGGGTTTGGCTATACTAGGATCTTGGCAACAGAACGCAAACCAATGAAAACCTTGGACGGTTATATTAGTCTGATGCCTTACACCGATAAGCATTGGCAATCCTTCTTCACAGCCNTCGACCGCAACGACATGATCAACGACCGCAGGGTTACAGACACAACTTACCGGGCAGAGCATATATCTGAGCTTTATATAATTGCATCGGATTTAGTAAGGTGCTGTACTTGTGACGAAGTCATAAAAAAATTAGTCTCCGTAGACGTACCATGCATGCCGGTAAATCACTTGTCAGATTTGCTCGATGACCCGCATCTCAGAGCAACTAATTTTATTGTTGAGGAAAATCACCCAACGGAAGGAAAATTGAAGAGCACCGCTATTCCTACACACTTTTCAAAATCACCTGGCTCGATAGAGCGGCACGCGCCCGCACTTGGAGAACATAGTGTGGAGGTTCTATCTGAAGGTGGCTTTAGTAGGGCTGAAATATATTCTTTCGCTGAGAGTGGGATAACGAAAGTAGTTTGATTTTTAAACC
Source organism: Rhodospirillaceae bacterium (assembly GCA_002711555.1). Next base: position 95,791 of record PARQ01000026.1, on the reverse strand, counting down.
CCACTAAGAAAGCTTTAAGCTTAGCATCTCAAGGCAGTATCTTGAATTTTTTTCAAAATATTCCTGTGCAAGTCGGTTGAAATTATCGAAATGAAACCAGAAAGATAGGGCCAGTTCATATTTAAGATAAAAATCGTGGTCTTTTATGCTAATCAACCTGACGGAAAAAAACTACTCCGTATTCATCGGTGACGTTTNGATTGGGATNGGATTTAAGAATGCCAAAAAACTATCACGACGTTTACAAGTACTCGCTCGAAAATCCTGAAGATTTTTGGGCCGAAGCGGCCNCAAGTATTTACTGGACAAAGAGCTGGGACAAAGTGCTCGACGATACACAGCCACCTTTTTACAGATGGTTTCCAGGTGCCGAAACGAACACATGCTACAACGCTGTTGACCGTCACGTGGCGGCTGGGCACGGTGATCGCATTGCTTTGATTTACGACAGCGTNATGACTGGAACCAAACGTTTAATTTCTTATAGAGAACTCCAGGATCAAGTAACNCAATTTGCTGGAGTACTTTATGAACAAAATATAACCGCGGGTGACCGAGTAATCATATACATGCCCATGGTTCCAGAGGCTGTAGTGGCCATGCTTGGCTGCGCTCGTTTGGGGGCTATACATTCCGTGGTTTTTGGCGGCTTTGCNCCTCACGAATTAGCAACACGAATTGATGATTGTACCGCTGAATTAATTGTCACAGCAACTTGTGGCCTCGAGCCCGACCGTAAAGTGGAATATATGCCAATCGTTAATGAGGCTATTNAGCTGGCCTCGCACCGCATTGAAAAGGTTATATTGCTTCAGAGNAACGAGCATTTAGTTGACCCTCTACCTGGGCGCGACATTGACTGGCATGAAGCCATGGCACGAGCTAAACCTGCAGATTGGGTTCCCGTGAAAGCGACCGACCCGCTCTATATTCTCTACACCTCCGGAACAACGGGTCAGCCAAAAGGCGTCGTGCGGGATAATGGAGGCCACATGGTTGGCCTAAATTGGTCAATGAAAAATATATATAATATCGATCAATCAGACGTATTTTGGGCAGCATCTGATATTGGTTGGGTAGTTGGCCACTCCTACATCGTTTATGCACNGTTAATTTATGGATGCACGACATTAATGTTTGAAGGGAAACCTGTTGGGACCCCAGATGCCGGCGTTTTTTGGCGGGTCATCTCTGAATATAATGTGGCTGCATTATTTACGGCACCGACAGCTTTCCGCGCAATAAAACGAGAGGATCCCAACGGTGAACTCATAAAAAACTATAACTTGGAAAAATTTCGAACACTATTTCTAGCGGGAGAGCGGACAGATCCAGACACACTCCATTGGGCAGAAGAAAAACTCGCTCGGCCTGTGATAGACCATTGGTGGCAAACCGAGACGGGATGGGCCATGGGTGCAAATTGCATGGGCATAGAGTATTTGCCAGTTAAACCTGGCTCACCAACCAAGGCTGTGCCTGGGTATGATATACAAATTCTTAGTCCGTCAGGAAAACAGTTGGCAGCTGGGGAAATGGGAGCCATTTGTGTCAAGCTACCCTTACCGCCAAGCGGATTTCCAACATTATGGAATGCTGAAAAACGTTACGTCGATGCATATATGGCCGAATTCCCAGGATATTACCAAACAGGTGATGCCGGGCACATTGACGAGGANGGATATATCTATGTGATGGCACGGACTGATGACGTTATTAATGTCGCAGGCCATCGCTTATCAACCGGAGCCATTGAAGAGGTATTATGCAACCACCAAGACGTTGCAGAAGCCGCAGTAATAGGAGTATCGGACAAATTAAAGGGCCAGTTACCGCTGGGCTTCGCAGTTTTGAAAATGGGCGTTACTAAATCTCATGCTGATATCATCCAGGAACTCAGGCAATCTGTCAGGGAAACAATAGGACCTGTCGCAGCATTCAAGACAGCAGCAATTGTGGAACGATTACCGAAGACGCGTTCTGGCAAAATTCTGCGGAATACAATGCAAAAAATTGCAAACAGCGAAGATTATAAACCTCCCGCAACGATAGAAGACCCAATAGTATTAACTGAAATAAAGAGTGCCTTGGAAAAAATAGGTTATGCACGAAGTTGAATAAAACCCAATTCCAATTAGTCGGCACCCGATTGATCAACTTTCACCCAGTCCGCTAAACTCGACGTTTTCTCTTCCGTGGATGATGAACGATCTTTGGCCGCAGCAGGCCAGACAGACAACACAGCATCGTNCGTCTCGGTAGTATTTGCTTTATCATTGATCTCACTCTCGGAAACATTGAGACCGTGTAATTTTTTTGCCAAAGCTTTCTGTTCCCGTTCAGCTTTACGGGCAGCTCGCTTGCGAGCAGTTCCTAAATTTTCCTCAAGTTCTTCCATCGAACACAGGCCAATCTCGACAGGGCTTCTCGGCCTTAGGTTGGGCGCATTCCAATGAGTGCGATCCCGAATAGCATTTATTGTAGGTTTTGTCGTCCCAATCATTCGTCCGACCTGTGCATCTGATAATTCGGGATAATGCCGAAGTAACCACGCTATAGCATCTGGCTTTTCTTGGCGCTTTGAAAGCGGTGTGTAGCGAGGCCCCTTAGCACGCGCTTCTGGGATCGGAGTATCAGAAGTCAGCAACTCAAGACGGGCTGTTATATCATCCTCACAACGATTGATTTCCTCACGTAAAACTTGCCCGCTTGCTATCGGATCGTGCCCCTGCATGCCAATGGCCACCTCGTCATCAGCAATAGCCTGAACCTCAAGTGCGTGAAGGCCGCAAAAATCAGCAATCTGCTCAAAACTTAGTGCAGTATTATCCACCAGCCACACGGCCGTGGCCTTCGGCATCAATGGCGCGTTCATTGGTGTCTCCCTCAAAGAAGTTTACACCGTCAATTTAGACGGTTTTAAATTTAAGATCCACTTCTTACAATATGCTGCTTACGCGCCCTGCCTGCAAGCACCATGGAGCATTTTTCTATTAATACTTTTCAAAAAAATATGAGCCTTTCTTAATCAGTCCAATGACGCTAAAACAGCGGATGAATTTGGTCCTGCAAATTGGGGTTCTAAGTTATGGACACAGACGATATTGAGCCACTTGCCAAACCACAGGAATTGAAAGATCTNGAAGTAATGTCGATAGAGGATCTCAACGCGTATATAAATAAACTGAAGACGGAAATAGAGCGCGCCGAAGCTCAGATCGCTTCAAAAAAATCGCATCGCACCACGGCAGATACCTTTTTTGGCAAAAAAGGTGAATGAAAGATNAATAATGATTAGATTTTTTTGTAAATTTGTATCCCTCTTTAGCGGTGGCCGCTAGCCCCTAAAAAAAGCAAGGGCAAGCACCTTAATGTGCGATAATTTCTGACAGTTCGACAAAAGCTCCCTTTAAAATCACCAGAGAGCCAACTGAGTTAAGTTGATATTTTTTATAGATGCAGAGATGATGTCACTAAGTTCGACGAGATCAAATTTGAATAGCACGATGGCTGCCAAAAACAAAAATATCAACACGAGAATACTTTTAGTTTTTCTGCACGGGGCGGGTATGAATAACTTGGTATGGGAAAATGTGTCTGAACAACTCACCAGAAAATCATTCAAAACTCTCGTATTGGACTGGCCCGGCCACGGGAATAGTTCTGACGGCCCCTTAACTACAATCCCCAGTCTCGGATTATGGTTAATAGCCCGCCTTGAACGCTCAAACTTTGATCAATTCGCCTTAATTGGTCATTCTTTGGGCTCAGCAGTAGCAGGATATGCCGCAGCAGCAATGGGAACAAAAGTAAAAAGCTTGATACTCTGTTCAACTGCTAGAAATTTCTGTGTCCATCCTGATCTGCTAAAAATGGCCTCAGAAAATGAATGCCAAGCGCAGAAACTAATAGAGAAATGGAGTGCCGGTACAAGGCCGCACCATCTTACCGACTACTTTACATCAAAACTAAAGGGCACCCTTGTGATTGATCTGAAGGCCTGTAATGAATATTTGAAGTGTCTAAGTGACGCTAAAAGATGGCTCTGCCCTACACTATTTATTTCTGGCACTAAAGATCGAATGACACCGCTTAATGGTGCTTCACCACTGGTGGACGCAGCTCGATTTTCCTCTCACGCTAGTATAGATGGTGCAGGTCATATGCTACCATTAGAGGTTCCGGAACAACTTGTGAGTTTAATTGAAGTATTTCTGAAGAAATCGCTGTAGGCAACGAAACAGTTACCGAGTAGATGTGATAAGATGATAAAAGCAACCGCTTATCTTATAAAGTTCCACAAACTGAATCTATCAAGTAAGTTAATAGCCTTACTCAGATATTAGACGATAATGTTGATGTTCACGCCTCACAGTTTATGCCAAATCACAACACAGCAAATATGTCATGACTGAAAAAGAATATCCAAGTCGCAGAAATTTTTCGTTTTTTGTCGATATACCAACCCGTTGGATGGATAGCGATGTATATGGCCATGTCAATAATGTCGAGTATTACTCCTATATCGATACGGCAGTAAATATGCACCTAGTTAAAAAAGTAATGCTAAACCCTAACACTGCCTCGGTATTTGGCGTGGTAGCAGAAACCGGTTGTAAATTTTTTAAAGAGATACAGCATCCCGATATAGTTGAAGCCGGTATTCGTGTGATGCGAATAGGAAACTCTAGCGTCACCTACCAAGTGGCTTTGTTTCGACATTCAGATGGGTCTTTGGCGGCACTTGGACATTTTGTACACGTGTATGTCGACCGAAAAACCCGCAGGCCTAAGACTGTGCCAGACGCATTCCGCGGGGAATTAAATAAACTAATCACCTAGATATTAATTACGTGAAAGCGGCATGCCCACAAGGGGTATGCCGCTTTCANAATGTAGAACCTCAAGCGGCTTCAGTTTTAAGTTTTTTTTGTTCCTGCACACCATTCCCGATAGGAATCTGACGTGGCTTCAAACTTTCTGGAATCTCTCTCTCGAGCTCGATGTGTAAAAGTCCATCGGCTAAATCTGCACCAGTAACTTTTACGTGATCTGCAAGGCTGAACCGCCGTTCAAATGCTCTTTCGGCTATTCCTCTATACACTATTGTGGTGTCAACGCTAGGCTCATCATTGCGTTTTTCTCCGACGCGACCTGATACCAGTAACTGATTCTCCTGCGCCTCGATTTCAAGATCTTGTATCTTAAAACCGGCAACTGCGATGGTTATCCTGTAAGCATCGTCTGACAGCTTCTCAATGTTATATGGTGGGTAGCTTTGTGTCTGCTCGTTCTCTAGGTCACCTATCATGTTGAACAAACGATCAAACCCTACCGTACTTCTAAAAAGTGGTGAAAAATCATAACGCATAATTGTATTCTCCTAATGCCCTTGTAAAAAAAGCGGCAATGTTAATGGTGTGCGCTAAGAGCCACACACCTGTTTAAGAAAGTGACAATCCCACAAGTTGTAGCGATTGTTACCTGTTATGTATGCACGATATGAGAAAATTCAAGTACGAAAAGCCAGCCAAGGTTTCTACACTTATCCTCAGCTGATTAAATCAACCCTTTAAGCCGAAGCTTTCGAAGCGCTTATTAAACTTAGCGAGTTGGCCACCGCTATCAACTAAGCGATGCACTCCAGTCCAGGCTGGATGGGAACTTGCATCAATCTCAAGTTTTAGCGTGTCACCGGGATTTCCCCAAGTCGACCTAGTCTTGTAAGTTGTCCCATCCGTCATTTCTACAACAATTTCATGATAGTCAGGATGTATATCGTTTTTCATTTCACTTACTCCACCGTTAGCCGGTGTTTTAAATTAAACAATACCTAATTTGCAACCTAAATTTGGCGTAAATAAGTTGGAGCACAAGAGCGAACAAATTCAAAGTAGTGCCGTTGATTTTTATCCTTAAGATAATGTCGTACACCGTAATTTTTTTGGTTCAGAATATGCACTTTAGTTTTAGCTCTCGTAATGATCACCGTCTAAAGCATCGGCCTCAAAGTGCTGACATCCGGTATCACCTCTTCAATAAGCCGCAACGTCTGTGCCATCAATTCTCCATCGCTATCCCCAATTGGCCGCAACACAAACTTACAAACTCCAGAATTTATATACTCTTGAATACGTTTCAGTATGTCATCAGAATTTCCAACCGCCCAACTAGCGGTCGGGTTGACTTTTGGAGCTCGTTTAAAATACATAGCCGCCTTACTTTTAACGGAAGGCTCCTCCCAATTACCAAACCGAAAGAAGAAACCCGCACCATAATGATCGTAATCAATACTGCGACCAGCGAGTTCAACCTCTTTCTTGATCTCATCTATCACTGGCTTAACTTCTGCCGGAGTTTCTCGACCTGCTTGCCAGCCACTACCAAAACGTGCTGTTCGTTTAATTGCAGGCCGTGATGAGCCGCCAATCCAAATAGGAAGTTTTCTTTGAACTGGTTTAGGTTCAATGCACGCATTTTTATACTTGTAGTGAACTCCTTCAAAACTTACCTCTTCCTCTGACCAAAGCCGCGAAATTATTTCCAACGACTCGTCCACTTTCTGTCCAATACCTTTGAAAACACGTCCGGTGGCTGCCCAATCGGCAGCATCTTTGCTTCCAATTCCAAATGCTGGCAGTAGACGTCCATCGCTCAGATAGTCAATAGTTGCGCATTGCTTAGCCGTAACAAGCGGATCTCGTAATGCGACCGAACAAATATTCATCCCAAATTTTATTCTCTGAGTCGCACCGGCAATAGCTGCAAGAGCAGAAAGTGATTCAAGGTAAGGTACTTTAGAAACGAGACGATCTGTCTGCCATATTGAATCTACCCCACTTTCCTCGCAAAGCGCGACCCACTCCCAGAATGCTGTAGCGGATGAGAAGGGAAAATCCGCAATTCCAAAACCAACGCCTATACTCATATATTTCTCCTGCTCCTTGTTAATCTTTCCTAAAAGTCTGAAAGTGTCTAGGGATAGAACTAAAGCTTAGTTTCCTGTAAACGGCTAGTAAACAAATAGGAGGATTATAAGTGCCAAAAACACCAAATTATTTCAAAAATAAAACAATCTTCATTACAGGCGCTGCAAGTGGCATAGGGAAATCAACAGCTATGATTTTTGCCAGAGAAGGTTCTAACGTAGTGGCCACAGATATAGATGAGAAAGGCGCAATTTCGATTGCCGATCACGTTATTCAAGCCGGAGGAAATGGAGTAGGTATTCACTGTGACGTAACCGACCGCAGCAGCGTTGAAAAAGCGGTTTCTGTAGGACTCGAAAAGTTCGGAAAGATTAACTTCCTCTTTAATTCAGCCGGCTCAGCAATAAAACGTGCAAAGTTTTTAGAGATTGATGAAGATCTGTGGGACCAGACATATGATTTGAACGTAAAGGGAACCTTTTTATGCATGCAAGTTGTTATTCCGCACATGTTGAGGGAGGGAAAGGGCGTGATTGTTAATATGGCTAGCAATGCCACTCGCACTGGCGGTGCGGCCAAATCTCCTCACTACGCATCGGCAAAGGGTGCAGTGCACACCCTGACAATTGGCGTGGGCCGCGAGTTTGCAAGCAGAGGCGTGCGATGTCTTTCATTGTCACCCTCCGCAGTTGATACCCCTTTCCAAGATATTTCAAGTAAAGAAATGCTTGATGCTTCAATTGAGGGAAATCCGATGAAACGTATGGGCACACCTGATGAAATAGGGGAAATGGTGCTATTTACATGTTCTGATGCTTGTGAATTTATTAATGCTGATACGCTATACTTAACAGGAGGATCGAAAGCATAGAGGGGAGAAATTTTAATGCCAAAAACACCAGATTTTTTTGTAAAAAAAACCCTTTTTTTGACCGGCGCAGCCAGTGGCATCGGCGAAGCAACCGCTTATATCTTTGCTCGCGAGGGCGCTAACGTGATCTGTGCTGACATTGATATCGAAGGCGCTAACAAAGTTTCTTACCAGGTGAACCAGAGGGGAGGTAAAGGCCTTGCCATATCATGCGACGTTACCAACCGAGCAACAGTAGAGGCAGCGGTTGCCGCCGGCATAAAACATTTCGGAAACATTGATTTTCAATTCAACAATGCAGGATCTGCAATAAAGCGCTCCAAGTTTCTAGATATCGATGATGATTTATTTGAGAAAGCCTACGACCTTAATGTCAAAGGTGTGTTCTACGGCATGCAGGCTATTTTACCACACATGCTCGAACGCGGCAGCGGAGTCATCGTGAACACAGCCTCAATGTCTTACATCCGGGGAGGGGGCGGTCACTCAATCCATTACGCTTCAGCTAAGGGTGCAGTCGTTACTATGACAATGGGAGTTGCGCGTGAGTTTGTAAAAGAAAATATACGCTGCGTTTCAATTTCGCCAGCAGCTGCTGATACCCATTTTCAAGATATTTCATCAAATGATTTAAAAAAGTCGATGACCAATGATATTCCCATTGGCCGCATGGCCGATCCAGAAGAAATTGCCGAAGTGGTGCTATTCCTCTGTTCTGATGCATGCCCTTATATCACCGCCGATACAATCAGGATTTCTGGCGGTGGTGGATTTCGTTAGGAGAAAAAAATGAAATTAACGCCCTTTGACGCGCCCTTAGGCGCCGAAATTACCGGCATCAACCTGGCGGACGACCTCACCGCGGAAACCATAGAAGAGCTTAATGCTTATTGGGCTGAATATCTGGTATTATGTATTCGTAATCAGAACCTTGCTCCACTGGATTTTCTTAAGGCAGGCCGTATTTTTGGCGATCCCTTCGAACAGCTCTACGGACAATTCAACCATCCAGATTATCCCGACATTGGTCTTCTAACTCATCAAGATGGCGATACGGTTGGCAGTGGCAAACGGAAAATACGTGGCACCTCATGGCATACAGACGCTTCCTATTTCGAGTGTCCTCCGGCCGGCACGATGCTTCTCGCCCTTGAAATCCCAAAAGGTGGGGGAGACACCGACTTCATGTCAACTCGGGCAGCATATGAAGCACTGCCTAGCAGAACGAAACAGCAAATAAGCCAGCTTAAAGCTATTCACGTCTATGAAAGCAGCAGGTCACCNCGTAAATTAATTAAGCGCTCTCAAGACCAGGTGGAGAAATTTGGTGAACANACNAAACACCCAATAGTGCGTACTCATCCGGCAAATGGTTGCAAATCAATTTTTCTAAATCCTATCCGGGTTGAGTCAGTTGATGGACTTACCCAGGAAGAAAGCAACAAAATTCTTGATGATTTGCATGACCATCTATTCCAACCNGACTTTCATTATCGTCACAAATGGAATGTTGGCGATTTTTTAATTTGGGACAACCGAAGCATCTTACATCAAGCGAATGATGATTATGATTGGCGCAGCCAGCGACGACGGCTCTTCCGAATAATGGTGAAGGGTGAACGACCTTTTTGACCACCATTCCGTCTCGCGACGTATTTTAGAAAGCGAATGGTTGCTTGCTACAATTACGGGCTTGCGTGCCTTAATTCGTGAATAATCTAATCCTACGCCACCCCAAGCGCATCCCGAAAACGTGTTTTCCAAACCGAAGCATCACGTTCAGCTGGCATTTCTAATTTTCCAGGATCAGTAGCGGCAACTTTAAGTAAAATAAACGTGCTGCTATTNGCGTTACGTAGTAATTCACGTGCCTCCTTAAATTGACTTTGTTTTGTAACAGTTCGAACGGATTTTATATTGGCGCCCTCTGCCATTTTCGCCAAGTCTACACCGCGAAGAGTATGGCTCGGTTGCCATCCAGTCTCCCCGTACCGCTGGTTATCGATACATAAAATGCGTAGATTGGGAACTTCCATTGCACCTATTGCTGCTAACGTACCAACATTCATAAGAAGCTCTCCCTCCCCAGTAACAACGAGCACAGTCTTATCTGGCTGTGCTAAAGCCAACCCCAGTCCAATACTACAAGCTGCACCCATCGCACCACTAAGTGGAAAGACATTGCTTGGATTAGCTCCAGTTGCATTTAGAACATCGTCTTTAGCTCCTGCNAGCCCGGTCACGATGAGAAAATCGTCGGTGTCACCGAGTATAGCTTTCGTTGCTTTGCGACGTTCAAGTTCCCCAGCCTTTAATTTGGCATTAGGTTTACTTACATGTTTCTTTGTGATCTTTTTTGCCATTTTTTTTGACCCTTCTAAGCAAATTTTTTTGCACCAAGGAGCTTCTGCGTGAGTAAGACAGCCATTGGCTGATTAGACCGAAATGCCATAGCACCTGCCGCCTGGACAGTGGGGACTACCTCATTCTCGTAATCACACGTGAGAACGGTCAGACCACAAGCCTCACAAACCGGTTTAACCGCTTGACCCATGGGAACCTGCCAGGGATTAGCTTCGCCAAAGTCACCCCGCATCGAGACGAGCATTAATAGCGGGATACGGCCATTAGTATTTAAACTAAAAAAGTTCACGCAGTTTCCTACACCGCTAGACTGAACACAAAGTGCAGCACGCTCTCCGCCAAGCCAAGCACCTACGGCAACNCCGACNCCCTCCTCCTCAGTTGACAAGGCAATGGAATGAACATCCTTGTCACTCAAAGAATTATCTATAATAGCTTTGTGCCCCGCATCGGGCACGTAAGCAAACTGGGTCACNCCAAGGTCTTTTTTGAGTGTTTGATATAGCTTATCCTGCCAAATAGTTTTTTTCTTTGCCGCCATAAGCGTCCCCCTTACCCTTTGCAAATATACGCATGTTTCCGACAACCTCCATAATAATATATTCTGTTGCTTGCGCTAGTCCCAAACGCACGATGTGTATATTTAGATGACTTTAAAGACCATAGAATTGAGCTAAAACCAAACGAATCCTCTCAACGTAGGGCCCAATCAAACTTTATTTTTCAATTCGCCTCAATAGCCGCCTCTTTTTTAGCGATATTATCTGCAATTTTAATCAAATTCTGAGCGCGGTAGACAACCGGNTAATCGACCATCTTTCCATCAACCTCAAGTGACGCNCGACCTNCGTCAATTGCCTTTTGAAACTCGTCAATTATTACCCGAGCCTTTGCAATCTCTCCTTCATTAGGNGTGAACTCTTGATTAAGGATAGGAACTACAGCGGGATGAATACATGATGATCCTGCGAAGCCAAAACGACGGGATTTTTTTACGATCTCCCGCATTTCATCAAGCCTCGTGTAATCAGCCCCCGAACTGACCAAACCCATGGGCAAAACGCCNGCCGCTCGCGCCGCTATTATTGATTGCTGTTTTGGAAACAAAAGTGTCTCAGTCGAAGGCTCCACACCTATGGAAAGGGTAAAATCCTCACTGCCTAATCCAAAACCTGCGATGCGCTCGTGTGATTTAGCGATTTCTGGCATTTTGAAGTAAGCTTCGGCGGTTTCAATGCGAACACTCATTATNGTCGAACCCACATCCATACCACGTTCTGCTTCCAATTCCGAAATTGCTTCCGCAATCAACCGAACGTGACCAGGACCATCACATTTAGGTAATGTAATTCCAGTTATCCCGTGACCAATAACGGCCTCAAGATCAGGTATGGCAAGCCGTAACGGACTGTTTATGCGAACAAAAACATCAGCGCCCTTTCTGCTAACAAGTTTTGCTGCATCAGTTACAAGGGTGCGCGCCACANCCTTTTCAGAGGAAGCTATGCTATCTTCNAAGTCTAAAATTATAGCATCAGCAGCTCGGGTATGAGCCTTCTCAACATACTTATCTATGTTTACCGGTACGAATAATAACGAACGCAGCACTAAGCCAGCTTTGGCTTTTTCGGTAATTTCAGACATTTCCCCCCCCCTTACTTTTTAATTGGTCTTCTGCTCATTCCTACAAGTGTACCAACATATTTAGCATCGACTAAAAATTGGTACTGCTCAAAGTGTTGGGAACGAATACAAATGACTGATTTTTNGTTAAACCAAAATCGAGCACTGAGGAGGCTTCAGTATCAATCGNCTCGGCNAAATTAAACCCTCCCCNGCACCTCAGCCCCCTAGGGTCTNAACTCCAACNCTTNATTGCCCAAATATTCATCCNTTTCTAAGACGGCAATTTTTGTAATAGCACACAACCTTCAGTAATGGGAGATGTCCTAAGCCTGAGACTTGCTATTCTAAAGCACTCTCTAGATTGTTCGATCTGAGGACACAAGACGTCGAAAAGAAAAGTTTGCACAACTCTGAAGAAATCACATCACAATGAAAAGGATGGAGCCATACGTAATACCATTTATTTCTAGTTGTTTTAACTTATTAAAATAAAACTTAACCTTTTTAAAGATAACCCATGCCGCACGCATCTTAGCGTTGATCAAATTTCATTTCGATACGCCGATTACGGCGGTAAGCAATTTCGTCACTGCGATTGTCTAGAGGATATGAGGCAGCAAATCCAGTTGCGGCAAAACGTTTGGCGGGCAGTCCCTGCTTGCGTAAAAATTTCACAACCGAAATTGCCCTTGCAGCAGAAAGCTCCCAGTTTGAAGGAAACTCAATAGTACGGATGGGCCTTTGATCTGTATGCCCATCAACCCGAAGAATCCAGTCTATATCGTCCGGTACTTTGCTCGCTATCTCTTTCAAAGTTCTACCAAACTGCCTTAACTTATCCTTACCCTTGTTGCCAATAACTGCAGAGCCACTGGTAAACAGAACTTCTGACTGAAAAACGAATCGATCACCAACAATTTGTACATCTCGTCGATCACCAAGAACATCTCGCAGGCGACCGAAAAATTTTGATCTATAACGAGCCAGCTGATGCACCTTGCTTGCCAATGCTGCGTTGAGACGTTTGCCAAGGTTGGCTATTTTTATCTGAGCATCCTTATCTTTCCTCTCAGAAATCTCTAATGCCTTTTTGATATTGAGAAGCTCAATACGAAGTGCGCTCATTTGCTGGTTTAATAGAGCAAGCTGTGCTTTGGTGGCCTCAGAAATTTTCTTTTGCTCATTAAGCGATGTTGTTCTTTTACTGAGATTAAGCTGAAGTTTCGCGGCATCTTGTTCAAATTTTTTCTTCAGCGTCTCAAGTGCCACCAAATCTTGTTTCAACACAATAATATTGTCACGCGAGACCCTTATTTCACCTTTTAATACAGCCCGTTCCGTTTCGCTTTTTTCTAATTCGAGTTTAGTAGCCGCAAGTTCAGAAGCTAGCGCTTCCTCTCGTGAAATAGAACTCTCAAGTTTTGCACTCAATGATAGTTTCTCAGAAAGTAATGATGCTTTTGTCTTTTGTTCAAAATCAAGAAGGTCGGCTAACTCACCCATTTTGGTATTGAGTGATTCCAAAGCCTTATCGCGACCAACTAATGCGTCACTTAGATAGAATTGGGAAACTGCGAATATCATCAATAAAAATATTATAACCATCAGCAGCGTTGCTAGTGCATCGACAAAGCCCGGCCAGATATCAGGGTTAGTTCGATGTCGGCGTACCAAGGCCATGACGTTACCCTATTTCTCGCCCTTAGAAAGAGCCGCAAGGGTGCGCGCCAGAAGGCGAATCTCCGAACGTATTTCTGCAATTGTTTCGGCACGCCCACTTTCTAAGTCCCCGGCAATCCTCGCCAAATTGGATTCGACAGCCTTGTAATCAATATCCATGCCGGATGTGTCACTACTTGGCGCTGAGAACCCCGAATTCCCGAGCTTCTCTAGCACAGGTACTAGCTTTTGTTGGCCCTCGGCAAGCTTAAGCATCGTTTGGCGCTCAATCTTCATTATTTCTCCAAAACTGACGAGCGCATCCGCCATTTCGATTATTTTCTTGTTAGCCTCGAGACGGCTGGCCTCTCCCTTCTGTAGACTACGCTGCAAACTTTCAAGGCTATCAGCAGTTTGTTCTAATAAGGCTTGCACAAAGGCCGGCACCGATTGATCTCCCTCAGCACCGAGAAGACCGGACCCAAGTCGGGTTTGTCCAGAAAGCCAATCCTCTAGCTCGTTATAAAAACGATTATGAGCCTGACCTGCCTGCAGGGCTAGAAATCCTAATATTAGCGATCCAGCCAAACCGAAAAGCGAGGAACTAAATGCAGTTCCCATGCCGGCAAGCGGTGCTTTAAGACCCAATCGTAAATTTTCAAAAAATTTCTCGGTGTTCTCACTGCCCACTGAAAGCCCACCTATAACCTCGCTTACTGAGTCGATGGTCTGAAGCAGGCCCCAGAATGTGCCGAGCAACCCAAGAAATACCAATAACCCGATCATATATCTCGACGTCTCCCTGATTTCATCAAGCCTTGCTGCGATTCCATCAAGAAGAGTTCGTAACGCCATGGTGGACAAGCTTAACCGTCCTTCCTGGCGTTCACCTAACATACTGGCCATCGACGCTAATAAAATCGGCTCTGGAACCGAAGTTTTTGCTAATCCGTCACGTTGGAAATTTTCAATCCATATAATCTCACGGCGAAGCATTGCAGTACTGCGGAAGCTTTGAGCAATTCCAATTGAAAGGGCAAAAACAATGATGCCGTTAAGAACGGGATTGGCAAGGAAAGCCGTTGTCAAGGTTGGGGCAAGCAATCCTATGCCGATACCCCCAAAAATCAAAAAAAGCGCCATGCGTAGAAGATATCTTGTTGGCCGCGTCATTCTCTTGTCTACGCCTTTCAAGCTTTAATTTTCGCGTTTTCGCTATGAAATAGCGATTGCTATTCACTTCTTGATCTCTACGTCTACCCGGTCCGGATTTCCCTTTTCAACTTTATTGCCCAACGCGCGAATATCCATTCGAGTGCTGCGAACGCCGCGCTTCATCAAATAAGTACGGACTGAAAGTGCTCTGAACAAGGATACGCGGCGGGCCTGACTTACCGAGCCTTCCGCGCTGCCAGCGTACCCCCTTAATTGTAAGCGTAACGATTTGTCGGCCTTCACTTGGTTAACCATTTTCTTGAAAAATGGTTCTGTTCCCGGCGGAATATCTGTTGATTTTGGAGCAAAGAACACTGTTACTTTTCCACCATCAACGCTACCCTCGGCAGAAGGCTGATCTGGCGAGAGAGAACTCACTTTTGGAATTTCTGTAGCCTTTGGAATACCCTTTGCGGGCGGTGCCGTTATGGCTGGCGGTGGCGGTACGATTGGAACTTTTGCTTCCGTGTTAGAGGTAGATGGCAATACCTTTGGTGCTTCAGTCTTTGGCATCTTTACACCTGGTGGTGATGGAATTTTAATTTTTGACTGACCTGCGCTAGGTAGGGGGGGCGAAGGAATCGTTTTCACAGAGCTTTGTGGCTCGGGCGGCACCGCTGGTGCGACAAGAGCATCCGGATTCTCGGTTTGCACTGTTTTTGGTAATGCCGGAACAATTTTAGCCTGGGATCCCAACGCCGCTGGCTCCGGTGCCTTCGTCGGCAAAGGCGGTGGTGCAGACACTGCTGTCCTCGACGACTCATTTTTTCGATCCAAATTGTCCACTTCGCTTTGCCTTACTTGACCGAGCAGACCCGGACCCTTGCCCAACTTTTGTTTCGGTGGCGCGAGCGGTCGGCCCGATGGGCGCACAAGCTTTGGCCGAGATGCAGCCCCTGGCGCCGTAACACGAGAACGCGGCGGGCGGGCGGGCGCTGGCAAGAGTCTGCTGGGCTGCCCTGATAGCCTCGGATCATAACGCCGCTGATACCTCCTAGGCGGCGGATAATTGCGCTCTCCGCGTCTCATCATGCTAGGCAAATTGAATCTTGGTCCCAGCTCATCAAGGACAGACTCATCTACTATCACATTCGGCGTTACAGTGGTCTGACATTTGGCCTGATTAATCATGAATGCGATAAAAAATACAAACGCCAAAAATACACCAGTCAATTCACAAGAATATCCGTTGATTCGGGCAAAGACTGTAATTCGCATATTATTTATACTCGCGTAACGCGTAGCACCCATATACCGCCTAAACAGAGCAATGCTGCTTCTAAAAAGCACTGGCAGTTTTCAATGTTCTTAACCATACCCTAGCCTGGGCCTACCAGACAACTGCTCATAATATAGAAAATGATAAAAGTTTACTGAGACGCACTACTTAAAACTGACTGCAGTTTTTGATGAAGGCTGTCATTTGTGGCGAGGATATCCTTAGCCCCCAATTCATAGCGTTTCCCATTGATTTCACTTACAAATCCGCCAGCCTCACGGACTATAACAATACCAGCGGCGACGTCCCAAGGGTTTAATCCATTCTCCCAAAACCCCTCATATCGGCCAGCCGCAACATAAGCCAAGTCAAGTGCTGCAGAGCCAAAACGACGCACGCCCGCAGTTCTATACATTACTGATTCGAGCTGGCTGACGAATTTTGAGCCCGCCTCAGTGCCTTCGTGCAAAGCAAATGGGATGCCGGTTGCAAGTAAAGCCTCTTCTAAACGTGGTCTGTAGGAGACTCTAATCCTACGATCATTCAGGTAAGAACCCAGATTGCGTTCAGCCCAAAAAACCTCATCTTTCACCGGATCAAAGATAACTCCTGCGTAGGCCTCACCGTCACGCTTCAATCCAACAGACACGCAAAAGTGTGGCAAACCATGAAGAAAATTTGAAGTTCCATCGAGAGGGTCAATAACCCACATATTGCTGTTATCTTTTCCATGCACGAAACCTCCTTCCTCCATTAAAAAACCGTAGTCTGGGCGCGCTTTCGAAAGCTCATAACGGACAATTTTCTCCGCCTTTAAGTCTGCGTTAGAAACAAAATCAGCCGGCCCTTTTCGGCTGACTTGTAACTGCTCAACCTCACCAAAATCACGGATCAATGCCCGGCCTGCGCGTTCAGCCGCTCTAACCATGACATTAATCAAGGGTGTACGGCTCGCCATTTAATCTTTCGCACGCTCCGCATAGGAGCCATCCTCGGTGTTTACTACTATGCGTGTCCCAGTTTCAATATGAGGGGGGACGGAAGTGCGCACCCCATTTTCTAAAACTGCTGGCTTGTATGAAGAGGACGCTGTTTGGCCTTTGACAACCGCGTCTGCCTCGGTAACCGTTAAAACAACAGTGTCAGGAAGACTTACACTTATGGCTGATCCTTCGAAACTCTCGATGCTTACAGTCATGCCATCTTGCAAATATGCGATAGATTCTTGGCCAATAATCTGCTTATCCAAGGTGACTTGTTCGTACGTTTCGTTATCCATGAAAGTGAAGGCATCTCCATCAGCGTATAAAAACTGAAAATCATTTTGATCTAGCCTCACACGCTCCACTGTCTCTGAGGAACGAAACCGTTCGTTGAGTTTCGTGCCATCACGAAGCTCTTTGAGCTCTACCTGCAAGAAAGCTCCACCTTTTCCCGGCTTTACATGCTGGGTTTTAATTGCTCGCCACAGTCGCCCTTGGTGCTCTATAACGTTACCGGGTCGAATTTCATTTCCATCAATCTTCATAACTGCACCATTACGAATGTTAGTAAGGCGCCACGATATAGCCTGTCATCTCACGACTAGCAACAGCACGTTTAAATAAAAGTGCTGTTATCAACTAACAAAAACTCTATTAAAATCACGGACAGCAGCTGCTGGGCCCGTCGGATAATCCCAAACACCTGAAATAACACAAACCATGTCAGCACCAGACTTGACTAACACTTTGCAATTATCAACTGTGATGCCACCAATCGCGACACATGGGACATTCGTAGTTTGCGTCCACCATGATAGAATCTCTGGGTCTGCGCGTTCGGTTTTTTCAGACTCTTTTGTTGATGAGTGGAAAAATCCGCCGAACGCTACGTAGTCTGCTCCATCATTTGCTGCTTCAATAGCTAAATGCCGGGATTTCTTGCACGTTACACCCACAATTTTTTCTTCACCTACAATTGAACGTGCCTCCACATAAGAGGTATCCTCTTGGCCCACGTGAACGCCGTCACACCCTAATTCGGCAGCGAGATCCGGCCGATCATTCATAATTACGGCCACATCATAGCTTTGTACGATGGTCTGAAGCGACTCCGTTATTTTTCTGATTTCATCGTCTTCCACATGCTTCAGTCGAATTTGTAGACAGGCAACATCACCACCATCAAGTGCCTCTTTAAGTGCATTTGAATACGCCGGCAAAAGAATTTTTGGCGGTGTGATCAAGTAGAGACGACAGGTTGATGCCATGTTCATAATAGCCTTTTAGCAAAGACAATTTTCATCTGGTTGCAAGAAAATTAATGGCGCAAGAAACATAAATTGAACATAAATTCATAACATCCCCAGGTTTTTATCGAGTATTTCTAACGCCAAATCCTCAGATGACCCAACTCAAAAAATAAATGACTATCGTTGCGTTAACAATTTATTCAAGCGGCCGGAATTAACCCAAGCGATTAATCGGTAAAAAATTTCAATGTCTACCACATAAATATCTGATATTTTTATCACCTATAACCGGTGCATTTATAGAGACTTTTAAACACTGGGTTGTTTAAGGATATCCATCAATGAACTTTTGGCAAGACCCAACAAACTAAAAGATAAAACCCTTCAATGTTGATGGAAAATACGTCGTGTACTTGCATTTTGTTTATTCAGACACGAAGATAGAAGACTGGACGATCTAAGGGGGTAGATGATGGCAGTAAAACAAAATACTCTAAAACAAAAGCTTATTGCTGGCAAAATGGGGCTTGGCTTCAGCGTCAATTATCTGCGCACGCCAGACGTTTCTAAGATTGCTTCTGCCTGCGGTTATGATTGGATCAAACCGGACATGGAACATGCAACGTATGATATTGATATGGTTAGCCAGATGTGCATGTCAGCGCTTGATGTGGGTTGCTCACCGATAGTACGGGTCCCAGGCAAGCAGCATTTTCACGCTAGCCGAATACTTGATGGAGGGGCACAAGGGGTAATAATCCCGCACGTTGACTCTGTGGAGGAAGCCAAAGCTGCGGTAGACTGGTGCAAGTTCCCACCTATTGGACACCGATCCTCGCCTGGCCCAGTCCCCCAGCTATCTTATTCAAAATATAGTCTTGCAGACACCATGAGACTCTGTAATGAAAATACCCTTGTGGTTATAATGCTTGAAACTTGGGATGCCATTCAATTGGCCGACGATATCGCCGCAATCGAGGGAGTCGATGTTCTGCACATAGGATCAAATGATCTCTCGGCCGACATGGGGATACCCGGTCAGTATGACCATAACAAATTGATCGAATGCTACAAAATCATGACTGACGCCTGCAAAAAAAACGGAAAATTCGCCGGAATGGGCGGTATTTATGACGAAGAAAATGCCACTCGATATATTAATATGGGATGCCGATTTATTAACTCCGGCGGTGATCTCGGCTTCATGACAGCAGGAGCGAATAAGCGCTCTCATTTCCTCAGTAATGTTCGGATTTAAAGGCGGGAACCATGTCTCTTATTTCAAATACCACGAAAAATAAACTTGCGGATGGCAAGATTGCTTTCTGCTTTGGTCTGCGCGTGGGACGTACTGTAAACGCCGGCATGATTGCTAAAACATGCAATTTCGATTGGTTATTTATCGATATGGAACATGGGACATTCGACGTTGACTTGACTTGCCAAATTGCATCGACGTGCCTTAATACTGGCGTCACACCAATCGTTCGCATACCAGGCCATCAACACTTCCACATCGCTCGTGTCTTAGATGGTGGTGCACAAGGTATTATCGCGCCACACGTCGATAATGTAGATCAAGCGAAGGCAATTGTGTGCGCAGCAAAATATCCGCCTATCGGCAAACGCTCTATGAGCAATAACCTGCCCCAATTCGGCATGAAGCAAATGCCGGGAGGTGATCTCGCTCAGCAGCTTAATCAAAACACTCTTGTTATAGTTATGCTTGAGACACCTGAGGCTATCGACAATGCAGAGGCCATTGCAGCAGTTGAGGGTGTTGATGTCTTGATGATAGGCACTAACGACCTTTGTGCTGAGATGGGTATACCGGGCCAGTTTGATGATGAACGCACAGTCGATGCTTATACCAGAATGATTAGGGCGTGCCAAAACACCGGAAAATATGCGGGCATGGGTGGCATTTATGAACACACACTGATGGAAAAATATATTAAAATGGGCGTACGTTTTCTTTTGGGTGGCGCCGACCTCGGTTTTATTATGAGTGAGGCCACAATGCGCTCAAAGTTTCTAAGAAATTTAGTTTAGTTACCCCGGGTCACGCCGCAATGTGGGGGAAAGGGAAACACGTAAAAGACTACGTAATTAGCCTTGGCGTGCCTTGAACCTTGGATTTGTCTTGTTAATGACATACACTCGACCACGACGACGGACCACGCGGCAATCTTTGTGCCTGTTCTTCATTGATTTGAGCGAATTAACAACTTTCATTGATTTATTCCTAAAAACAAAAACCAGGCTAAAACTCTAGTAGTGCTTTATCAAACTGTCAATGGCAGCGAAACGAACCTCAAAAGCATTTGCTTTATCTACCAAACTCTAATTGCCCTAACGCCGCTTTGCAGAAACAACAGACATTATTTTTATTGGAATATTATTCGTTGTCTCTACGATAGCATCAAACGGCATAGATGAGTTTTGTTTTATTACTTTGAAAAACTTGCCCCTACAGAATTTTTCGTTTTTTCAAATCAGCCAGTTCAGCGTCTGAAAGGCCTAATTTTTCAATCAAAACTTCTTCTGTATGCTCACCCAATAAAGGTGGTGGCAGTCGGTAACTCACCGGGGTTTCAGATAATTTAAGCGGGCTGGCTATCATTTTCGCCTTTTCATCACCTGTTGCAGGATGCTTCATTTCAATAAGCATCTCGCGCGCTAATACATGAGGGTCACTAAAAACCTCCGAAAGACTATTGATAGGCCCACATCCAATCTTTGACTTTTCAAGATTTTCTAGCCACCAAGCAGACGGGTTCTGTCTCGTGATTTCATTCAACACAGGTGTAGTATAGTTTCTATTTTTTACGCGCTCTACATTGGTCGAAAACCGCTCGTCTTTTAATAATTCCTTACAACCAGCCACACCACAAAACCGCTCGAAGGTATCATCATTTCCCACCGATAATACGATATACCCGTCGGCTGTAGGCATAACTTGATAGGGTAAAATATTTGGGTGATTATTTCCAAGACGTTCAGGGTTCTGGCCAGTCGCAAGATAATTCATACCTTGATTAGCGAGCCAAGCGACGTGAGTATCTAACATTCCAATATCAATAGCCTGGCCTTGCCCGGTTGATTGTTTGTGCCGCACAGCAGCTAATATCCCTACGCAAGCATACATTCCAGCCATTAAGTCAGCGATTGATACTCCGACCTTCATCGGTTCACCATCCGGTTCACCTGTTAAACTCATAACGCCTCCCATTGCCTGTATCAGTGCATCATAACCGGGACGTAAGGCGTAAGGACCAGTCTGACCGAAACCTGTTATTGAACAATAGATTAGACCCGGAAAATCTTCCTTTAGTTGCTCATAACCAAGATTATATTTTGTCAGCGTTCCCGTCTTAAAGTTTTCTGTCAAAATATCGCAATCTGACAACAATCTGCGTGCTAATGCCTGTCCATCTGGATCTGCCAAGTTGATTGTAACAGAACGCTTGTTGCGATTGGCCCCTGCAAAATAGGCACTTTCACTGCTATCTTTGCCAGCGCTATTAGGAAGAAAAGGGGGTGCGAAGCTACGAGTGTCATCGCCCACACCTGGGCGCTCTATCTTGATTACCTCAGCTCCCAAATCACCCAATATCTGGGTGCAACTTGGTCCTGCAAGAATGCGTGTTAAATCTAAAACTTTCAAACCCTCTAACGGACCAGTCATGATAAAGTTCCTTAAATTGAATATGAAATATTGTAACGCGACGCTCTTCTACCGCAGCCTGTAAGGTTTCCACAAGACCGAGGTCTAATCAGCAACATGAACGCAATTTTTTTCTTCATCGTTTTAATCTCATTTCTGGTCGCCAGCTGGCGTCAGCTCACTGAAACTGTTCTGGCTGGGACGCCTACGGCAATGCAAATGCTAGGGGCAGGCATCATTGATTCAGCCAAAGACTCTGTCATCCTGGTATTTGGTCTCATAGGCGTCATGGCACTTTTTTTGGGTTTGATGAAGGTTGCAGAAAATGGCGGACTGCTAACAATCGTCGCTAAGCTGATGAGACCTATTCTGGTTCGATTATTCCCTGATATTCCAGATGGACACCCTGCAATGGGGGCAATGATAATGAATTTGTCAGCTAACGTGATGGGGCTTGGTAACGCCGCTACCCCTTTTGGTATTCGTGCAATGCAGGAGCTTGATCGGATCAACCCACACAAAGGAACAGCAACAGATTCAATGGTCTTGTTCCTTGCAATCAACACCTCCTCAATAACCATCTTACCAACCGGTGTCATTGCATTACGTGCTGCTGCCGGCTCAACTGACCCCGCCGGCATAGTGCCGACGACGCTTTTCGCCACGCTTTGTTCAACCATTGTTGCAATATTAGCAGCAAAATGCCTTGCAAAATTTTGGACAAAGGAGGGGGTCGCAAAAACTGAAATAGGCGAATTAAAATCCGGCAAAGTGTCACAAACACAGCTGCCATTAAAACAAAATCCAATTGTCGCAGATGCTGTTGCTGTCGTTGATCAAGGGCAGACCTATCCATTATGGACAACATTTCTTGCACTTGGCATTGTTGTTTTATTAATCCCCATCACAATCTTTTATGGCAGCATTATCTCTCCTTGGATCATTCCGAGCCTTATGTTGAGCTTACTGACATTTGGCTACATTCGTGGTGTTGCAATATATGAGTCGTTTATTGATGGTGCCCGAGATGGCTTCGAGATTGCTGTACGTATAATTCCGTTTTTAGTGGCAATACTGGTGGCAATTGGTATGTTCCGAGCAAGTGGAGCAATGGAGTTGCTAGTAGGCCCCATTGGCTCGATCACTTCATTTATTGGCCTACCCGTCGATGCATTGCCTATGGCAATTTTACGTCCATTATCAGGTTCGGGCGCATATGGTATTCTCGCATCAACGATTCAAGATCCCGCTATAGGCCCCGATAGTTATACAGGGTATCTCGTGAGCACGCTTCAGGGCTCCACAGAGACAACTTTTTATGTACTTGCGGTTTATTTTGGAGCAATACAGATCCGTCGCATCCGCCATGCACTGGCTGCTGGATTGCTAGCTGATGTTGCCGGCATTGCCGCGGCTATCGTGATTTGCAGCATTTTATACGGCTAATTGAATTCTATGGCATGAGCTTTGCAGAGCTAGTGCTTAAATACTCACAAAAACTTTTAGGCGAAGAGTATATTCATGCTGCCAAAAACACAGGGTTCTGGACGATTGAAAGGTTCTTTCAAGTCAACCCCTCAGAAGTGGGTAAAGCACCTGATAGAACCCGCGACATTAGAAGCCATTTTTTGTGACAGCAAGGCTAAATTGGCGAAGGGTCAAGATCAAAATCATTTAGTTGAAATAGCCAATGCCGTAATCAATGAAACGGATGCATTGTGGGCTGAGCTGGAACCCGAACAACCGCATTATGCCTGCCACAAGGGGTGTTCATGGTGTTGTCATCAGAATGTATCCGTAACATGGCCTGAGTTATTAAAAGTGCTCTCATATGTTGTAAAAATGAAAAACAAAAAAAGCATTCCATCGCTAACAAAGAGAATAAAAATTCATTCACAAAAGATTGCAGGGAAATCCTCGAACCAAAGGTTTGATAAAAAGCTTGCATGCGCATTTTTGAAGGGAAACCGATGCACAATACATGCCGCTCGCCCCTTACAATGCCGCGGAGGTTTTTCAGAAAAGGAACAATACTGTCGTGATCTCCTCGAAAATCGAACAGCAACTCAATCTAAAATAAGAGAGCGCACTTGTGTTGGAAAATATTTAGTGGCCCCAAAAATGATTTATAACAGCGCACAACTTGGGCTGTCTCAAGCACTGGATGACGAGAATCTTGACGGGAATATATATGAGCTCACAGCTGCCATGGCGATTCTTATGGAGCGTGTAGAGAATAAAAGTCTAAATTCGATAACCCCAGATGACCTAGCACCCGCCTTATTGACAAAGTCAAAAGGTGAATATGTCACCCGGACTTTTTGATAATAGTAACTACATTATGGTCGACGAAGCCAGTCCAGGGCACGTTCAAGCTGCGCATCAGTTTTCTCTTTCTTAGCCGACAACACCTCGATATGAGGTGTGATACCACCTTCGACTGTGCGACCAGACGGCGTCAGATAAATAGAGGTTGTCAATTTCAGGCGCTCCTCAGACGAAAGCGGCAAAATGGTCTGCACCGAACCTTTACCAAAAGTCCGAGACCCTATTAAAGTTGCACGTAGGTTGTCTTTCAGGGCCCCAGCGACTATCTCTGCGGCCGAGGCAGAACCTTTATCAATTAGAACTACTAATGGCCTCCCCCGAGAAAGATCACCTTTCGTAGCTCGATAGTGAAGATCACTGCTACGAGCCCGCGTGGAAACGATACGGCCCTTGTCTAAAAACAAATCAGCCACGTCAATCGATTGATCAAACAGCCCCCCCGGGTTTCGGCGAAGGTCTAATACAAAACCTTTAAGACTATCGCCGATATTATCCCATATAGTCAAAATAGCTGCTTGAACTTCCGCGCCCGTTCGATCTGAAAATCTACTTACACGTATGTAACCAATATTTTTCTTAAGAGAAAAACGAACGGAAGCGACTTTTATTATTGCCCTTTCAATTGACAGATTAAATTTCGGCAGTTTTTGTCGCTTTATAGCAAGTTTCACGATACTTCCCGGACGGCCACGTAACACCAGAACAGCATCACGCAACGCCATTTTTGCGAATGATTTACCATCAGCACTTAGGATATGATCACCCGGCTGCACACCGGCATCGGCAGCTGGCGTTCCATCGATAGGCGAAATAACTTCGATATACCCTTGACCCATACGAACTTGAATTCCTATACCCCCAAATTCTCCGCTCGTCTGGTCTCTAAGAGCTCGCCAATGTGCGGCATCAAGATAACTACTGTATGGGTCTAAAGATGACAGCATACCTTGGATCGCGGAATCAACTAATACGCGATTACTAACGTTAGTTGGGTCAGGTACGCTCCTACGCATACCTTCCGCTGCTGCTAACAAGAGCGACTTTTTGTCCACTTCATGAACATACAATGTGAGAACTCGGTCGAAAACTTGAGCAAACAAAGATAAATCTGAGTGTGCCAACCTAACATTCATTGGCGCCTGAGGTAATAAATGCCCGACTGAAGGGGTTGCTTGTCTGTATCGGCTTATGTCCGTAGCAAGCCATCTGCTAGCAGCATCACTCTCTGACTTGAGAGAGTAATTATAGCACCCCAAAAGAGAAATGCATGAGACGATTAATAAGCAAGCACGGACTATATTCATGAATTTGACCTTACACTCCTGATAAGTATGTACGCCTTCATGGCGATAATTACGGTGCTGCTAAGCATTTTAAACAAGACTAGGGTTTAAGTTCGCAGCTATGAATGAAGTTCATAAAAATAAACTGGGATAATTTGCTAAATACATGACGGACAACGCAATTCAAAATGCCCCGGTTTTCAAATGTGAAGCAATTTTTTTTAGGCGCATTTAGATTTATTATTCTTGTAACGCAGATTTTCGCGGTTTAGTTGGTCGAGCTTTGTCACCCCCATGAGTTTCATCCCACGCTCTATTTCGTTTCTCAAGTTTCCTAGGGCTTTTTCTACCCCGGCTTGACCTGCAGCTGATAGAGCATAGAGATACAGGCGCCCGCCCGAACATGCCTTCGCGCCCATTGAAAGAGCCTTTAGCACGTGGGTGCCCCGCTGGATCCCTCCTTCACAAATAACATCAATCTTATCAGCTACTGCATCACAGATCTCACCAAGTTGATCAAACGGCGCTCTTGATCCATCCAACTGGCGGCCTCCATGGTTAGAAACCATGATACCCGTACATCCAATATCAACAGCACGCTTTGCATCCTCCACACTCATCACGCCCTTCAACGCAAAATGACCATTCCATTGAGAGCAAAGTCTCTCAGCATCCTTCCAATTCATCGACTGATCGAGCATAGTTGAAAAATAATCACCTACGGACACTGCCACATTAGTACCAGCCTCTACGTGACCTGACAGATGCGGCATATCAAATTTTTCTTTTGTCAAGAAGTTCCACGCCCATCCAGGATGAGTAACAAAACTCAGCAACGAGCCCGGCGTAAGTCTCGGCGGTGAGGTAAACCCGGTACGCAAGTCACGCTCTCTATTCCCGCCTGTAATTGTGTCAACGGTCAATGCGAGAATACCAAAGTTAGCTGCCCTTGCCCTCTCCAGCAAGGCGTCATTCAATCCACGATCTTTGTGAAAGTAAAATTGAAACATTTTTGGCGTGTCCGTGATTTTTGAAATCTCCTCAACAGTAACAGTAGCTAACGAAGAAACTCCAAACATAGTTCCATATTTAGCTGCTGCTCGAGCTACGGCTTTCTCACCCTCGTGATGGAACAATCGCTGAAGAGCGGTAGGGGCGCAATAAAGCGGCATATCAAGTTGCTGCCCCATTACGTTTACCGACATATCTACATCTTCGACACCCGCAAGGACATTTGGAATTAGGTCAACATCATCGTAGGCCACAGTATTGCGTCGATATGTCAATTCATCATCTGCAGCACCGTCAATGTAATGAAAGATCGGCGCAGGCAAACGTCGTTTGGCAAGTGTTTTAAAATCATTGAAATTATGACAGTGTTGTAGACTCACCAAATTAAGCTCCAACCATCCCAGGTTTTAAAAGTAGACGCAGTGAACATAGGTAAGCTACTCATTAAAAACAAAGTTATTACAATACAAAAATATAACCTTAGATTGACGTACCGATTTCATCTATCACACGCATAACCATTGGACTAAGCCGTATTTAAGTACCTATAGCAAAGTTTTGATAAACTAACCTGGTTAAGTAAAAATAAACAGGAATATTGCGTTAATCAAACGCGCTTGATCCGTCGGCAACTAACGAGAAACCATCATGTTAAACAAAGCCAAAGCTGCATTCAAAAATCTCTTGCTTACAGTAGTAAGCCTTCTTGTTACCTTGGAAATATTCAGCGCAATCGCGACACGTTTTTTTGATCTTCCGGCTAATTTACCAAATTACAAAATCCCAGCTTTTAAACCGTTTTGGTCCGACATTAACCCTATTTGGGGTGTTTGGCATGAACCGCACTCACGCTATGACCATGTTCGAAAATGTTATAGTGCAGTCTATACGGCTAATTCCCACGGGATGCGCGACAAGGAACGCGATATTGATAGTCGGGAGAAAAGGATAGTAGTTCTTGGCGACTCATTCACAGAGGGATTTGGACTAAAGAATAAACAACGTTGGACTAACATGCTTGAGGAGACGACAGGCATAGCGCACATGAATTTCGGTAATGCGGGCATATTCGGCCCGACACAATACATGTTACTCTACAAGAATTTTGCGAAAAAATTTAAGCATGATGGCATTATAATAGGGCTTTTTCCTGGCAATGACTTTCTTGAGGACAGCCCCAAGTTTGGCCGTTCTGCGTTCGGCCACCGCTATCGTCCCTATCTTGCCGAAACAAGCAGTGGTTATAACCTTTATTACTTCAACGAATCCGAACTCGGTGATGCACCGGAGCGTCAAAAAAGAAAATCATTTTCGCGTGGTACTCGTCAAGTATTTCGAAATTTCACGCACTCGGTAAATGTAATCGAATACATAGTTGGATTGGTGCGCCACTGGAGTGGAGCAAAAATACACGGTCGTAAATTCATATTCAATTATTCTGGATATGCCGATTACAATGATTCCGACTGGAAGCGTTTCTCATACATTTTTGGAGAATTGCGAAAATCTGCAGGTAAGCGGCCTATACTCATCGTACTAATTCCAAGGCCTGGTGATTTTCTTTACATGAGGCAAGGCAAAACCCTTAAACTACAACGAGACCTTAATGAGCTGATATCGCAATACTCCAATACTAGCATGATAGACCTGCTACCAATTCTTTCAAAGCCTGAGGATTGGACGCGTTATTATCAAATTTGCGATGGCCATTGGACTCCTCTTGCTAACCGATTGGCAGCTAATAAAATTGCGGCTTCAAAATTTTACCAAGCATTACACGCTTTTTACCTCAATCGAGTTAAGGTCACGCAAAACAAATAGCATTACTGATTTTTAACCTCATGGAGTCAGCCCCCATCGTTTTCAATGCGTTTTAAAAGAAACTTCCGGCACTTGTTCAGCGTTTTGGACCACGCATTATAACATTGGAAAACAGCCTCACGGGCAGTTAACGCCAGCCCATAGCCATACTAAATTAATTTGTTTAAGGTGTTGTCCGCTATTAGAAGTAGAATTGAAGCGTTCAATAATTAGAGGGTTTTGAGCATGAATGGTGGTGAAGTAGTTGTTGATGTAATGTTATCGCGAGATGTGGATACGGTGTTCTTTGTTCCAGGCGGAACTAACACTACGATTTTAGAAGCACTCAGCCGCCATCGAAATAAGGTTCGCGCAGTTCCCACTAGGCTGGAGTCCTCTGCGGCTTTTGCTTGTGAGACCTACTCAAAGTTTGCAAAAAAACCTGCTTGTATGCTTGCAAGCCGTGCACCAGGTGCTTGTAACGCAACTGTTGGAATTCACACAGCTATGCAAGCTTCACGACCGCTTGTTTTCTTTATTTCAAATATTCCAAAACCACAGCAAGGGCGCGAGGCTTTCCAAGAAATAAATTATCATCTCATGTATCAACCGATCGCTAAAGCTGTCTTTGATGTCCACTCCTACGATGAAATTGCTGAAGTCACTGCACGGGCACTTGATCTCTCAATAAGCGGCCGACCGGGCCCTGTTGTTGTTGCCATATCAAAAGATATTCTAGACGGCCCCGAAGGCGAACCTATTATCCCGGCAAAGCCTGCTCATGTTCGCGCAGGGGCCGATCCAACCGCAGTTAAAGAGGCAATAAGTCTGATTGACGCTGCTCAACGCCCCATTCTAGTGGCCGGAGAAATGATTAGCTGGGAAATGGCGACCCAGGCATTGGTAGATTTTGCAGACGCAAGTGGTGTTGGGGTTCTCACTGCCTACCGACAGCAGGATACATTTCCAAGCGATCATGTGGCTAATTTTGGCCACCTTGGAATCAATCGACTTCCTTTTCAAGAAGCTGCTCTATCCGATTGCGATTTGCTGATAGCCATGGGCACTCGGATGGATAGCGTTACCGTAAACGATTACACTATGATCCGACCCGATCAAAAGTTGGTAATGGTCTATCCCGAACCATCAGAGTTTTCTCAGTGGCAAGCCAATGTCGCAATAGCATCAAATGTAGTTCCGGCTCTTGAGGCACTCACAAAAGGGGTTGCGACTCCGTCTAAGAAGAGAATCCAATGGCGAGATAAGGTCCATCATGAGGAAGTTGAATTCGCCCAGCCAGGTGAGATCGAAGTTGCTGGAGCAGTAGATATGGCGAAAGTAATTACGCACTTTATTGAAATGGTGCCGCAAGACTGTATCAATATATCGGATGCAGGCAGTTTTGGGCGTTGGATATCTCGTTATTATCGGTTCAACCAACCGGATATTGAGGCCTCACCAGTGTCCGGCGCGATGGGCTATGGTGTGCCAGGTGGGATAGGTGCCCAAATTGCAAAACCCGACAGAACAGTATTTGTTTGGGTCGGAGATGGAGGTTTTACTATGACAGGGCATGAGTGCGCTGCCATTGTACAAGAGGGGCTTCCGGTCAAAGTTATAGTTTGCGATAACAGCGCTTGGGGATCTATTCTAACCCATCAACAAAAACGTTTTGGAGCCGATTTCCATTACGGAACATTGCTAGATAGCCCGGACTTTGCAAAGCTTGCAGAAGGCTATGGAATGGCGAACTTTAAAGTTCAGAAGACGGAAGAGTTTCCCGATGCTCTGACCGGAGCAATGGCTCATGACGGGCCAGCATTAATCCACTTAGTGCTAGATAGTCGTGATGTCTCGCCGTTTTCAAGCAGTACGCAGTAATTGTCTGGCAAGGTAGTTGCGTATTTAGTGCTTGCACCCACAGAGTGCGCTTTCAACTGGTGAAGATATAAGGCCGATTTAAACAAAAATCATGCCAATGATTTTTGTATTTTTGGAGATAGAAATGACGAACAAAAACGTATGCTACTAATTTTTTTGTCTTTGTATGAGGCATTATTGATACGAGCGAGATAAATTTATAAAGGGCGTTTATAGAGATCATAAATGATAGAAGCGCGACAAAAAAATAATCTTCACGGTATTTGGCTGATGATTATTGGCTCAGCTGTACTGGTGGCCAGCGACGCAGTAAGTAAAGTTTTAACAGAAACGTATCCGGTTTGGCAGGTGTTGACCCTGCGCCATATAGGCGCGCTTGTCGCTATTCTTGTCTACGCTCGGCTTGTAACCGGCTGGGAAGCGTTGCGGGTAAATTACTGGCCTGGTCAAATCCTTAGAGGTACAATTTTTTTTGGAACAGCAGTATTTGTTATATGGAGTTTACAGGTACTGCCGCTTCCCACGTTTACAGCAATAGTCTTCTCTGGACCATTCTTTGTAGCGGCACTATCAGTGCCGTTACTCAATGAGCAGGTGGGATGGCGGAGATGGATGGCGATCCTTGTTGGTTTTACTGGGATGCTTATCATCGTGCGCCCTGGCGCACAAAATTTTGAATGGTTGCTCGTTCTCCCGATCTGTGCTGCAATTTTCGCTGCATTCCGTGATATTATAACACGAAAGATATCTATCTATGAGACATCAATCGCTATTCTCTTCTGGTCCACCATCATAGTTACCTTCGCAAGTCTCTTTGCTATCCCGCTTGGCTGGAACAGGCTTGGCTGGCAAGATGCGGGTCTATTCTTTATCAATGGTATCCTGAATGCGGGTGCTCATTTTTTAATTATTGAGGCATTGCGCCACGGAGAGGCTGCGCTAATTTCACCCTTTCGGTATTCAGCACTTTTATGGTCAATCCTCTTTGGCTTGGTGATTTGGAACCATATACCCGATACGTGGGTGTTCGTAGGAAGCGCAGTGATCGCAGCCAGTGGGGTTTACATGATAAAACGTGAAGCTCACTTAACCGCAAAAACACATTAGGCTGCCACTGCTTGTTCTTGCCACCTTTTAGTTAAGTCAAGAACGCGGTCCACGTCTTGATCATTGTTATAAAAGTGTATGCCGAACCGCAATACCCCGCGTCGGATTGAAAGCCGAACATCATTGGCCCACAAGTAATCAAACAGCGACTGTAATTCACCACTGCCTGCGCTTTCGTGATTTTCCAGATCCATCTCGCCTACTGTAACAATGTGTGTACGAAGTGGGTCGTCAAGATCTCCGCAAACTTCAAGGCCGAGTTGATGCATGCCGCTAGCAAGTCGGCGCGCCAATCGACAATTTCTTTCTTCAATTACTGCTGAGCCAAGCTCAAGCATACGATCCAGTGCTGGTTCAGCTGCAGCAGCGGCAGGAAAATTATAATTGCCGACCTCAAAGCGTCGTGCGCCCGGCATCAGGTCGAATTCTTGATCGCCAGCCGCTGCCTCGTGTGTGTCGTCACCGAGGTTAACACCAAACCTCGCCAAACGTTCCGGGCGAAGGACATTGGCTGCCTCCATTCTACAATACAAAAATCCCATGCCGTAAAGACCTTGAAGCCCCTTCTGTGTGGAGACGGCCATGGCATCCACCATTAACTCTTCGACATCTGTCCGCAAAACACCGCAAGACTGCACTCCATCTACCAGAAAAAATACACCACGGTCCCTACAGGCCTTCCCAAGTTTAGGCACATTAGTCCGCATTCCAGGCGAGTATGTTACGGTAGAGCATGTTACAAGCTTGGTGCTGGGTGTTATGGCATTTATCATGCCCTCAACATCAATCTGACCGTTTACGCTCGGTACATCAATTATTTTCACCTGCGATTTATCACGAACGTTGTACCAAGGGTAAACATTATTTGGATGTTCAAGATCAGACGTAAGAACAACATTGTCATTAGGTTTAAAAGGAATTGAGCCAGCAATTGTATTCAGACCATCTGAAACGTTCTTCATAAAAGCAATTTCTTCCGATCTTGCATTGATTAAGCGAGCAAACTTTTCCCTGACACGTTCAATAAGGCGAAACATTTCCGGCTTGTCTCCACCTTCGTACAACTGCGAGTCAACCAGTTTATCAAGTGCGGCTCGAGTCTGAACCGAGACCAGTGACCTAGCACCTGCATCAAAATAGGTGAGCTTTTTCGTTGCCGGATAATCGCTACGGATTTTCTCGAAGACAGCTTCATCGTTCATCATACATACCCTTTTTTAAAACTTGGGTTTTAATTTAACAGATTTTCCTATCAAATGGGAGAAATGATACGGTAACCATTATTATATAATTATAAACTATGTGAGCTTAACTCAGAGGCTCTTCAAATATGCACAATGACATTATTAACCTTTTGCAAATAGGTTTTGATGCCCATCAATCCGGCAACCTTGACCGAGCCGCCGAATTTTATCGCAAGGTATTGTTGGATGCGCCCGATAATGCCGACGCATTGCATCTACTGGGCGTTGTTCATTTGCAGCAAGAAGATATAGCCGGCGCAGTATCAAAGATTAAACAGTCTATCAGAGAAAATCCTAGAAACCCCGAGGCCCTCAATCATTTGGCTACAGCGTTGCAAGGTCTGGGGAAATATGATGATGCAGTGCTTGCGCTAGAAAGTGCCATTAGCCTAGAGCCAAATTTTACGGAGGCTTGGTGCAACCTCGGCGATGCACGTGATAGTTTGGGCGATTTGATTGGTGCAATTGACGCCTACCAAAAATCAATAAATATTGCACCGGAATCGGCCACGCCTTATGTGAATGTAAGCAATACATATCTAAAAAATAAACAGTATGAAGAAGCTCTGAGCATGGTCGAACACGTCCTAGGAATAGACCCCGAGTTAGCGCCAGCTTGGCTGAACAAAGGCAATGCACTTCGCGGCTTAAAAAGACCCAAAGAGGCAATAAAGGCTTACAGTAAAGCACTTGAAACAGACTGTAATCGAAGCGCCATCCATTGTCTGATTGCCGACTGCTTCCATGACCTTGGGTGTAACCTCGAAGCACTCACTCATTTTGAAAAAGCACATCGGCTAGACCCAAAAGATGTAGATCCGCTTATAGGGATAGCATTCTGTCAGATTCGTAATAGGCATTTGAAAGTTGCTGAGTCAGCATTGATTGATGTGCTTGCCATGGAACCCCAGAATTGTCGTGCTCTTGCCTACTACACGATTCTGCTTCAACTGGATGAGAGAACCGATGAACTAAACGTATTTGCCGATTTTGATCGTGACGTTTTCGAATTCACCTTTCCAGTACCAGAAAATTATAAAAACCTCGGGATATTCAATCAAAAACTGTGTGCTGCACTCCAAAAAGACAAAAGCCTGGTCTCTGAGCCGCCCGACAAAACCACACGCGGCGGATCTCAGAGCGGTGAGCTCACTTCACAAAGAGATCCAGAAATAACTGCTTTTCATGATACCTTAAAAAAAGTTCTGAACGATTTTCTGAGGGATATTAAACCCCAAAACGAACATCCACATTATGGCTCCATTCCAAGTGATTATCGCATTCAAAGTTGGTCAACTATTCTGGATGCCGAAGGGCACCAACTTTCACACTTGCACCCCACAGGTTGGCTGAGTGGTGTTTACTACGCACAGGTGCCTCCAGAGCTTTCAAAGAATGACCCCAAGAATAGAGGATGGCTGGAATTCGGAGGGTCAGGGTATGATCTCCCAGCACATAATGGACCGGTAAAATTAGTCGCACCTACTGAGGGAGGATTGGTACTTTTTCCTTCGTATTTTCTCCACCGCACAATACCTTTCCAGTCAAAAACCCAGCGAATAAGCATAGCTTTTGATCTGATTCCCTATCAACAAAGTGTCAACGCCTCTTGATGGAAGATAAAGTACGCCCCATTTTAGAAGCTGGATTTGGCGCCCATCAAGCCGGTGAATTAGAAATAGCTGAGGGTAATTATCGTCATGCCCTTAAAATTAAACCGGATAATAGCGACGCACTTCATCTACTTGGTGTTGTATTAATGCAGAAAGGTGACATTGAACCTGCTATACACTCCATCAAGAGTTCGCTTGAAATTGACCCTGAAAACCCAAGTGCATTAGATCACCTTGGCGTGATGTTAGCAGACACTGGCAAATTGAAAGAAGCGATTGTTTGCTTTACGCAAGCTCTTCACCTTGCACCCGACTACGGTTCGTGTTGGCGCAACTTTGGCTTTGCAAAAGAATTAGCGCGAGACTGGTCCGGAGCAATTGAAGCTTACCAAAAAGCTATCGAGCTCGAACATAACTACGCTGCTGCCCACGCTGGATTAGGTGGCGTCTTATTACAGATTGGGGCTTTTGAAGAAGCATTAGAAACCTTTGACACTGCGATTTTACTCGATCCCTCGCATAAACCAACTTTGGTAAAAAGGGCCGAAGTACTGCGCAGGCTAAAGCGTTTTAGCGAGGCTATAATTGCATATCGTGAGATTTTTTCTCAGCCCGCGGATAAACCATCCCTTACCCAATACCTTGGGTTTTGTCATGCAGAAGATGGCAATGACACCGATGCACTTACTGAGTTTAATACTGCGCTAAGATTACAGCCTAATATGGTCGATTCAGCTCTTGGCGCCGCGGGTTGTCTTATGCGCCAAGGTGATCTCGAAACAGCGGCGATGAGGTTAGATTCTGTTCTAAAGCGTACCCCAGGCCATACTCAAGCCATGGCTTATAGAACAATACTTCATCAATTAGCAGACGAGAAAGATAAGGCTTCCCAAATTACTAATCTTGATCGTGATATTTCAATTGTAGAGTTGCCGTTGCCCGACGGTCATGTCGACAAGCTAAACTATATTAGCGAATTAGCTGAGGCGTTAAATAAAAATCCAACGCTGCGAACGGACCCTCCCGCAAAATCAACCCGTGGCGGACAACAAAGCGGTGAGCTTTCGATCTTTGATAACCCCATCGTGGAAAGTTTTATCTCGACACTTCATAAATTTTTACAAGAATATTTGATATCGCTTGCACCAC
Organism: Rhodospirillaceae bacterium; assembly: GCA_002711555.1. Next base: position 60,592 of record PARQ01000026.1, on the reverse strand, counting down.
GACCAAATCACCCACATTTCCGAATAATACCGAATAAATATCGCCTAGATTGTTGGTCAACCCTATTGAATGCGGAGGGCTATCAACTGCCCCACAGTCATCCAAGCGCATGGCTTAGCGGCGTATATTACGTCCAATTACCACCCGAGATTAAATGTGCAGATGAAACTCACGCTGGATGGATCGAATTTGGTGCTTCTGGATATGGGCTACCTGACCATTCAGGACCGCTGCGGCTTATAACGCCGAAGGTTGGGCACATGGTACTGTTCCCATCCTATTTTTTGCATCGAACTGTGCCGTTTCATTCTGAGACACAAAGGATCAGCATAGCCTTCGACATCGTGCCCATATAGAACTTTGAAACTCCGAGAGGAAGCAATGGCATTTGAAGAAAACATTAAAGAGCTTGAGAAAAGGCGTAAAAAAGCAACTGCAATGGGAGGTGCTGAAAAACTCAAAAACCGGAAAACTTCTGGTTATCTTAATGCTGCAGAACGCGTTGATTACCTCTTCGACAACAAAACTTTTCGAGAGACCGGTTTGTTCGGGACTTCCTATCTTGCCGGCATGAAGGACCAAACTCCCCGTGATGGCAAAATCTGCGGATTCGGAGAGGTGAGTGGCCGCAAGGTTGGAGCTGTAGCATATGACTTTACTGTAAAAGGATCTTCTTCCAGTTACACCAATAATAAAAAAATGTCCCACATCAAAGACACAGGAAGCAAGAGGGGTATACCCGTGGTTTTTCTAGGAGAGTCTACCGGTGTAAGAATGCCCGATGTCATGGGTGAAGGTATGGGATTCACCGCTGAAGGAGCTCGCTTCCTGCGGCGCCGAAAAGCACCATGGGTGTCAGCCCAACTTGGGATGTGTTTCGGCTCAAGTGCTTGGCACGCAGTATGCTCAGATTTCAATGTTATGCGTAAGGGTGCAGTGATGGCTGTTGCTAGTCCACGCATGGTGTCAAAGGCCGTTGGTCACGATGTAAGTGGAGAAGACTTGGGTGGCTGGCGTATTCATGCATTCCAAACCGGTTTTGCAGACGCAGTAGCAAACACCGATGAAGAGGCGATTGATGTTATAAAACAATTTTTGAGCTATTTGCCCAGCCATCAAAATGAGACTGCACCGATTGCCCCCGTTCCAAAAGGCTCCGGCGAAGGTTGCAAAAATATTTTGAAAATGATGCCTGAGTCGCTCGCCCAAACTTACGACGTTCGTAATATTATTAAGGCAATTACAGACCAGAATAGTTTTTTTGAGATTAAAGAACAATTTGGTCGCTCGATTACTACGGCATTGGCTCGCATTGAAGGCCAATCTGTTGGCTTTATTGCAAATAACCCACAATTTAAAGGCGGCTGCATGGATGCACAAAGCTGCTCGAAAGTGACAAATTTTCTTGTTCTTTGTGATTCATACAATGTTCCCCTAGTGTTCCTGCAGGATCAACCAGGCTTTCTTATCGGTCCAGACATTGAGAAATCTGGAATTATTGGAAAGGTAATCAACTGGATGAACGCAATGTTACAGACCACAGTGCCAAAGATATGCATCATCCTTAGGAAAAGTTATGGTAGGGGGTTTATCAACATGGGAGCTGGCGGCACTGCCGAAGAGGTAGCAGCGTGGTTCACAGCTGAGGTGAGTTTTATGGACCCTCGCTCTGCGGTCTCTGTAGTTTACGGAGAAAATTTAGAGAAAGAAAACCCTGATCAATTTGCACAGCATCTGGAAGAAATGGCCCGCGACACTTCCGCCTATGGCCTCGCCTCAGTTTATGGTGTCAAAGAAGTTCTAGATCCGCGCGACACCCGTGATTACTTGATTGATATGCTGGATACCCAGCGAAACCGCCTTTCAAATGGCATAGGAGAACATTTGCTTGAGGCTTGGCCCACCAGTTACGTATGAATGCACAACGCAAATTGAAAATTAGTCAATCCGTGAACGAACCAACGACTAAGCATTAGAAATCCCTACATCGTTGCAAGAGGACCCCAACTGAAACCATTTTAAGCCCCCAAATTGTGGTAACTAACACAGGCCAAGCCCGTGACGTCAATGCGATAGGCCTAGAACGGAATAATGTTCTTAATGTATTACATCCGTTTCTATATTATTAAAGGGCTGATTTATGCGAGGTATTTTTCCTATTGTTTAGCGGCCTAGAATAAATTTATTAATTATTAATCTACATCGGTTCAGGAAAATCTCTGTACGTCGACGTTCTCCCTGTGAACCCAAGGACTACTTGAATGCAACAGTTCAAAATACCAGCAGCTTTTGTTCGCGGTGGCACTAGCAACGGGTTGGCATTTTTACGAAGAAACCTCCCCGAAAATAAAGATGATTGGAAACAAATATTTCTGGCTGCCATGGGCAGTCCAGACCCCCACAGCCGCCAACTGGACGGCATGGGCGGGGGAATTTCTTCACTTTCTAAAATTCTAGTAGTTGAAAAATCCACAATTCCAGGAGTGGACATCGATTACACATTTTGTCAGGTCTCTCCACGAGAAAGCTGGGTTGCGTACAGTAATATTTGTGGCAACATGGCCTCTGCGGCGGCACCCTTCGCATATGACGAAGGACTTATAGATCAGCAAAGTGGAGAGATTGTCATTCGAGTGCATAGTACCAACACAGGTGTACTATTCGACTCACGGTTTCATATCGATGATGGAAAATCAGCAGTAGATGGAGATTTCGAACTGCCTGGTGTTACAGGGTTCCATTCGCCTGTACGAAACGAATTTCTCGACCCTGGCGGCGCAAATACCGTCAGTTTACTGCCCAGCAAAAATATTACCGATAATCTCACAAGGCGCGATGGCTCAGTGGTAGAAGCCTCACTAGTTGACGCAACACTTGCTGTCGCTTTCATACGCGGTATAGATATAGGCATGACGGGCAAGGAGCTTCCTGCTCAAATTGATGATGATGAAAATCTTATGTCAGAGCTTGAACATTTAAGGCGTCAAGCTGGAGTGCTAATGGGCTTATCAGAAAAACCACAGGATGTGCCTGCAGTGGTACCAAAAATAGCTTGGGTAAATCCTCCTCAAGATAGCCCATCGCTCTCGGGCGAGGTTTATAAATCCACGGAAAGCGACTTTACTGCACGTATGATATCAGCGGGGAATTGCCATAGAGCATTACCATCCACCGGCTCTATCTGCACAGCCGTCGCGGCGCGTATTAAGGGTTCAGTAGTTCATGATATCGCAAGACCATCAAAGAATAAGCAAGATGATGTGAGAATCACTCACCCATCGGGTATCCTGGCAGTTTCGGTTGATATAAAAAAAACAGCGACCGGCTGGCATTGCAGTAAAGCTGGCGTGTATCGTACGCAGAGGCGCCTTTTTGATGGAAATGTGCTTGTGCCTGCTTCGAAAATATCAGCTTCCTTAGCTCGTGAATTAGAAACAAAAATAGAATCCAAATAGGACAACAGAAATGACTAATAATGGTGCTCCTGACTGGGGGAAAATCCGAAAATTATTTCCGGCAACCAGAGATTATATTTATCTTGATGGCGCAAACAAAGGTGCCCTACCCACGTGTGTTGCCGAGGCCACGCAGGAGTGGCTTCAAATGGTTTATGACGACGCAGGAATTGGTGCATTTTCCATGGATGAGATAGAACGCACGCGTACTGCTGTTGCCTCTACCTTCGGCGCGCCTAGAGAATGTATCGCTTTAACTAAAAATACCTCCGAGGGCATAAATATTCTTGCTCAAGGCATTGGATTAGAAGCAGGAGATAATGTCATTCTGAGCTGCGGAGAGCATGAGAATAATACTTTCCCGTGGAGACACTTGGAAAGTCGGGGAGTAGAAATACGTTGGGTGCAAGAGGATAAAAACAATATATTTCCAATAGATTCATATGAAAAACTTATAGACTCTAAAACCCGTGTTATCACAGTTGCTTGGGTCACATATGGCGTTGGCCATCGCGCTGATTTACAGGCGCTTTCAGCACTAGCTCATGCGCACGGTGCCTTATTGTTCGTTGACGGAGTTCAGGGCGTTGGAATTATTAACCAAAAGATTGTCGAATTAGGAGTTGATGCTTTAAGCGCGGGGGGGCACAAGGCAATGTTTAGCCTTGCTGGAGCTGGTTTCCTTTATGTCAGTAAAGAATTAATTCCTAGAATTGATCCGCCATATGCTGCAAAGTTTACATTTGAGTCCAATGACCGAATGAAAAATGATATTGCATTAGCTTCAGATGCACATCGATTTGAATACGGAAACCCCAATTATCTTGGAACCTACGTGCAACGGCGTGGGTCAGAATTCATAAGTAGTATTGGGCTAGAGCATATTGAGTCGCGTGTCAAAGAGTTGAGTACATTTCTCATTGAGAGTGCCCTTCAGCGCGGCCTCAAAGTTCGTACTCCTCGCGATTGGAAAAGGCGGGCAGGAATTGTGAGTTTGGACATTGGCCATAGCGCAGAAAAGACAGTGTGCGAATTGGCAAAGAAAAATATCCGTGTCAGTTATAAAGATAGTCACTTACGCGCGACTGTTCATATATACAATAATGAGGAGGATATGTTGCATTTTTTAGATGCCTTGGGAAACGTTTAGGGGTATCGGTTGGCTGTATTCCTGAAAAACTATTAGTCAAGATTCATCTGGCAGTCACTGCAGTTGGTGGGCGCGGCTGGGATTGAACCAGCGACCCCTACGATGTCAACGTAGTGCTCTCCCGCTGAGCTACGCGCCCATTTTTTGGCTATTCAATTGTCTCATCATGGCATTAGCACCGAAAAGCAAGCCATGGCAAGAGCCTGAAACTTTTGTTTATTAAATAACACATATACTTTTCCTTTTGCGCCTGTAGGTCCGTCTCATTCATAAACACAGAGAAATATCTTCGAAAGATCTAGTGGCATAGGGTTTGCTTTACCCAAGGTCTGAGGAGATAATTTTGGCAAACTTGTTAAAGCGTTGTGGAATTTGGCTTTTAGCGGCAACCGTAGCATTAATAATTATTGCTGCCCCATTACGGCTTAATGCTGCACCCTTAAGTTATTCTAACCTATTGAAAAATGGTAATTTTTGCGCTCACTCTATTGCTCAAGAGGAGCGTCGCTTAGGCATCCCCCATAAACTATTACATGCATTAGCAATTAAGGAAAGCGGGAGATGGATAAAAGAAGACCGGGCAAACATTACCTGGCCTTGGACAGTTAATGCTGGCGGCACTGGGAGGCATTTTAATAATCGGCAAAATGCCATACAGCACGTTCGGAAGCTTCAAAAGGAAGGACAGAAAAATATCGATATTGGCTGCATGCAGATAAACCTCCATTATCACCCAAATGCTTTTAAAACTATAGAAGCCGGCTTTGACCCTGCCACTAATGTTGCTTATGCAGCTAAGTTTCTGTCTGCCCTAAAGGAAAATCACGGTACCTGGAAGCTAGCTGTTCGATACTATCACTCTGCGAACCAAACCAAAAGTGGTCCTTATCAAAATAAAGTGTTCCAAATTTGGAAGGCCGCGCTAGGAAATGGTAATACTGGCGCGGCAATTAGTGACGCTCAAAATCGCAAAACTTATTCGCCTACAGCCCCCAAAGGCTACACCAAACACGCTGCAAAACGCACCTATGGGAAATTTTTAGCAGAGCTCAAAAAGAAATTTCCACACCGTTTCGGAACATCCAAGAAAAGCGGCACTCCAAATAGCGCTCATCGAGCAGCGAACTTACTGGCTGTATGGCCGCCAAGAGGCTACGCAGCCCAACGCCGCGCTGAAAATCTCGCGCGGGCCTGGTCATTCTCAAAGCGCTCTCGCCTCAGGCGATAGAAATTATCCCCATAATAATTCACTAGGTGGAGATACCAAGCTACCTGAGAATTCAAGGCCATGCGTACGGTCTTCCGCCAAAAGTAAGGGGCCGTCGATATCAACGTATTCTGCACCATGTGCGACTATGTAAGCAGGGGCCATAGCGAGCGATGTAGATATCATACAACCAACCATGATTTTAAACCCTTTTGCCATAGCATTTCTCTTCAAGCGTATAGCCTCAGTTAACCCACCGGCCTTATCTAATTTTATATTTACAACATCGTAAAGCCCTAATAGATTCTCCAAGTCTTGGGTGGTATGACACGACTCATCGGCACAAAATGGAATTGTATGCGGAATGTTCGCCAACGCTCTATCTGCATCTTTTGGAAGCGGTTGTTCAATCATTTCAACACCAAGAGCTTTGAGCTGNTTAGACAATGGNTCGACCATATCCTCAGTCCATGCCTCGTTAGCATCAACAATTAAACGAGCATTTGGAGCTCCGTATCGAACAGCTTTCACGCGATCGACATCACAATCGCCACTAATCTTCAATTTTAATAACGGCCTTTCTGAATTTCGGTGAGCCGCAGCAGCCATTTTATCGGGCGTGTCTGCACTTATTGTAAAAGCAGTTATTAAAGTTGTACTCTTATCAATTCCAACTAGTTCCGTAACTCTTTTCCCGGCCCGCTTTGCTTCGAGGTCCCAAAGTGCACAGTCAATTGCATTTCTAGCAGCGCATGCGGGAAGAAGAGTTTGCAGTTTCTGCCTATCAATTTGATCATCAATATCAACTTTATTAATGCAAGCGAGTACACTTTCTTGNGTCTCATTGTACCGANGATTGGCCATACATTCCCCACGCCCCTCAAAAGTTCCGTCATACAGTGTGACCGTTACGAGCTCGGTCTCGGTACGGCTTCCACGAGAGATTTTAAAAACCTCTGCGAGTTTCCATTTCTCTGCCTTGGCTACAAGTCTCATGAAATGATTTGATCTACAATGGCAGCAACCCCTTCACGCAATGGATCAACTGCAAGGAGCCCTGTCTCTGCAGTTGCTGCTTCAAGCTCCCGCAGGCGTTCTGTNTCTGACATTCTTGAAGTATTTATGGCNACGCCAATTGTTTTAACATTTTTATTTGTTAAGCGAGCTGCTTTTTCGCATGCTTCAATGGTTTCACTCAGACTGTGAATAGGGATACTCGGAGTGCCCCGCATATGTGGGCGACCGGGATCATGACATAGAACTAACACATCTGGCTGTGCACCATGGATAAGGCCAAGGGTTACTCCAGCATAGGCTGCGTGGTGAATAGAGCCCTGACCTTCAATCAAGTCCCAATGTTCGGGATCACTNGCTGGGGAGAGAGACTCAGTCGCTCCAGATATAAAATCTGCTACTACCGCATCTACAGAAACGCCGTCACCGGCAATAAAAATCCCCGTTTGACCAGTAGCACGAAAGCTGCAGTCAACACCGCGAGCAGACATTTCTTTTTCAATAGCAAGAGAAGTAAACATCTTACCAACCGACGTATCTGTTCCCACAGTTAACAATCGTTTACCTGACCGCTTGTGGCCCCGTCCCACATCAAATGTTTCGACGGGATGGCGGACATCAAAAAGCTGACATCCTCTAGCCCCCGCAGCTTCTTCGAGCCCTGGGACCGTGCGTAACCTTACATGAAGTCCACTAGCTATATCCAATCCGAGGTCAACTGCTTTATGCAAAGTTTGCGACCATTCATCACTTATGTACCCACCTTGATTAGCAACCCCAATGACAAGCGTTTTCGCTCCATTCTGCACGGCGTCCTCTAGCCCTATATCCGGCAATCCAATATCTGCCTTACACCCCTTGAGCCGCACTTGTCCCAAGCACCAATCTGGGCGCCAATAAGCTACACCATTCGCCGTTTTTGCAGCAAGCTGATCACCGGCATCTCCAAGAAACATCAAATATGGTGGCTTAATTTTCATTATTGTATTTCCAATCCAGCATATCGCGTAAACTGCATATTTGTTATCAGCCCTAGATAGCAACACAGTTCATAAAAAGGCAACTCAGCTTGCCTTTCGCCTTCTATCTTCTTGGGATCCAGACTACCGAACAGCCACATTAAATTGATTACCCTGTGTTCCGAAATTCAATTAATCCACTGCAAGCGCACCGCTATTCTCGCAATACCAATTATAAGTTTGTGCAAGCCCGTCACGAAGTTTAATTCTTGGCTTCCAACCAAGGTTGAACAACCGAGAGACATCAAGAACCTTCTTTGGTGTCCCGTCAGGACGCCTATGGTCGTATTCAAGTTCTCCATTGAAGCCAACTACGTCAGCTATAGTCATGGCCAAATCCTGGATGCTTATATCTTCGCCACAGCCTACATTAATTGGGGTTGATGACGAATAAACATCCATTAAAAAAATACAGGCATGAGCTAAATCGTCAACATGAAGTAATTCGCGCATTGGCGTGCCTGTTCCCCAAACTGAAAGTCGTTTCAACCCACTCACTTTTGCTTCATGTGCTTTACGGATCAATGCAGGAACAACATGGCTGGTTTCAAGATCGAAGTTGTCACCTAAACCGTAGAGGTTGGTGGGCATAATCGATATGGCATTGAAACCATATTGTTGCTTGTATGCTTCACAAAGCTTCACTCCAGCAATCTTAGCTATAGCATAAGCCTCATTGGTTGGTTCCAATGGGCCAGTTAATAGGCTATCCTCTAAAATAGGTTGCTTCGCCAATCTTGGATAAATGCAAGATGACCCAAGAAAAGCGAGTTTTTTAACTCCGTGACGGTACGCAGAGTCAATTACGTGGTTTTGTATAGTTAAATTCTGATAAAGAAATTCTGCTGGAAACGTGTTATTAGCATGGATTCCGCCAACGCGAGCAGCGGCTAAATAGACATAATCCAAACGTTCCGCATCAAAAAAGCTGTCGACGGCTTTTTGGTTGGTAAGCTCTAATTCCTTACGAGATCTAAGAATTAGATTTCCGAACCCTTCCCTCTCTAATGCCCTTACAATTGCGCTTCCCACCAAACCTGAATGACCAGCGACAAAAATACGAGCGGCGCGATCAATTTTAACCATTTGGCAAACCTAAATGGCCAACCGAATGACCAGCATCAACAAGAAGTTTTTCTCGTTCAGCATGGACCATATCGTGATCAACCATCATTGCCACGAGCTGCTTGAAATTTACCTTCGGGTTCCAATTTAAATCTTGGGACGCTTTTGAAGCATCACCCAACAAGTGATCTACCTCAGTCGGGCGGAAATACCGTCGATCAATCTCAACATGGTTTTCCCAATCAAGGCCTGCGTGTTCGAAGGATGCCTCTAAAAATTCTCGCACCGAGTGGGCTTCACCGGTAGCAACAACAAAATCATCNGGCTTATCATGCTGTAACATTTTCCACATCACCTCAACATAGTCGCCCGCGAACCCCCAATCTCGTTTTGCATCCAAGTTACCAAGGTAAAGTTTGTCCTGCAGTCCCAGCTTGATGCGTCCAACCGCACGGGTAATTTTACGAGTTACAAATGTTTCTCCTCGCAACGGACTCTCGTGGTTAAATAAAATGCCATTGGCAATGAACATGCCGTAAGCCTCACGATAATTTTTTGCAAACCAATAGCCCGCAACTTTGCTTACAGCATATGGGCTTCTAGGTTCAAAAGCTGTAGTTTCCGATTGTGGTGGTAAAGCGCCGCCGAACATTTCGGAGGACCCGGCCTGATAGATGCGTACAGATGAACTGTCCGCCTGACAGTAATCACGAACTGCATCGAATAAACGAAGCGTCCCAGTTGCAACGACATCTGCCGTATACTCAGGTTGCTCAAATGANACTTTTACGTGGCTTTGTGCGGCAAGGTTGTAGACCTCGGATGGCCGAACTTCCTCAAGTATTCTCCGCAATCCCGTGCCATCAGACATATCCCCATAGTGCAAAAACAAGCGAGATTCAGGATCGTGGGGATCACGATATAAGTTATCAATCCGTTGTGTATTGAACATGCTAGCTCGGCGAATGATCCCATGCACCTGATAGCCTTTCTTCAATAGCAACTCCGCCAAGTAGGCCCCATCTTGTCCAGTGATGCCAGTAATCAATGCTTTCTTCATAAATTTTCCCGTTACCAATTTTTCTCTCTGCTAAAGGCTTAAGCTGCCGCGGTCAAGCGAGACGCTCTAGGGCAATTAAAAGCCTTAACCCACCTTGCCGCGCTAAAAGCGGCTCAAACACACGTTCCAATTTCAAAAGCATCCCTACGGCGAAACCTGGCACGAAACACCAATCCCGAAACCCGCCGGTCATGGGGTAAGTCGCAAACCCAAAATATTCGCGCTTAACCAATTTTAGAGATGGATATTTTGCCTCAAATGCAGTGGTGCGCTCAGCCGTCCCAAACATAAGTGTCGGTAGTGCCTGGTTCGAATCGAAGGGATCAGAGGTAGATTGCGAATAATCGGGTAGAAGCGGGTCAACAGACATATTTACCGGTTCAGGATGGAAGTATTTGTATATAAATCCGCTAAGCGGAGTTATTGCTGGATCAAGCATCACTAACCGACCCCGTGGTCGCAGGACCCTCGACACCTCAGAAAAAAATGCGAGAGGCCTTGATATGTGATGAAATACATCGAGCATAACTATATTAGTAAGCGAAGCTGTGGCAAATGGTAAAGATTCGGCATCTGTAGCAAGATCCAGCCACGGAGCCGGCAAAATATCGGCCATATAAATTTCTCTTACATGATCACGCACATGGCCCGAGCCAGAGCCTATTTCCAAAGTAGGACCATCTATTAAAAATCTGGCCATTCGCCGATAGTAATCAGCGTAAATCATCCGCAGCGCAGGTTTTTTATTCCATATTTGNCGATGGGCGACGAGACGCGGGTCAANCAGCATATCAAAAAGCCTTGAGTTTGTGCCAAGCAAAAACAACCATCTTGATAAGTTCCCAACCATCACGGAAACGTGAAATTTGCGTTTCACCGTAGGTCCTATCTGCGTAACGAATCGGTATTTCCGTAATTTTCATGTTTAATTTGGCTGCGCCAAATATAAGATCGAAGTCACCAAACGGATCGAAGTCACCAAAGTAAGACCGGTTCTTCGCAATGCGTTGATAATCTTCCTTCCTTAGTACTTTGGTGCCACACAGAGTATCCGTGAATCGTTGGTTAAGAAGAAATGAAAAGATCTGCGCGAAAAGACGGTTCGCAATTAAGTTTAGAAACCGCATAGCGCCGTTTTCCATAGGATATACAAGCCTCGTTCCGTTAATGAACTCACCTTTTCCGTTAGATATGGCATTGTAAAATTTTGGAAGTTCTTCGGGTGGTACCGTCAAATCTGCATCAAGGATCATCAACACATCGCACCTTGCTAAATCAAAAGCCTTCCATACTGCATCACCTTTACCCCTACCATCTTGAGTAATTACCTTTATATCCAGATCAGTATAAGCTTTTTGCACCCTTTCACACTCTTCAAGTGTCCCATCGGAACTATGGCCTTCGACATAAATAACTTCCATGTCATCGGCAAATCGCTTGATACGCTTTATAGCAGGCTCTATGTTCCCCTTCTCATTACGGCACGGAATTACAATGCTCACCGATAAATCTGGTTTTTCTGATCCTTTGAGCGGGCGAGCTACAACATATGTTTTGAGACAAAATCGCCTTATCAAGGGCAATGTGCCTACGAATCTATTGATCAGTTTACCAATACCAAAGAGCGATTTTGGAATAAGCTGACGCCACTCAACTTTAATCACCTCAAAATCTGAGAGATGTAATAAGTTCGCAATATCCATAGTAGAAAGATAATTCACCTCAGGCTGTGGCATACGGAGACCAAGCTTATCTCCAAGACGGAGTAACGGTTCCCAGTACGGGGAATAATAAGACACAATTAATCGGGTATCGGGCGTAGAGACTGAGTGCAATAGCTTTAAACTAGCTTCACAATCATCAAGTAGTCCTATGGTATCAGACAAAACNATGATATCGAATGGCCCATCCAGATCGTCAATAAATTGGGGATCCTCGATATCACCGGCACTGAAATCTAATTCTGGATATTTATCTCTAGCAATATTAATCATCCGCTCGCTGAAATCTACACCAACTCCCTTCGATGGTTTAAGGTTGGCGAGCAAGTCACCTGTCCCACACCCAAGGTCCAAAACACGTAACCCAGGGGGGGTAAGGAATTGCATATATTCAGAATCTTGTTGGTAATAAAAAGAGTTACGCGCTATCCAGCCATCGCGCTGACTTGCTATTTTATCGGAGGCTGTGCGTATGGTATTTTTGCGGTCCCTCATTCTTGTTTCCTTCATGACAACCCTATCAAGAATCTCGACCCTGCAAGCTCGCTGCATCGGAAATATGATGGTCTGTATTCAAAAACCATAGAATTCCCCCAGGTAAACTTACCCCAATGAAACAGAAACCAAATGCCACCGAAAGTGCGGCAACTTCAGCAGCGGGGGCGCCTAGTAATCCAAATGCAGTCACCATAGCGCCTTCACGTAACCCCCAACCACCAATTGATATCGGAACTGTAGCTACTAGCATAACTGAGGGTACGATAATGATGCAGTCAATGATGCTAACGTTTATTCCAATGTCCATGGCGATAAGATAGGCTGCTGACACCATTAACAGATGACCAATCAAAGAATATCCAAGAACAGGTATTGAACAACTTGGTGTTTTTAGCAATTGACGTGCACCAAAGGATAACTTTACCAAACCGCGAATAGCTCGCCAACGACTCAATTTTGATGGAAGAGATCCNATCATCAATAACATTATAATCGCAAAAAGCCCAAAGGCTGTTATAAACAAAAATGCAATTAAAGCTTGGGGCTCTTGAATTTTCCGGAAAAGAATTGGTTGGGCTACCGCTACTAAAATTATTAGGCTGATAAATCCAGCTACTCGGTCAAGCAATACGCCATTAAATGCTGCCCCAAATGGCAAACCAAGCTTGAATACGCGGTATATTCTTATGCCATCACCACCAACGGTAGAAGGTAACGCCTGGTTAAAAAACAGGCCCTCAAAATAGATTCTAACCGTCAGGGCCAATGCAAATACTCTATCAAAAAGCGCCATTACAATTCGCCAACGGATGCCTGCTAATAACGATTGGGCGCAAAGTAATGCCAAGACGTAAACAACCGTTATACCTTTAATGGCACTGAAATGTTGTTTAAGCTCGACAAGATTGACCTTCGTAAAGACCAACCAAATTAAGAGACCGGTAACCGTGGCCTTTGAGATGAACAGCAAATATTTTTTCAGTGACGTTTTTTTCATTGGGTGCAGATCAAAACTAGCTTATTTCGCCAGGTAGGATGATCGGACCGACGATGGCGGGCGCGTTCTATGGTCAGATCGNGGCTTTGGCAGGAGAGAAAAACAATTCAAACGACTATATCGACAAGTTTACTGCCGCCACCTTCTCCAATAGCAGCTGTTTCCGAAACTGACTGGACGGCCTCCTCTACAATTGTGGCGGTTCCAGACTCCTGCTGCAATTGAAGACGCAACGTCGATATACCCGCCTGTAACCTACCGGCCAATGAAGATGCAGCTGCTATATCATCCATATTATATTNCCCGCCAATAACTCGTACCTATGACTAGATTATTCTCATTTTTTGGTAACATAAACTATTTATCTATGCCAAACGTACGAGCCTACGATTTATATCAGGTTTTGAGGTCGCTATTTTACGCCTTTTTCTAAATCGGCTGCAACGCGCATTTTTAAAATGCTGTCAGGGTTATCAACTGATCCGTTCCGATCACTATCACCTTTTTTTATACCATGAACATACTCCATACCCTCTATAACTTTTCCCCAAGCGGTATATCCACCGTCAAGATGCGGTGCTGGACTAAAAACGATGAAAAACTGGCTATTGGCGCTATCTGGATTACCTGAGCGAGCCATAGATACGGTACCCTCTACATGAAACGCACTGTTAAATTCTGCTGGTAAATCGGGTAAGCTTGACCCGCCACTACCTGTTCCCGTCGGATCTCCAGTTTGTGCCATAAAGCCATCTATGACCCGATGAAATACTACACCATCATAAAATTTTTGACGTGCCAATGTCTTGATACGATCCACATGTTTCGGCGCTAAATCAGGCCATAACTCGATTACCACGCGTCCGTCTTTCAGATCCATATAAATAATATTTTCCAAACTAACCGTCCGTCCTGTTGAGGGTTGAATAATAAGCAAAATTGACACGCACCATGCTGACGCCCAGATTTTCCACTTCATTGTACTCATTACCTTTTATACTCCGGAAATAATGCTGTTAACCCGGCATAACTCGCTTCAGTAATACCTCGCTCTGTAATGAGGCCGGTTATAAATTTAGCTGGCGTAACGTCAAACGCATAATTCTCGACTGGTGTTCCCTCGGGTACAATGCATACGCGCTCCATTTTTCCTGTTTCAGTTTTTCCACTTATCCAGGCCACTTCCTCTGATTGGCGTTTTTCAATTGGAATATCTTTTACACCGTCAGTGATCTTACAATCAATTGTTGAGGACGGAAGTGCTACAAAGAATGGTATTCCATTGTCGCGCGCCGCAAGCGCTTTCAAATATGTGCCAATTTTATTTACTACATCGCCATTTAAAGTTGTTCGATCGCTGCCGGTAATGCAAACATCAACTTTACCGTTTTGCATCAAATGGCCACCAACATTGTCGGAAATAACAGTATGTGGCACGTTATTGCGGCTGAGCTCCCATGCGGTTAAGCTAGCACCCTGGTTACGTGGCCGCGTTTCGTCAACCCACACATGCAAATTTAAACCTCGTCGATGGGCGAGATATATTGGTGCTGTTGCCGTCCCCCACCCCACGGTAGCAAGAGCTCCAGCATTGCAATGAGTAAGCACATTGATTGGTTCACATTCTTCTTTCTTTTTCTTTTTGATTTCCTCTAAAACCGCCAGTCCATGCTCGCCTATCGCCAAATTAGTGGCAATGTCTTTGCCTGCCATCTCATTAGCTCGCTGATAGGCTGCTTTACACCTTGCACCATATTCTAACGGTAGCAATAGTTTTAGCATTTGATCGACTGACCATGCTAAATTGATGGCTGTTGGACGGCTAGTGCGCAATATTTCTGCGGCACCTTGTAGGTTTCTATCTCCCGCATTCTCGTTCATTGCAAGAGCCATTGTGTAAGCTGCTGTTACACCTATTAAAGGAGCTCCACGCACTCTCATGGCGGATATAGCCTCCCCCCCCTCTGTAGCTTTCGTCAGCCGTTTTATAACGCGATCATGAGGTAAAAATGTCTGGTCAAGGATGTCTATAGCCCAGCCGTTCTCAGCGACCGCGATGGTGTCGAATGTCACGGAGTCATGCGAATCTGTATACATGCTCATAGAATGTAGCCCCTTCATGTCAAAGTAAAGTCTACGTTGCTTCTTTTTCTTTTCCTCTTAATATTATTGAAAATCCAAAGGCAGACACTCCTCACTTGCTTGGTTCACTCTGTAAAATACAATTGCTTCTGATAAGGTATCTTCCCGTGTTGATAACTTTAGGTTATTTTCGCAACGCTCACTCAAGAGCGATTGTACCTCGTATTTTTTAAAAGATTTCCAATGGGCCCATTTATGACAACAATCAATCCAATGCAAAATGACTTTATTGCGCAAATCACTGGTGTTGACCTTGCCGGACCAATCGGAGAAAAAACATTTACCAAAATTCAAACGGCACTAAATAAATTTGGAGTAATCTATTTTTCAAAGCAAAAATTAACACCATCAGCACTATCTTCATTTACCAAACTCTGGGGAAAGCCTGACGTTCACCACCTTGCTGAGCACACATTCCCCGAATACCCCGAGGTGCGGGTACTTTCTAACGTAAAGAAAGACGGCAAGCTGGTTGGCGCATTCAGAGGCGGTAACTTTTGGCATTCAGACCTTTCCTATTTGAAGAAGACCGGCTACGTAACGCTGCTCTATGGAATTGAGTGTCCATCCGAAGGGGGCGATACTATTTTCGCAGACATGCGTCGCTTATATGAAAGTCTCCCAAATAGGATCCGAATACAGATTGAGGGTAAAATGGCAGTGCATGATCGCAATTACCGCTATTCAGCTCTCTATCCCGAGCGTCCGCCGTTAACCAAATCACAATTGGCAAGCGTACCACCTGTGGAGCATCCAGCTGTGATTACACATCCAGTTACGGAGAAAAAATCAGTATTTCTATATAAGGAAATAATTCGAACCATTGGAGAATTAGATCAGAAAACCACGTGGGCATTGATGGAAGAGATTGAGGGTCTCTTAGATAATGACGATTTCGTTTATCGCCACAAGTGGTACCCTGGCGACCTTGTAATATGGGACAATAGGTGCACTCTTCATTCAGCCACGCCGTACGATTCAGAAAAATTTCGCCGCGTTCTTTACCGAACGCAAGTAAGTGGCGAATTGCCAGCTTACGTCGCTTAGAGTACTTGCTGGAAATAAAAATTCCAAAAGGAGGGAATTCAGTGTCAAATGAATATTCGACTTATAACGATGGCAAAATTCAGTATGTTTACAAGATGGATGCGCTCGACATGCAACCAGACAACACAACAAGCGCAAATATCCAACCAAAAAAACGACTATCTGGAAAATCTTCCTCATTTGGTGGAGCGTTATTCGGCGAAAAAGTGATTGTTGGATATATTCATAAGGCTGCCGGGACCGGATCTAAACGTCACACCCATCCGAACGAACAGTATAATTTTGTACTTCAGGGCACACTTCAGTGTGACATTGATGACCAAACGGTACTCTGCCCTAAAGGCCATTGCGTCCACATTCCAGCGGGGACTGAGCACAGCTGCATGGCCACCCCTGAAGAAGACGTGATATTCTTCGTGGCTAAAGACACCCGCCACGGCATTTCTGGGCCGGCGGTAGATGGTATTGAAGATGGTCCGCGCATGCATCCCGATGCTAAAGACGGTCAAGAGAAACTTAGCGAGAAACCAATCTAAAGAGTGGTAACTGCGAGGAAACCGTGATGCCTTACTATCGTTTCGAGAATATGGAGCAACTTCGAACCAATCCGCACCTGTCATCAGGGAAGGGAGCAGTGGTAAACGGCAAGTTCCTGACACTTCGTAATAACAACAAAGATGCGGGCACTGGGTCACAACTTCATTATCACCCCAATGAATTGATGATCTATCCGATCTCGGGTAAAATCAACTCCGTGGTTGGGAAAGACCAACGTATTGTTGAAGCAGGCACGTTCGTGCATGTACCACCAAACGCTCGCCATTCGATGAAAGCTTGCGAGGACGGGCCAATCAGTTATCTCTATTGTAAGGATAACACTTGGACGTTGGCTGGAATTGCCGCAGATGAGGCCCCGCCTGATGAGGCGCCAAGCATTGATGAGCTTACGGCAAAACATGATGCAGGTATTTATCCCGGTAAGGAGAAAATGCCCGAAGCATCGGAAGCCGTGGTAGAGGGGCTCAACAACTGTTTTTATCAACTCAGTGAAGGCCCAGATGCACCGACTCAATCAACTCGTGCAATCAAAATAATTGAAGGCCACCGCATCAATTTTGTGCTTGTCGATTCTCCTGATGGAAAGTTAGAAAAAATGAGTGCCGCTCCTCATGAGCGTTTCATGTACATCATGAGTGGTGCAGCGGATTCAGAAATAGAAGGTGAAAAGAAATCTGTTGGAAGTGGAGACCTTCTGCACGTTCCAAAAGGTTCGTCATATAGTCTCGTGACCAAAGTTGAGCCAACGCGTTATTGCTATTTTGAGTCTACAGACTTCCTAGAGGCTCAGATCGAAGAATAAATATATATGGAAACTTAACGGAGGAAAAAATGGATTTTAAGGATATTACATATGAGGTGAAACGTCCCCACGTCGCAACAATTACTCTAAACAAACCAGAGATTAATAATGCAACTACCGGCGATAGTTTTGTGGAGATCATGACCGCATTCCATGAGGCAGATTCAGACACATCAATCGGTGTTGTCGTGTTAACCGGAGCAGGAGATACCCATTTTAATGAGGGGGGCCAAGTTAAGCAGCATTTGACCAAGCGTCCGGGGACACATCGCACACATTTTCGGAAATTACTCGGAGCGGCGCAGGCTATTCGCGGGTGTGGTAAACCAGTCATTGCTGCGGTTAATGGCCGTGCTATCGGCAGCGGTAATCAATTACAAATGCTCTGTGACCTTGCTATAGCTTCCGATCAAGCAATTCTGGGCCAACACGGATCCAAGCGTGCCGGAGCTCCTATGTTTTGGGGAACCACATTGATGTCCCATTTCGTTGGCGAGAGAAAAGCACGTGAAATAATATTCTTATCACGTGAATATTCGGCACAAGAGGCCTTGGAAATGGGCCTAGTAAATAAAGTTGTACCCCATAATGAACTTTACAATGAGGTGGACCGTTGGTGCGATGAGGTACTCGATCAGAGCCCGACTTCCCTTCGCATTCTTAAAACTTCAATGAACCTGAAGCATGACATGCAATATCCTGCCTTATTTCATGCTCGCGACATGATCGACCTGTTTTCTGATGCACCGGAACGGATGGAGGGCACGGCGGCATGGGTAGAGGGACGCAAACCTGACTTTAACAAGTTTCGGACAAAGGCTGAATAGATAGTGCAAAAATTATCAATTTACCCAGCGTCGGAGCATGGTCTCCAACGCTGGGTAATGGCTCAATTCGTGTAAACTCTCATTCAATACTTTCAGGCATTCTTTATGGAAACGGTTTTCAGCCCAGCGGTCATTGCTTTTTTCCAAGTAATTGCCATAGACCTAGTGCTATCTGGTGATAATGCGGTGATTATTGGCCTAGCGGTGGCTGGTTTACCCCCAGATTTGCGCAGAAGAGCTATTGTATTTGGTATCGTTACTGCCACTGTTCTCCGTATTATTTTTGCAGCACTTACAGTGTATCTTCTTAAAGTCCCAGGCCTCCTTTTGGTTGGTGGTTTACTATTAGCTTGGGTGTGCTGGAGCATGTGGAAAGAGATTCGCCCGGGCGAGCAGGATAAAGAATCTCACATTACTCAGGTTGGCATGGGGCAAAACATAAGTATGCGTAAGGCTCTACTAAATATCATAATTGCAGATGTTTCGATGTCGCTTGATAACGTCCTTGCAGTGGCTGGAGCAGCAAGAGATCATATCGAAATTCTTATTTTTGGTTTAGTGCTTTCAATCGCTTTGATGGCTTTCGCAGCTAACTTCATTGCGTCCTTACTCGATCGCTTCCGTTGGATCGCTTATATCGGCTTAGCCATTATAATATGGGTTGCAGGGGATATGATTTATCGTGGCGGCATTGAAGTTTATACAACATTCATGGTTTGACAGTGAGAAGAACTTGGCTTTCAGCCTTCCAAAATTTATAGGACATCGAGGAGCGGCTGGATATGCTCCGGAGAATACACTAGCAAGCATCCATAAAGCCGCTTGCCTTGGAACAAGCTGGGTTGAGTTTGATGTGCAACTTACCCACGACAATGAGTTGGTTCTTTTTCACGATAGCTCTTTGGAACGCACAACAAATGGCAGAGGACTCGTAGCCGATCAATGCCTCGAATCCCTGAAAGATCTTGATGCCGGAAGCTGGTTCGGATCCGATTTCACGGGAGAAACTATTCCTACACTTAATCAAGCGTTAGGTACTGCGAGAGAATTGGACCTTGGCTGCAACGTGGAAATCAAATCATCTTTTGGCAGGGAACGTGAAACTGTGCGTGCAGTCGCCCGAACAATCGTCAATTTTTCCAAACCGCAAACAATATTGGTTTCAAGCTTCTGCCACAAAACTCTCAAATTGGTGAAATACTACTTGCCTACGGTACCTCGGGCATTAATTGTCCGCAATATTCCGGCAAACTGGCAATCGTTGATTAAGCAGATGCAGTGCTCATCCCTACATGTCAGTCAAGAAAGCCTCGATCAGCGCCAAGTTCAAATGGTGCAATCAACCGGGATAAAGCTACTGGCATTCACAATAAATAATAGAAAAAGGGCCGAGAGCCTATTTGCGATGGGCGTTTCAAGTATTTTTACTGATGTCCCAGGAAAAATATTTTGCCTCTGACCATGGCTGTTTGATGAATTTAGCATCGAACCGCAAACAATTATGATTGCGCATGTTATTTGAAATATTGAAAAGTTAGGACAGAAGAGGTGCCCAACAAAAATATAAACACTCTGTTTCGGTTTGCTGTTATTGCTGATACTCACATCACAGAAAAAGATGCACCTGCAATTGATGGTTATGATCAAGAGACCGTGCAATTGAGCGTTAAAAGATCAGCGCATATCGTTCGCAAACTTAAGGGACTTTCCCCTGACTTTGTTATTCATCTTGGCGACATAACGCATCCAAGACCAGACCACCCTGCCTACAATGAATCCGCTAAGGCATTTTATGACGTTTTTAACAATGTAGGTTGCCCTATTTATCTTGTTGCCGGCAATCACGATATTGGACAAAAACATTATTCAGGAGTCCCCATTCATCCTGCGATGTCGCAAGGCTTCGTTAATGATAAAATGATCGCCGCCTATGAAGAACAATTCCAGAGGCATTTCTTTTCATTTGAACACGAGAGCTGTTTATTTGTAGTCATCAATGGAATGGTTCTTAATTCAGGACTGGATTGCGAGAAAGAGCAACGTGAGTGGCTTGAAACTCTGCTGGCCAGGAATTCAGGAAGGCGCTCATTTGTATTTTCACACTACCCACTCTACCTCTCCGAGGCAGATGAGGGTGTTAACTTTGACAATACCGATTTGCCTGGGCGTAGGTGGCTTCTCGATCTATTTTCCAAATATAAAGTAGAAGCTTTTTTTTCCGGCCATGTGCATAATTTCTTTTTTAACAGCTACGACGAAACCAGCATCTATGTTTTGCCTTCAACTTGTTTTTTACGTCATGATTATCACGAATTGTTTCGGGCCGCTCCAACAGACCTCAAACAGGGTCGGCATGACAGAGCAAAGTTAGGTTTTGCCGTAGTAGATATTACTACGGCTGGACATCTTACGCATGTAGTGCGGTCTGAAGGCCGGACCACGGAGTCTTCTGACGATGAGATCCTGCTACCACCTGCACACGGCCTGTCGCCAGCTCACGGAGCTCTAGGCATATCACTTCATCAACCCTGGTGTGAAAGAGCCAATATCACCACGCCATGGGGCCTAGATCCTTTCAGCACAAAATATATCCGTAACGATTACCCTCTTTTAGCTCTGTGGGAAATGGGCATAAGCGAACTGCGGGTACCCCTCGATGACCTAATGAAGAAAGATACTTGTAATCGCATGAGAGAATTGGCGGCTCGCGGCCATCGCTTTACTGCTTACTCTTACGGCTTGCCCAAAAACGAGGGCCGAAATGTTTTGAACGAGTGTGGCGACATTTTACATGCGTGGGAGCTCATCATGCCAACTGGCTGCGTTGACGATTTGATGCCTGAAATTAGAAGTCTGGTGAGCAAGGTGCCGATTTTTTTCAACTCTTATCGTCAACACAGAGAAACCCTAAGCCTCAGCCATGGGTTTAGCGTAGATGATTTAAATCTTGTAAACGAACTGATGGCACTAGATGGTGCAAGAGAAGTCTTCAGCGGAGTTGTGTTTGGCGTAGGACCAAAAGAATCCCCCATAAAGGTTTTAAGTAAAATTCAGAAATATTCTGCAAATTTAAGCATTCAAACAGCAGCTCATGTGCAATTTTCTCAGCGCAAACCATTAAGCTCTAAGCAACTTGAGGGCACGGTAAGTAAGCGCATTGTCGAAGCAACGATAGGGGCCTTAGGTCATGGAGAAGTAAGTGTCTTTGTCGATAATTTCATTGGAATAGATCGCGGATATTTTTTCTGTGAGGGCCTAGTCGACCGCCTTTACAATCCGCAGACAGGGGCTCGCATAATCAAAACGCTCCATAGCGCACTTCCAAAAGGCTGTCGAATTGGAAAGGAATATAGCGAAGGAAATACTTGGTTAATCGAGTTTCATGATCCGGATGGTGTAGTTATATTTTCAACGACTGACACCTATCCAATGGAAATACCAGCCACGCTATTACCACGTGAACGAGGAATTTGGATTGATCTGTCAACAGGAAATAGAGCGGGAAGCCCACTTCTCGGCCCCACACTCTTTGTTGAATGACACATATCTATCAGGGAAAAATATCCACCCTCCCCCCCCGGATCTTTAATGCGAGTTAGCCCATTTTTCTTGCAATACGGAAAATAGATATCTGTGCGGGATTAGATGCATGTTGCCAACCCTGCGATTCTCATGACTAAACTTCATCGATTTGTTGGCATCGTGAATTGTGCACCACCCTCTATGCCACTTGGCCAACGAGCAGACACAGTTTTCAGTTTAGTAAAAAAGTGAACGGATTGGGGACCATGCATTTGAGTGTCACCAAATTTCGAGCGTTTGGAACCGCCAAAGTGGTGAAACGCCATAGGCACCGGAATTGGCACGTTGACACCAACCATCCCGACATCAACTTTTTTTGAAAAAGACCGAGCAACGTCGCCATTTTGAGTGAAAACTGCCACACCATTACCATATTCGTGTCCATTCACCATTTCTACGGCTGAATCAAAGTCTTGTGCACGAGCGATACTAAGAACAGGGCCAAAAATTTCTTGGTTATATATGTCCATATCCGTTGTTACTCGATCAAACAGTGAACCGTTCAGGAAAAATCCATTCTCATATCCCTGCAGACTAACTTTCCGTCCATCGACTATAAGTTCTGCCCCTTCTTCCTCGCCTTTAGCGATTAGATTTTCAATACGGTCTTTTGCCTGGCGTGTTATTACCGGTCCCATATCAGCTTCCATGTCAGTATAGGGACCGACTTTGAGTGCCTGGACTCTCGGCTTCAAGCGCTTAACCAGCTCATCCGCCGTATTTTTTCCAACGGGAACCGCCACGGAAATCGCCATACAGCGCTCACCGGCAGAGCCATAGCCTGCACCCATAAGCGCATCAACGGCTTGATCCATATCAGCATCTGGCATTACTACCATATGGTTCTTTGCGCCACAAAAAGCCTGAACTCGTTTATTTTGTGCTGTACCAGTTTGGTACACGTATTCCCCAATCGCAGTTGAACCGACAAAACTTATTGCGGGTACATCACAGTGCATCAGCAAGCCATCAACAGCTATTTTATCGCCATTTAAAACATTCCAAACACCATCTGGCAAACCGGCTTCTGTCCATAGTTCCCCCATCATTAGTGCTGCTGATGGATTGCGTTCCGATGGTTTGCAAACAAAGGAATTTCCGCAGGCTACCGCCATCACTCCCATCCAACAAGGCACCATAACCGGAAAATTAAATGGTGTGATTCCCCCAACCACACCTAGTGGCTCGCGAATGGAAAAGGTATCTATCCCGCCCCCAACATCGGTCGATAGCTCACCCTTTAAAAGGTGCGGTATACCACAGGCAAACTCAATTACGTCAACTCCTCGCTGCACTTCACCGAGAGCGTCATTAACCGTCTTTCCGTGCTCTGAGCTAATAACTGTGGCAAGTGCTTCGCGCCTCTGGCTCATTATTTCCCGCATTGCGAACATTACTGCTGCACGCTTGGGGGAAGGTGTTGCTGCCCAATCATAAAATGCTGCCTGAGCGTTTTCGATGGTTTTATTTACCTCTTCAACCCCTGCCAAGGGCACTTTGCTCGTCACTTCACCTGTAGCTGGATTGAAAACCTCAAGCACTCGCCCGCTTTCACCCGTGATATGTTGGCCACCCACATAATGGGTCAATTCTTTCACCATTCCTAATCCCTTTCAGAGCAATAGTATAAATTACTGTTATTTGGACAAACCCGAGCGATGTGAGGCAGCAATCATATGACATATAACAAGCAAACAGCACTCACATCTCTAAAATTTCTAAAAGACTATGATCTTCACGATCCTCAATCTCAACAATCCAAATATCCGGGTCATATTTAGCCTGGCGCTCAATAAAAGACGCAGCTTCAGGTTCCTCCACACGGCGTCCATCAAGTGCGGGTTGCCAAATAAAGTTTCCTGATAAATCGCGCTCCTGCATGAAAACATCGACACCGGTTTCAATCCGATTTATCTTCACGATTATAATACCACTATTTTTGTCGCCCCGCTTGAGCACTACTACTGGCACCCCTTTGCTCGACAGGCGAGCAACGTGCGCTTGTATCCAAATGTCGGTCGGCATGCGAGCGTCTGGCATTTTTATTTTGAGTACCGCAACAACCAGCACGTTGACTTAATGAACAGTTTTTCTACTGTAACCACCGGCCTTTCCGGTTGAAGTACTGAGGGGGTTATCGAGAGATTTTTTAAGTCTTTTCTGCTTTGAACGAACCGTTTTAGCTCTGCCTAGTGATTCCTCGGCAAATGGTAATTTAGTGCCACCTTTACTCGAGACATTTAGGTCATTTTGCCTGCAAAAGCCGTCTATTACAGCGCCAGGCTGAATACTAAGCGTTTTGTGGCTCACATCGCCAATCACCTGCGCAGTTTTAGCCAATACAACATCGGTTGCTGATATGGAGCCAACGACTTTCCCATATATCTCAGCCTCTTTGCACTGAATTTGACCATTAATGTAGCCATCACGGCCAATTATCAACTTCTCGCAACTAACATTCCCATTGACGCCTCCATCAAGATAAATTTCACCATTGCCAAAGATATCACCCTGGAGAATTAAATCGTCAGATAATACAGAGGTTCTTTCCTGGGTGTTGGGACGGCTTCCTCGTTCATTTGCGCGAAAGTGCCGTTTTAATTTTTCCAAGATTGTCATCATGGTGCCCTAACTATATTTATTTTTATAAATTTGATAATACTGAATAAATTATGCAATAACAAGGAGAGCAATAATTGAAAAAATCACGCTTCCAAGAAAATAACATTCATGTATTATTTTATTTATATTTTATATAATTACACCATTATACAATAATAATTGAGTAATAGGAATATTTACATGAAAATAGGATATGTTGGTCTCGGCAATATGGGGCGCCCGATAGCCGCAAATCTCGCACGCGCTGGCAATGAAATGATTGTTTTTGATTTGAACCGGGAAGCAGTAGATAGCTTTGTCGATGAGTTTGGTGCGCGCGCGGCCAATGGCCTCCATAGTCTGGCACAGAGCTCCGATGTAGTTATTACCATTGTACCTACCGGCAAGGATGTAAATAGAATATTGCTCGGCGACGCTAATTGCGAGGACTCACTTATCAGTGGGCTCGATAGCAGTAAGTTATTTATTGATATGAGCTCATCAGAGCCGGAGGGAACACTAGAACTCGGAAAAATCATGAAAGATAAAAATATTCCCTTTCTAGATGCTCCTGTTTCTGGTGGAGTGAAACGTGCAGTTTCAGGCACCATTTCTATCATGGTTGGCGGGGAGAGCGCTGCAATAGCTCGGGCGAAACCTATTTTTGAAGCAGTAAGCAGCGATATTTTTGAATGCGGGCCACTTGGTGCCGGTCATGCAACTAAGGCGATGAATAATATGCTTTCTGCTCTTGGCGTTCTAGCAACTACGGAAGCACTCTTGATAGGTCGACGTTTTGGACTGGACCCGTCAACATTAACTAACGTCATAAATAAGTCATCAGGCCGAAACAATGCAACCGAACTAAAGATGCATCAGTTTATTCTAAAAGAGAATTGGAAATCTGGGTTTTCGAGCGGCTTAATGCTTAAAGACTTAACTATTGCCCAGAATTTAGCGCGTAATGTCGGCTTGAGTGCACCGTGCACGGCTTTGGTGCGAGATGCATTTGCCGAAACAGTTGACCATTACGGACCTTCGTCTGATCATACCATGCTAGCAAAGCTTCTTCAGGAGACAAGAAAAACCAAGCTTTAATATGAATGGGTCGGATTTGATTTTGATGCGTCTATTCCGCGGCCGTGGACATCTCGTGTTCGGCAAGAAACTTTTCAGCTTCTAAGGCAGCCATGCAACCCATTCCAGCAGCCGTAACCGCTTGCCGAAAGATCTTATCTTTAACATCACCAGCAGCAAAAATACCAGGTATGCTAGTTACCGTACTATCGGGCTTGGTTAAGATATAACCTTCATCATCCATATCAATTTTATTCTTAAATACCCCAGTCGCTGGGTCATGCCCAATAGCTATGAAAACACCCTGTAAATCAATATCCATTATTTGTTCCGATTTAATATTTTTAATGCGAGCTCCAGTGACCTGAAGTGGATCACCCCCGCCCAATACCTCGTCGAGGACACTATCCCAAATCACTTCAATTTTTTCGTTCTGAAGTAATCGCTCCTGAAGTATTTTTTCAGCTCGGAACGTATCTCGCCTGTGTATGACTGTGACTTTGGCAGCATGGTTTGTAAGGTATAATGCCTCTTCTACAGCAGTATTACCTCCCCCAACCACCGCAACGTTTTGATCCTTGAAAAAGAAGCCATCGCATGTAGCACAGGCTGATACACCAAAACCTTGAAATTTTTGTTCTGATTCGAGGCCAAGCCAGCGCGCTTGGGCACCAGTCGCAATAATAACAGTTTCACCGCTGTACGTATCTCCCATATCGCCAGTCATTTGAAAAGTATCCTGATTAAAATCGACATCGTTAATCATGTCATAAATTATCTGGGTCCCAACAGCCTCAGCCTGTTTTTGCATCTGCTCCATCAGCCAAGGACCCTGTATAACCTCCTCAAATCCCGGGTAATTCTCAACATCTGTAGTTATGGTCATCTGCCCGCCGGGCTGCATTCCAGCAACAATAAGTGGCTTTAGATTCGCGCGAGCTGCGTAAATTGCAGCGGTGTAGCCCGCAGCCCCAGATCCAATGATCAAGACTTTACTGTGATGATGACCCATTTTCATAACCCTCTCTGTAAGTACGCCACAGTGACGACGTAGTGTTTCAGCGGTTGTCTTTCAAGTAATCATTTCCAATGGTTTGGAACAAGATCAGCCCGGACCGCGAATTCCTCTGCACCAGGAACTTTCGGAAATCTATCTAAAACCATTGGATCGTGACCAGGGATAATATGTGTTGGCGAGTCTGCCAAGTTACTGATGGTACTATACCCATTCAACATGTCAGCAACGTTTAAAACCAACGGGAAAGGATTTTTTTGTTCAATGTTGGCATACAGATGGATAGCATCGACTGCAAGCACTACCCAACCGCGCTGGGTATTAACACGTACCACCTGCAGACCATCGGTATGCCCACCAACGTGGTGTAGCGTTATTCCAGACGCTAATTCCTTAAAACCGTGGACAAACTCGACCCTGTCACCGAAAAGTGCGCGAACCATATCTACCACATAGTCAACGGCAAAAATATCACGGAAAGCCGGATGTTTCATATTAGGCCCTGTTGCAAAAGCCATCTCACGTTCTTGTATATGAAATGTCGCCTTGGGGAATTCATGTGCATTGCCACAATGATCGTAATGCATGTGGCTGACGACGAGGTCCTCAACTTCGCTAGCATCTATCCTAACCTTCGCGAGTGCCTCCGCCGGCGTACGGAGTAGCCGCCGCCCACGTTTTTTTCCCTCTTTTTCTTCAAATCCCATATCTACGATAATCACACGGCCTTGTTCATTTTTAAGTGCCCAAATAAAATAATCCATTGGCATGGGACCATTGTGCGCATCCGTAAATAAAAAATGTTCATGTTTTAACGCATTGGTACGCTCCGCATATTTGAGTACGTAAATTTCCCAGTTATCCATTACCGCTATTCTCTAAACAGCCAGTGTAGGCCGAGAACCACGAATCGTGGTGCGATGCATCCGACGACGGGCATTTTTCTCATCAAATGGCAGAGCCTTATGCAAAACGCTTCGATTATCCCATATAATGACATCACCTGGCGTCCACCGGTGTACATATTCAAATTTTGCCTGACTCGCAAAATCTATCAGCTCATGAATTATTTCTTGGCTTTCCGCATCTTCCATACCTTCGAAAGAGCGAACAAAAACAGCAGACAAATAAAGTGCTTTACGGCCCGTTTCGGGATGACTAATCACTGCAGGGTGCGATAAGGGCGGTGTGGATGCCTTTTGCTCATCAGTTAGAGGAGGGCGGTCGTTGTGATGGTTCTCAAAATTCCATACATAGTCATGCACTCCCATTCTTTTAAGAAGCCATTTTTTGCGCTCCTCAGGTAACGCTTCATAAACTGCAAACATACTTGTGAAGCAAGTTTCGCCTTCACCCTCGGGACATTCAAGGCAATGGAAGATAGAACCTAGACTTGGCTCCTTCATATATGACAGGTCAGAGTGGTACCGTTTCGAACCCCCGAATGCACCAACATGCTTGCCGTTTTCGATTATGTTAGAAACGACAAATATTTCTGGATGACCTGGGAGACAATAATTACTTAAAACATGATTTTCTAAGGGACCGAACAGCTTGGAAAATTCAATGTGCTCGTCTGGCGACCAATTCTGATCACGAAATATAAGAACGCTACGATCGTACAACTCTCTCTGGATTTTTTGAAAAACTGGCTCAGGCAACGGATTGGCGAGATCAATCCCTGACACCTCAGACCCTATGTGCTCAGTAGCAGGTGTAAACGTAACCTCTGCATTAAAACCTTTTTTAGCAACTTCCATGGATTCCTCCCTTACCCCTTAGCCTTAACTCTTGAAAGGATTTTAACAATGCCTCGTGCTGGAACAATCTCTATCTCATCACCTGTGGATATAGCGCTAGTAATGTCTACATCGAAGCGATCCATAAACGGTATCTGTGCAAATGCTGCTCCTTGCGCCATAACAGGATTTCCATCATTGAGGAGAAGACCAAGAGGAGCCTTTTCTTTTTCGACCATCTCACGCAGCATCCATGCTGATGCTACACCCCCTTTCGCTGCGTTAAGCACCAAAATACGACCAACAAATTCTTCCCCATACAACTTGTGACTTGGGCGTGAAAATATTCCGCTATCACGATCTAAGTCGTAACGCGTGCTGAAATCATCGGACGCTGCTAGAGCAATACCACGTGCTATGGGACCAATCCCTAAGTGTCCTTTAATTTCCAGTAAACTCATCCAATCACCTTTCCCTCGACAGCCGATTGTATGCAACGCTGAATTGATGCTGGGGTCGGTCGGTAGCCATATCCTTCACAAATATTTACCATTTTTACTGAATGAGTCATTAACCGATCCCATTTATGTGCCAAGCGTATTTCCTTCGCAAAGGTCGCAAAAAAATCATGCCCGTGCACCATCCGTGCACCCGCCTTTTCGATCATCTGAGTAAGACCTATACGAGCGCATGCTTGTTTAATTTCTTTGGGGGCGTATATCAGCAGCGTGGTTCTGTCATGGACCCTTTTACCCTCAAGCAAAGCGGCGACTTCGATGATTTCAGTTACAGTCAATTGTGGCGTGGATAAAGCAACCACGTCTAGATCCTCACCAATTCCACCCCACTCCTGATAAAACGTCTTTACATGATTGGAATTAATGGTCTTAACATCAAGTTTTTTCCCTCCCGCCGCAGTTTCCCAATTGGGAGCCTCAGGTGTAACATTCACAACGTGAAACATTGCGATCGAGCCATAGCTCGCCATTGCCAATGCCATATGATTTAGCTCCAACACCGAGGGTAGTGGGCCAGTTAGCTCAAGAGCTGGCACGCACCAATATGAATTTAACTCTCTGCCTATAAGTGCGCCGACAACACCCCAGTCGACGATGTTTGCTGGGGAAAAATCAAGTTTAAAGCCATGAGTGGCAAACCGTTTGGAATCCAAGTGAAAACCGTATCGAGGAACTCGACCAGTAAAGAAAGCAGCTAAACTTGATGGACCCGCCTCAAAGTTACAACGCGCTCCAACGATACTGTTCATATATATGACCGAGGGTGTGCCACTATAACCGCAAGCTTCGCCAAAACCAGGCGCAGTGACGGAGTGGTCATTAACATAGGCATGGTTAGTAACAACTCCGAGTTTACCGAGAGCTTCGACTGCCTGTGTACCCTCTACCTCCAAGTTTCGTCCAGGTAAAAGAAAACTGAAGTTTTCCTTATCAAAACCCCGAAAATCAGCTGTTGCGTATGCTCGCGGATAACGTTCGCTTGGCCGTAGATTTCCTAGCTCCTCTATGAACGCAATGCCACTATCACCCATAGTCTCTCTGTCAGTACTGACATGAACAAGCCGTATGGGAACAAAATCTTCCGCATCAAAAAAAGTGCCAACATCCTTTTGAAACTCTATCGCCCAGGCGGCGGCTTTTCCGTGTTTTCCATCGAGCATAGCCTTTTCTATGTCATCAAGTTTCATATTTCTTTCATACCACGAAGTCGCAAACATGCAAGGAGGCTCGCCCCAACATCGTCCCAGTCTGGCATCTTCTCTTTTTTGGCTATAATTTCAACTCGGCTGTCTCGGCGATACGCAATAGTCGCCTTTCCCATTTCATCGTCGGATCGATTAACTAACATCCAATGACGTCCTGTACGGAAAACGCCCTTTAACCGCGAGATGCCATTTATATCCTCAGCCCAGTTGAGCAAATTACGTCGATTAAATACATCTGACGGTGAGAATAACCAACCGCATGAAACGTATCCATCTCCCTCGGTTTTGAAGTGCAGTGGTCGATTTGGAGCCAAATCCGGTTCTCCCTTTAGTCCGTGCCGATGATTTGCCGCATGGGCCTCGGGAAAAAGAGGCGTACGTGAAGGATCGAGATTGAGATCGAGAAGTTCCAAATCAATAAGCCCATTACTAGCTGAGGTAAAGTGAACTTTTGGCGGGAACATCCCTGACGCCCATGCCTGAAATGCTTCTTTATCCACGTTATTCGATAGATCCCATTTATGTCCAATGAGAACATCTGCCATATGAATCTGATCTTGAAATACCTCGGATTCACCGACACTTAGTTCGTTGACCCTGCGCGGATCTACAAGACACAAAGTTGCACGCAAGTCAATTTGACCAGCTTGTTCGGACCTACGTAATAGGTCTAGTACACCAGCGGGGTGACCAAGACCCGTGGGCTCAATAAGGATTCGGTCTGGTCGCTGACGTCGTATAAGATCTGTAAGGGCCACTCCCATCGCAACATTAGATACACAACATATGCATCCACCCGGCACCATACGGATTTGCTCAGATTCTCCATCGAACATAGTACCATCTATGCCAATTTCTCCGAATTCGTTGACCACTACCGCCCATTCCTCATGGGGCGGTTTGCGACCTAAAATAGAGCGAATGGCGGTTGTCTTCCCAACACCAAGAAATCCAGTTATTAGATTGGTTGGTACCGAAGTCAGCATAAAAGAGCCCTACCGGCCAACAGCATAGCCTTGCATTCCGCGTGGATTAGCAGCAGCTTTCAGAATGCCTCTATCAAGCGCTACCGCGCACATTCGACCTTCGGACCAATCACCTGCAACCTCAAGGTCGTGACCACGGTTTTTGAGATCTTTTTGGGTGTTCTCTGAAAACCTTCCCTCAATCACAAGACGCCCAGGCGAAGCCTGCCGAGGATAAAATGAACTTGGGTGGTGTTCATTATGAAAGGAAGGCGTATCAATTGACTCCTGCAAGTTAAGACCATGTGCTACATGCCTGATCAAGAAATTTGTCTGCCATTGATCCTGCTGATCTCCTCCTGGCGTACCGTATGCCATGTAGGGCTTTCCATCACGGTATGCCATGGAGGGGGTGAGGGTTGTCCGCGGACGTTTCCCAGGCATTAAGCTCGCCGGCTTATCGTCCTCGAGCCAAAACATCTGCATACGTGAGCCTAGGCAAAAGCCGAGTGCTGGGATGACCGGGGAGCTTTGCAACCAGCCGCCGGAAGGCGTTGCTGCGATCATATTACCATCCTTGTCAATGACGTCGATGTGACAGGTATCTCCATTTGATGGTCGACCAACAGTAGGCTCGCCAATGCCAGCCAGATTTGACCTTGCAATGGCTGCGCTATTTATGGCGGCTTGATAGTTTACAGAACCTCCATATCCATCCACCTGGCCAGGCCGGAACTCCAGTGAGGCGGTTTCACCAATCAGTTTACGTCTTTCATCATTATAAGGATCCGACAGTAATATATCCATTGGTACATCCACGAACTTTGGGTCACCGTAGAACGTCTCCCGGTCAGCAAACGCGAGTTTTGCACATTCAGTTACCGCGTGAATAAATTCGCTACCCTCAGTATCCATGTCCTCGATCCCGAGCCCTTTCAGCAAAGCTAGTTGCTGGAGTTGAACGGGCCCCTGGCTCCAAGGACCTATTTTAAAAATAGTGTGATTACAGAAATCATACGTTAACGGAGTATCATAAGATGCACGCCATTTAGCCATGTCATCGCCAGTAAGCACGCCACGATGAGCCTTTCCTGAGGCATCCATGACTTCATTTTCACGGCAGAATTTATCGATTTCTTCAGCAATAAAACCGTTGCCCCAAGTATCCCTTGCTGCTTCGATCTGCGCCTGCCGATCACCCCCCGCTGACTTAGCCTCAGCGATCAATCGCGTCCAAGTCTTGGCAATCCCCTCATTCCCTAGAAGGGACCCCGGCTTCGGCACCTCCCCATTTGGCATATATATTGGCTGTGAGGTAGGCCAATGATTACGGAATATCTCTTTCACGCCACTTATGGTATTGTGGACATTAGGCACGATAGGTGCGCCATGCTCTGCATAGTAGATCGCCGGAGCAAGAACATCCTCAAGGTCGAGAGCACCATAATCCCGCAGTATCAATAGGTAACCATCAACTGCACCCGGTACTGCCGTCGCCAAAAGGCCGGTGCCTGGCACGAGCTCGAGACCAAGTTTATCGCGATAATACGCCATTGTAGCACCCGCTGGAGCGGGCCCCTGACCACAGACAACCTTAGGTTCCTGCTCACCTGCAACGTGAATTATCGCAGGCATATCACCCCCTGGACCATTAAGGTGAGGTTCAGCAATATGTAAAACAAATCCTGCGCAAACTGCAGCATCAAAAGCGTTTCCACCCCTCTCAAGCATCGACATTCCAGCAGCCGAAGCCAGCCAATGAGTGGTAGACACCATGCCAAAAGTGCCAAGTAGTTCTGGACGCGTTGTAAACATTAATTATACCTCTTATTGAAAACGAATGCTAAATTTAGGGTACCTGACTATCCCCACAATCCAAACTGCCTATAACTTAGTCGATACCCTTGACAGGGACAATTGATGAAGCCTAATGCAAATGATAATAAAGAGGGCTTTTATATATGGGACAACGAGTAATAATTCCCCACAAACGAGATTTTAATTTCGAATATGGCGTACCAGATGTTCTATCCCCCTTAATCCGCAGGGTGATTGCTGAAAACCCCAGTCCATTTACCTTCCGTGGTACAGGCACCTTCATCGTTGGGCATGGTGACGTGGCGGTGATTGACCCGGGACCACTCGACGAAAAACATGTAGATGCGATACTGGCCGCCACAAAAGGCGAGAACATTACTCATATTTTTATCACACATACCCATTCTGACCATTCCCCTAACACCCAACTCCTTAAACCTGCTACTGGAGCCACTACCTATGGCTACGGACAGCACGGCAAAGATCGAGGGCTTGAATTCGGTGTCGGAAACGGCGATTACGACTTTCAACCAGATGTCTTTTTGAATGATGGAGACATCATCCGCGGCAAAACCTGGTCTCTTGAAGCAGTGCATACACCCGGCCATGCTTCCAACCATCTCTGCTATTCTCTTAAAGAAAACAATGTGCTCTTTAGTGGGGATCACGTAATGGGATGGTCAACTACAGTTGTCTCAGCTCCCGACGGAGATATGGGCTCTTATATCCGTTCACTCGAGAAATTGCTTAAGCGAAGTGAAACACGATATTGGCCAAATCACGGGACTTTTATCGATAAACCTCATGCCTACGTCAGTAAGCTCATTGCCCATCGCCGGGACCGTGAAAAACAAATAAGTACTTATCTTGAAAAAGGGCTTGAGAGTGTAGAGATGCTGGTTGCTGAGATGTACAAAGGATTAGACCCACGGCTTTACCGAGGCGCCTGTCGAGCTGTACATGCCCACCTGGTGCACATGGTCGAAACAAAACGAGCTTTCTGTCACGGTGAGCTGGAGGAAACGGACCGG
Organism: Rhodospirillaceae bacterium; assembly: GCA_002711555.1. The sequence continues at coordinate 26,479 of PARQ01000026.1, read as the reverse complement.
TTTACCCCATTGGGCAGAATGAAATGAAGACCGAATGCCCAATTCCTATTTTACTAGCCGATTATAAGCAACCGGCCTTTCTGATAGATGACGTGTTTCTTGATATTAAGCTTGGGGAAACCTCCACTGAGGTAGTAGCCGAACTCCAAGTACACCGCAATCCAACTGCCGGTCACCCACATGTGGCGCTAGTACTTAATGGTGAACAACTCAAAACTCAGTGGGTTGCAATTGATGGACATAAGTTGGAAAGCGAAAAATATACGGTTACAAAAAATGAACTCGTTATCAGTGACCCGCCAGAGACATTTATCCTAAAGACTTCTGTAATTATAAAACCCCAAAAAAATACCCAGCTTGAGGGAATCTATAAATCAAATGGGATCTTCTGTAGCCAATGTGAAGCCGAGGGCTTCCGCCGCATTACTTGGTACTTGGACCGACCAGATATTCTTGCGCGATTCAGAACACAAATAACCGGAAATAAAAAAAAGTACCCAATACTTCTCTCGAATGGAAATTGTACCAACACCAAGACTTTCAGAGATGGGACACACTTAGCATTATGGGAAGACCCATACCCAAAACCATCGTATCTTTTCGCATTGGTTGCAGGGAATCTTGGCTGCTTGCAAGATGAATTTATAACCGCATCAGGACGTAACGTAGCGCTTAAAATATTCGTTGACCTTGGGAAAGAAGTACAGGCGCGTCATGCTATGAAATGTCTTATCAAGGCGATGAGATGGGATGAGGAAGTTTTTGGTCTTGAGTATGATTTAGATGTTTACATGATCGTAGCCGTAAGCGCATTTAACATGGGCGCCATGGAGAATAAGGGTCTCAACCTCTTCAATGACAAATATGTTCTCGCCGATCCTGAAACTGCGACTGACATGGATTATGCTCTGATTGAGTCGATAATTGCACATGAGTATTTCCACAACTGGACTGGCAATAGAGTGACCTGCCGCGATTGGTTCCAACTCAGCCTCAAAGAGGGACTAACGGTCTTTCGTGACCAAGCATTTTCTGCTGATATGTCTTCAGCAGCCGTGGAGCGCATCAAGGCGGTAAAAACACTGCGTGCGCGGCAGTTTCCAGAGGATGCAAGCCCACTAGCCCACCCTATCCGACCCGAATCATACATAGAGATAAATAATTTCTATACCGCAACGGTTTACGAAAAAGGCGCTGAAGTTATCCGAATGATGCACACATTATTGGGTGCAAACGGTTTTCGTAAAGGAATGGACCTTTATTTTGAGCGCCACGATGGCCATGCGGTCACTTGTAATGATTTTGTTTCTGCAATGGAAGATGCTAATAATTTCGATCTTAGTCAATTCCGTATTTGGTATTCACAGTCTGGGACCCCTACACTTTTCGTTGGTGACACTTTTAACGAGGATAAGCAATCTTACACCTTGACTATTCATCAGCTCACAGAACCAACCCAGGGACAGACCGAAAAAAAGCCCCTTCACATTCCTATTCGCGTTGCCTTGCTAAACGCTGATGGAGATCGAACACCGCTCAGTGCAGACGGCGCAACCGAAAAAATTCTTGAATTAAAGAGAAGAAAGCAGTCGTTCACATTTGAAAATATAGGTAGTCCGCCCAAACTATCTCTACTCCGTAATTTTTCGGCCCCAGTAAAGATAGAGTGGTTATCAAAAGAAAACCCTTCATCAGAAAAACTTGCTTTTCTCATGAGAAATGATGATGACCCTTTTAATCGATGGGAAGCATCGCAGATACTGGCCAAACGGTTGATTTTTACAACAATTGATGATGGACCACCGAAAGAAAAAAATATTAAGGTATATACTGACTCCTTAAGGGAACTGCTTGAGGATGAAAAAACAGACCCGGCGCTGGTTGCCGAAATATTAGGGTTGCCGCTAGAAACCGAACTTGCAGATATTCAAAAGCCAATAAACATTGATGGCATTCATATAGCTCGCGAAACTATTCGTGAACAAATCGCCAAAAGACTTGAAAAACAGCTATTCAGGGTCTACCAGCGCCACACCACGAGAGAAACCTACCGTTACACTGCTATCCAAGTTGCTCAAAGACGCCTAAGGAATGTAGCTCTTTACTACATTGCTGCGCTTAATCGGCACGACACTGTAAAAATCGCCAAAGCACAATTCGATAACTCGTCTAATATGACAGACTGTATGGGTTCGCTTATTGCATTGAATAATTGTTGTGCTCCCGAACGAGACGAAGCACTGAAAATATTTTATAGGAAATGGCGAGGTAATTCTTTGGTTATAGACAAATGGTTTACGTTACAGGCGACATCCTTCAAACATGGTACGCTAACCCGAATAAAAGAATTAATGCAAAATGATAGCTACTCAATTAAATCGCCAAACAGGGTTCGCGCGCTTATCGGTGCATTCAGCAATTCCAATCAAGTTCAATTCCACGCTAAGAACGGTGCGGGGTACGCATTTCTTACCGAGCAAATTATTGAGCTTAATACTATTAATCCTCAAATCGCCGCCAGGCTCTTGATGCCATTATCACGCTGGCGGTGTTTGGATAAACAAAGACAATTGCTTGTCAAAAAGTGCTTGGAAAATATTCTCAATACCAAAGAGATATCTCGCAATGTCTTTGAAATAACTAGTAAGATGCTAGGAGATGACTCAACCCGATTGTAATCGTTTCGTATTATCACATGCAGTTCCATAAGCCGTACCGATCAATATATGGAGCAAAATATGTTTTCATTAAAAACTGATAACAGCGGAAAGTTAATCAATGGCTGAATTACTTACACCAGACATTTGCATTATTGGTGCTGGATCAGGCGGTCTTCTAGTCGCGGCAGGTGCGTCGCAGTTGGGTGCAAACGTGGTCCTTTTGGAACGTGGCAAGATGGGTGGAGACTGCCTTAATTGTGGCTGCGTTCCCTCAAAAGCACTCATCGCTGCAGGCAAGGCCGCGCAAACGGCGCGTAAAGCATCACTATTTGGTATCGCAGGTTTATCGCCTAATATCGACTTCCAATCAGTCCACAAACACGTACATGATGTTATAGCCAGCATCGCACCCAATGACTCTATCCAACGGTATGAAGGTCTAGGCGTAAATGTAATTCAGGAAGAGGGACACTTCGTTGATCCCCGCGAAGTAGTGGCTGGCAACGTCCGTATAAGAGCGAAAAAATTTGTTGTTGCGAGCGGTTCGTCGCCGAGAGTCCCTCCTATAGAGGGTATAAACGACGTTTCTTACCTTACCAACGAAACTGTCTTTCACTTAAAAGAGGCGCCATCGCACCTGATTGTTGTCGGTGGCGGACCACTTGGGTGTGAGCTTGCACAAGCCTATCGAAGGCTTGGTGCTAAAGTTACAGTCTTAGATGAAGGCACGATTCTCAGCAAAGAGGATCCCGAGCTTGCCACGGTCGTCAAAAAACAACTATTGGAAGAGGGAATAGAGATCAAAGAGCACGCAAAAATTACGGCGGCCAAACAGAAAAATAATAGCGTAATAATTGTATCAAGCTGCTCCAACCAAGCAAAGCCCCTAGAGGGGTCGCATTTATTAATAGCAGCAGGACGTGTACCTAATCTCACGGGTTTAGATCTTGAAGCTGGAGGAATAGAGTATGAGCAAAATGGCATATTGACGAATAAGAGGCTCTTAACTTCCAATAAAAGAGTATATGCACTTGGCGATGTCATTAACGGCCCGCAGTATACACATGCTGCAAGTTATCAAGCAGGTATTGTCATTCGCAACATTCTTTTCAAGCTTTATGCGCGTGTGAACTACACTGCTTTACCGCGTGTTACTTATACAGACCCAGAAATAGCGCAAGTTGGCATGAGCCAATCTGAGGCACTTGAACAAAAGGGTAGTGGCATTCGTATCCTTCGACTAAGCCTTGCGGATAATGACCGTGCCGTCGCTGAGCGCACGCCAGAGGGAATCATTAAGGTACTCAGTGACAAACGAGGTAAAATACTGGGTTGCTCAATCGCCGGTGCGGGGGCAGGCGAATTAATATTGCCCTGGGCGCTAGCAATTTCCCAGAAGCTGAAGGTAAGTGCTATGGCGGCAACAATTGCGCCATACCCCTCTTTGAGTGAAATATCAAAAAGGGCGGCTGGTTCATTTTATTCATCCACTTTATTTAGCGAAAAAACTAAAAAAATTGTACGCGCCCTTCTCAAGTTACCTTTATAAAAACGAATTTCATAAATCTCTCAATACCACTTCATGACTGATATTTGCTACCTCACCAAGCATGATAGAAGCAGAACAATATTTCTCCGCCGACAAGTCCACAGCCCGCTGGACCTTATCACGTGACAAATTTTTGCCGGTCACTATGTAACGTATATTTATTTGCGTGAATACCTTGGGGTCTTCTTCCGCGCGATCAGCTTCGATCTCCAACTCACAATCAATGACGGTTTCTCGGGCTTTCTCCAAAATATGGATAACATCGAATGCCGTGCACCCACCCATGCCTAAAAGCAGTGTCTCCATAGGACGTATACCAAGATCTCGACCGCCAGCATCTGGCGCGCCATCCATCACTAAACTGTGCCCGCTGCCTGACTCCCCCAAAAAAGTTCTCTTCTCTACCCACTTAACCCGTGCTTTCATCGTACTTGACATCATTACCGCTCCGCATTGAACCCATAAGGTGTAGCCCAGCTGAGTCCATCCCAACTATCGCCTTTAGGGCCGTATTCGCAGCCCACCCAACCGTTATACCCCACGCTATCAAGGTGTTCGAACAAAAAGCCTAGATTGACTTCACCATGTTGCGGTTCATGACGCCCCGGCAAGCTCGAAAATTGCACATGCCGTATGATGTCAAGATTTGCTTCAAGATTTGCTGCGAGTGAGCCCTGCATAATCTGCATGTGATAATAGTCGTATTGCAATGCGACATTTGGCGCGTGAGTAGCCCCAATCAGTTTTCGAGTGTGGTCTGTAGTTGTGTGTAAATATCCCGGCACATCTAAAGTGTTAAGTGGTTCTAAAAGTAGAGTGATGCCCTCGGCTTCAGCAACTGGGGCCACCACCATTAAGTTTCTTATAAATGTTTCTTCACATGCCTCTACAGCTATGCCTTTCGGGACGCGCCCTGCCGTAACATGGATGAACCGTCCTTCAAGATGGGTCACATATTCTAATGCCAAATCAAAAGCCTTTCGAAATTCAGCCTCACGTCCTGGCAGAGTTCCGAAGCCACGATCAGCATCACCCTCACCCGGCTGAGTATTCAAAAGCAAGAATTCAAGCCCATTTTCGTCGAGCCATGATTTAACCACTGTCTTTTTAAAATCATAGGGCCGCAGAAATTCCACTGCCTTAAACCCTGCCTTAGCGGCGGCCCCAAAACGATCTCTTGGCTCAAGTTCGGGAAACATCGTTGTCAAATTAGCTGCAAATTTTGGCATATTACCTCCTGACACTAACTGGCCCCCAATGTAGGCTTAAAAATCTAGGGAATATTCACGATTACGTGCTACATCATAATCACTTTTTGAAATGTGAACACCGGACAATTTATGCCCGTTGAACAACCATGGATTATAGTCGGTGTTGCTATTGCCATGCTGGCTGGTGGATTTTGCAAGGGAGCCTCCGGAATTAGTCTCGCTCTGGTTTCTGTTTCTCTAGCAGCAATTTTTGTTGATATCTCAACAGCAGTAGCACTGATGACAGTTCCGGTACTGATTGCAAATATATGGCAGGTAAGCAGCAATGCGTTTGTAACCGAGACCTGGCGAGAATATAAGCCCCTATATATAGCCATACTTCCAGGGGTTGCTTTCGGAGCTAAGGTGCTGACTTCAGTGGACCCTACCCTAATTTCCGGGATTGTCGGAGTGTTGGTGGTAGCCTTCGCGTTTCTTATCTACAACCAGCCAGATTGGTACCTTAACCCAAGAACCGCTCGACGTATTAGAATACCAGTCGGGCTAACCGGAGGCGTCATCGCCGGAATATCTGGACTTGTGCCTCCTGTTCTTATTTACATGGTAGCACTCAAGTTGCCTAAGGAGCGCTTCATCTGCGCTGTTGGTATTGGCTATTTAACAGCTGTGTTAGCTTTGATCTTTTTCCTCTCTAGTTACAAATTTTTTACACTGCAATTGTTGTTTTGGTCGACTGTCGCGTCGATACCGATGTTTGTAGGCCAACTTGTTGGCCAAGGTGTTCGACGTTATATGGACGATTCGCTTTTCCGTATACTCATACTTATTTTAATGATTTTCAGCGGCGCCAACCTTATTCGAAAAGCATTCTATTGAACCAGCTGATCATCTTTAATCTGAGTCCGATGCATAATACGCCGCTTAGTTTCGTCGAAACTATCACGCCTGTGCATAACACAACGGTTATCCCACATTATCACGTCACCTTCTCGCCATTTATGGTGCCAAGCATATTTTGGCTGTGTAGCGTGAGCCCACAGATCGTCAAGCAATGCCTCCGAATTTGCTGCAGGAAGACCCATAATATACGCATTCCGACGCCGACCGAGGTAAAGCGCCTGGCGTCCGGTTTCCGGATGGGTACGGACAATAGGATGGACGGCGCCAGGGCAAGCCGTAACATCGGTGACCAAATCTGCACCCTTGCGAAGGAGGCCGGCACTATTAGTTGAGCTATCGTGCTTGATTTGAAGGCCGTCAATCTGCCGGCGGAGCAAATCTGGCAACTCTTCCAAAGCACCGTACATATTACAAAACCCAGTATTACCACCCTGATCGGGGACCTCAACACCAAGCAAAACACTGCCTAAGGGGGGCTGATCGATATAATTCATATCTGTGTGCCACTGCGCCTCGCCGTTGCCGAGCGCACCAATAGGCCGGCCGTTTTCTTTGACATTTGACAGCACGAGCACTTCTGGAAAACCGTCGACACCTACCTGCCCGTTTTCGTTTGGCGGTGCGATATCAAGGTCGCCGAAGTGCTTACTAAATTTAACCAACTCTCTGGCAGTAATTTGCTGATCGCGAAACAACAACACACAATGAGAGATCCACGATTGTTGTATTTGGTCAAGAGTATTTGTATCTATGTAGCCAAGGTTAACACCACGTATTTCAGCACCTATAGCTTCCGAAACAGGCACTACATCAATCATAATTTGATATCTCAACTAAATTGCCGTCTGGGTCGCGAAAATAAATCGAGGTGATTGTCCCGACGGCTCCAGAACGCTTATCGGGACCTAGCTCAATGCATACACCTTCAGACTTCAAATGTTGAGCTACATTTGCCATTGAATCTTTGGTTATAAGACAGAAATCTGACCCTCCAATAGCCGGCTTGCGGGCGCGATGACTAGGGCCAGAACCGATAGGCGGGTGTACGTTAATCTTCTGGCTACCAAAGTGGAGTGCTTTCCGCCCCTCGCCAAATGTCTTCACCGTCATACCAAGCACGCGCTCGTAAAACTCACAGATAGTGTCTACATCCCTTACGGTTAGAACGAAATGATCTATGTATTTTATGTCCATCTAGCCCTCATATCCTTCTATTACTCTAGGCCCTGTCTCCGCCCATCGTAACGTTTTTGGATCGATTGCCACCAATCTCGATTCTCTAGATACCAACTTATAGTCTGAGTAAGGCCTTCTTCAAAACTTCTGATAGGAGTCCAGCCAAGTTCATTTTTTAGCTTATCGCAGGAAACGGAATAACGATAATCGTGCCCTGGCCGATCCGGAACAAAGTGAATGAGGTCACGATAAGACGCAGAACTTCCGTGTGGAATTAAAGAGTCCAGCACCTCGCAAATACTCTCGACCACTTCTATGTTCTGCCGCTCGGCCTCTCCACCTATATTGTAAAACTCACCCGGCACACCCTTGGTTAAAATACAGTATAACGCCGCAGCGTGATCATCTACATGCAGCCAATCCCTTATATTCTTCCCATCCCCGTAGACTGGTAATTGTCGTCCCTCAAGGCCAGCCAAAATCATGGTGGGAATCATCTTTTCAGGAAACTGGAATGGCCCGTAATTATTTGAACAATTGGTCACAATCACGGGTAATTGGTATGTATGATACCAGGCGCGGGCAAAATGATCTGCCGCTGCTTTTGAGGCGGCGTAGGGCGAGTTAGGCTTGTATTGGCTATTCTCGGTAAATTGCCCCTCTGCCCCAAGTGCCCCATATACCTCATCAGTCGAGACATGAATAAACCGGAATTTATCTCGTGCTGAAACTGGCAAACCGCACCAATACGAACGAGCAGATTCCAATAAAGTAAAGGTACCTTTCACATTTGTTTCTAGAAATGGTGCCGGCCCATCGATCGATCGATCAACATGAGACTCCGCAGCTAAATGTATTACTGCATCTGGGGTATGAGCTCTGAAGATTCTATCAACTGCGGCTTCATCACAAATGTCGTGATGTTCAAAAATATAGTTTGGGAGGTTTGACACTGACTCTACAGAAGACAAATTACCGGCATAGGTAAGCTTGTCCAGGTTAATAACTTCGAAACCACAGTCTCGGGAAAAATAGCGCACCACCGCTGAGCCAATAAACCCTGCACCTCCTGTAATTAGAATTTTCATCCCTATTGATTGGGGCAAATGAACTCGCTGGTCAAGGGCTATTGCCATTGAGCAAATAGCGGGGCAGGATTACATTGTTCTTAAAAACTCACACCCTGGAGGTCTTCGCTATGCTTAGCAACACTAAATTTACTCCTGTATGGCGTTCGCTCATGTTTGTGCCAGTGAACGTTGAACGCTATGTCTCCAAAGCCCATACCCGTGGCGCAGACGCGATTCAACTCGACGTTGAAGATAGTGTAGCTATCGCCGACAAGCCAGCGGCTAGGAAATTAATTCAAGAAGCTGCGGAGTCTGTTAGCCAGGCTGGTGCTGATGTAGTTGTCCGAATAAATCAGCCTCTTCGTATGGCAATACCCGACCTCGAGGAATCTATTTCCCCTCGGGTTAAAGCAATAGCGGTTACAAAAGTTGACGGCCCCGGCCATATTCGCCTGCTTTCTGAGGCAATTGATGAACTCGAGAGCGAGAGGGGGATGGATGTTGGTCATACTAAGCTAATCGCAATGGTTGAAACGGCAGCAGGTTTCCTTCGAATTGAAAACATTGCGAAAGCACATCCGCGCGTAGTTGCAATGAGTTTGGGAAGCGAAGATTTTGCGACTTCTATTGGTACTGACCCAGTAGCAGAAGTCCTTACATATCCTAAACAACAGGGAATTATCGCAGCCCGAGCAGCAGGAATTATCCCCTTGGGACTTATCGGCACGGTTGCGGACTATCAAGACATTGATGCTATGCGCGAGACCATACGTCGTTCTCGTCGGTTCGGTTTTCAGGGGGCTTCTTGCGTTCACCCCAAAATTGTGGGGCTACTAAACGATGAGTTCAGGCCAACTCCTCAGGAAGTTGGAAATGCAAAAAAAATTATCGCTGCTTTTGAGGAGGCTGTCGCCGCAGGCCGCGCATCTTTAGAAGTGGATGGAAAAATGGTTGATTATCCAGTAGTTTATCGAGCGGAAAATCTCCTTGCAGCAGATAGAAATATTAAAGAGCGCGAAGAAATGATGAAGAATACTGCATCGTAAAAACATAAATAATCCTAGTTGACACAGGGGGGCGTCCGCCATACCGTGATAGAATGTGGTGATTTGGCCCGGCCGGCTTGCGACCACGCAAATGATTCAGCTAAAAGGTCGGCGTGTTTTCTTGAAAAGGCTCCGACCCTTTAGTAGGGCATTTATTTTTAGGATCTCCTGCGCTTAAGTGAGTTCCTTTTTAAGGAGTATGACATGGCGGGTGACGGTAAAAAAATTGACCCCACTTGGCGAACTCAAACAAAGTTAGTTCGAGGCGGACTGGGGCGGAGCGAATACCGCGAAACCGCTGAGGCAATATATATGACCTCGGGTTTCGTATACGACTCTGCGGAAGACGCAGAAAACGCATTTAATGGTAGTACTGACCGTTACATCTATACGCGCTATGGCAATCCAACAGTAACATCTTTTCAAAAACGAATGTGTTTACTCGAAGGAGCAGAAAGCTGTACGGCAACATCAAGCGGCATGTCAGCAGTTTTCTATTCGCTCCTGGCGCTTTTACGGGCAGGCGACCGTTTAGTTGCTTCAAAAGCCTTATTCGGATCATGTGATTATATCGTTTCAGAATTGCTCCCCCGCTATGGAGTGGAAACAGAGTTGGTCTCCGGGACAAATATAGAACAATGGGAAAGGGCACTCACTAAACCAACTCAGGCTGTGTTTGTTGAGACACCCTCAAACCCGACGCTCGAGATCATCGACTTACCAAAAGTAGCCGAGTTGGCACATACGGCCGGTGCAAAACTCGTAGTTGATAATGTGGTTGCGACACCAATTTTGCAGAAACCACTCAAACTTGGTGCCGATGTTGTTATATATTCAGCGACAAAACACATTGATGGTCAGGGACGTGCCTTGGCAGGAGCTATTCTCGGCACTCAAGAGTATTATGATGAATGTCTACAGCCGTTCATTCGTCACACCGGACCGTCCTGCAGTCCTTTTAACGCTTGGCTTATGTTAAAGGGGCTTGAAACTTTAGAACTCCGCGTAGAACGTCATTGTAGAAATACAATTGACGTAGCACACTGGCTAGAGAAACAGCATGGAATTGATAAAGTCATATATCCTGGCCTTCTAAGTCACCCACAATATGATATAGCGAAGAAACAAATGAGCGATTCCGGGTCGGTTTTATCATTCCAACTGGAAGGCGGCAAAAAACGCGCCTTCTCTGTGCTCAATGCTCTTAAAATGATAGACATATCAAACAACTTGGGTGACACAAAAAGTATTGTTACACACCCGGCGACTACTACCCACCAAAGATTAGCACCCGAGGGACGGGGCGAGCTGGGCATTACTGATGGACTAGTAAGACTTTCAGTTGGGCTCGAAGATCCGCAGGATATAAAGGACGATTTAGCCCAAGCATTGGCGCGGTAGTTACTTTAAGCAGCAGCACACCCACTACTCATTTTCTTGGCCCTTTGAGTTCCGGGTGTAGCACACCACTTTATAAATGGACGTTTTTTTGGCGAGAATAATATAATGATAATTGACCGCATCACCCTCAGCCACACAAGAATACCTCTTCGAGTGCCATATAGAATATCTCAAAAAACCTTTCACAATTTTGATCCCTTTATTGTTGAGATCACTAACAGTGACGGGAAAACTGGTTTCGGTGAAGGTCATATATCGCCAGGGTACAGCTTTGAATCGCTCGAGGGCGGTTGGACGTTCTGTAAGAACTGGTGTGAAAAAATAGTCGGTATGAAGCCGACCAAAGCTCATTCGGAAATTTTCAATGCCAGCCACGATTTTCCTACGGCTGCTTCGGCGATTCTGGGAGCACTTGAAATGCTCATGGACCATAAACTCCTCGACATTGCGGAAGAAACCCGAGTGCCGCTTTTAGATCCAGTGCATGAAATGGATTTGGAAAAGATCCCCGAAGAAATAACAGAGCTTATAGGGAAAGGCTTTAAAACATTGAAGGTGAAGGTCGGATTTCATGTTGAAGATGACCTGCGACGGGTAAGGCTAATTCAAAAAATTATCGACGGAACAGGCGTTATAATTAGACTAGACGCTAATCGGAATTTCAGTGCGGAACAAGGAATCAGTTTTGGCTCCGCTCTCGACCCTAGTAATATTATGCTCTTCGAACAACCATGCGAATCCGATGCGTGGGAAGCAAATGCCGCAGTTGCCAGGGAATCAAACGTTCCAATTATGATGGACGAATCAATCTACTGCATGCGGGATATAGATAAATCCGCAGATTTAAAGGGTATAGAATTCGTCAAATTAAAACTTAAGAAATTTCCTTCGATGGATATGCTTTTGTCCGGCCTTTCTCATATAAAGGCAAAAGGTATGACGCCAGTACTGGGTGACGGCACTTCCACTGACATTCAGTGTTGGATGGAGGCATGCGTGGCCCGCGTGGCCATTGATAATGCGGGCGAAAATAATGGTTTCCTTAAACTCACCCAATCGGTGTTCGAGGAAAGCCTACCATTCCATAATGGCAGTATCGTCCTCCCGAAAGGATATCGTCCATCTTTGGACCACGAGGTAATCGCCGCACATTTGGTCAGGATAGAGGAGTTTTGCACCTAACTCTGTTTGGTAACTTGCACTCCAGCAAGATGCGTAACTTGAAATTGCTCCACGTGTTTAAGTGCTTCAAGAGCTATTGCGATGTTGCTTAGCTCAGCAAAGACTGGAATGCCTACACCCAAGGCCATCTCCGTATACTTTGTCTTGCTTGCTTCCACATCAGGGTTTCCGTCAGAACGAAGGGCCAGAAGAAAATGGGCTTGCCCAGGGTATTTTTTTTGGATTCGAAGTGCGGCGCCGATAAGATTTTCAAGGGGGTCGATTGGCCCACGCCCTACGAAAGCAGCTAGATTTAGATGCATCGCGACTGCATCCGGCTTAAAATGGGTGTAAACGGCGTCCAGAACTTTTTCTGCAATAAGACCATTTTCCTGTTGCAACGTACCAACCGGTGCATCCACAGGGTTTGCAATTGAGGTGCCTGGCGGCATTTGTAAATCTTCCAGTGCTGTAATTGTATCCGCCTCGAATGGCTCCACCGATAAACCATGCCGAGCAAAAAAGTCAGTAGCCAGCACACTAGTGCCTCCGCCATTGCCAAACATCGCGATACGATTAGTTGGACGTTCACTTCGTGGAGAAAGAATCTGTAATGCCATTAAACAATCAAGGAAGTCATCTAATGTTTCAGCAAGTACACACCCGGTTTGTCGTTCCAAAGCCTCCCATACCTTTTCATTGCCAGCGAGTGAACCAGTATGTGAAGCCGCAGCTTTACGGCCCTCCTCGGTTCGTCCACCCTTAAGAACCACAATCGGCTTTTTACCTTTTGCCCGATTAAGTAGTTCAAAAAAACGACGTCCATCCTGCACACCCTCGAGATAGAGGCCAATCACCCTCGTTTGTTCATCAGCAAGGAAATATTCTAATATATCGTTTGGATTAATGTCAGCACAATTCCCCACAGTTACAAGCCCACTGTAAGCAATCCCACGCATTTGACCGCGTTTAACGATATCAGTCCCGAGACCTCCCGACTGACTTATTACCCCGACATTCCCGAGAGTGCGCGGCGCGTTTTCAGGAAAAGTAAGGCCGCCGCGCGGTGAATAGGTACCTAGACAATTTGGCCCAATTGCCCGACATCCACCCGAACGCGCTGACTCAACTAGTTCCGTTTGTAAGGCTATACCCTCCTCTACTTCACCAAAACCGCTTGATATTACCTGTGCATAGGCAACTCGGCCATTCGCAGCCTCTATCAATGGTGGCACAGCGCCAGAACTAATTGCGATATATGCATAATCAACGGGATCCGGTGTCTCCCCAAGTGATGGATATGCTTTCAGACCGTCAACCTCCGAAGCTTTTGGATGAATAGGATAGATACTTCCCATGTAACCAAATTCCGTGACCCGTCGGATGAAAGTGTTAGCTATTGTGTGTCCGGTGGCCGAAGCGCCAATGACCGCGATGGTCTTCGGATTGAAAAGCGGCTCAAATTCTTTTAAAACGCTCTCATCGCGGAGTGGCTCCTGTGAGGGTCTAGCTGCAGGTGTGTCAGCAAGAATAAATCTGGCATCTACGGCAACGGCGCCATTGTCAGAAACTATTAACGGATTGATATCCGCCTCATCTATATCATCCGCCAATTCAACCAATAAACCGCCATCTCCACCCATTTTCATCATCACATCAATAATAGCATCTCGGTCTGCTGGCGGTCGCCCCCGCGCGCCATCTAAAAGGGCTCTGCCTTTCAATTCGTTAAGCATTTCTATCGCATCGGATCGATTGATCGGACACACCCGAAACGTTACATCGGACAACACCTCAACGAAAATGCCGCCGAGACCAACCATAATCAGCGGGCCAAACTGGGGGTCACGCACTCCGCCTACAACCACCTCTTGTCCAGTAGGCGCCATCTCTTCAACAAGATAGCCTTCCACATTAGCNTNNGCTATCGNAGGCCTCTGAGCCATTTCAGTAATTGCAGCTTTNACTTCTTCCGGGNNCTGNAGCCCNACCGCAACGCCCCCAGCGTCGCTCTTATGTANAATNTCAGGAGANACCACTTTTACCACNAGCGGAAATTTGAAACCCTTTAATGCATCTGTGACNGTCNCANNATCACTNACCACAGTGCTCTTCGGTACTGAAATACCATATTCTGAAAGCAACTTCTTGCCNNTCTCTTCGTCNAGCGCCGNTCGGCCGGCANCNCTTGCNTTCTTAATTATNGCTGTATCTTTCATTTTTTCCTCAGTAACTAGTTGGCCANGTGCGCATCAGATGCTNTCCGACNCCATTAGTCTTNCGCAATTGGTATACATCAAGCATTCTTATCAAGTAGTCCCTAGTCTCNTCAGGTTTGATAATATCCTGNACAGCAAANATTGATGCCATATCCCATGGTTCTATATCCTGCTGAATTTCCGACAGTGCNTCGTTGTAACCATCATCACCATCCTCAACCCCATGCACTATTCGCGTTGCGAAACGAGGGTCCATNAAACTTACCTCAGCACTTGGCCANGCGACGAGNTCATCAGAATGCCGNCCGCCNCCCATAGCCACATANGCACGACCATAACTNTTGCGCATGATNACAGTCAGAGTNGGCACNGTAAGNAGACANGTAGANTTCATAAAGTTCATTATTCTTCCAGGTGCGCGCTTCTTTTCCGCCTCNACACCGATAATGAANCCTGGCGTATCTACNAATTTAANGATNGGAATGTTAAAGCTGTCACACATAACTTGNAAATCNGTACACTTTTCGCATGCATCTGTATCCATTGCACCGCCNCGATGCAGAGGGTTGTTCGCAATCACACCAACNGTTNGNCCNCCCAAACGGGCTAAGCANGTAACGACNGCCTTACCAAAGCGGCGTTTCATCTCGAAAACACTATCTTTGTCTACGATGGCATCAATAATCTTATGGACATCATACACTTGGCTCCGTTTGTCCGGTATAATATCCGCGATATTTTNCATTTCTGACCCTGANCCTTTGGTNACAGNTTCTGTTGGTGGTGCCTCCATGTTGTGTGCGGGCATGTANCTCANGAATTTTTTTATAGCNTCTAATGCTTCCTCATCTGTGTCNACCACNAGATCAATAAGTCCAGTTGTATCAGCGTGAAGTCTCCAACCACCAAGCTCTTCGAGATCAACCTCGGCGTGTATAGCCATCGATATTAACCGCGGACTTGAAACAGCCATAGTCGAGCCCTTNCGCATAACAGCAAAATCAGAACAACATGAAAGCCATGCGGAAGAACCAAACGAATAACCTAGTGCTGCAGCACACCANGGCGTATCTCTCATNCGCTGAAATTGTGTGATGTCGTTACCGAGTAGGGCTCCCATNCCCTTNGAACCCATAGCATCAGGTAACCGCGCGCCAGTCGATTCGCCAACAAAAATGACCGGCATACCACATTCNGTAGCATATTTGCGAACATGACCTACTTTTTTTGAATTTGTGGCGCTCGTAGATGAGCCCTTAACCGTAAAATCATTNACACTNACTGCNACCTCACGGCCNTCGACTTTTCCAAACCCCGTTACTTTTCCATCTGCCGGGGTTTTCCCTTTATCAGCGGGGTTNACNCTTGCTTCACCNAACAGNCCAGTTTCAATAAANGTNCCGTCGTCCAGCAAATATTCCATCCGCTCACGCGCGTGCATNACACCTTGTTNTTTACGTTTAGCAAGCTTTTCAGGCCCCCCCATACCCANTGCTTTTTTTCTNCGGCTCACCAAATCCTTNGTCAGCTCANCTAAGCTTTTTTCTGAAACGCCCATTTTATACTCCCCAATTCCGCNCTTTTTTTGNTTNCCNANANATAANGCANATGGANTNAAAACCGCCATCNTNTACNTTGNNNATTTTTACGGNAGATAAAGCCCGCCNTTTACATGAATNGTTTGTCCNGTTATGTNCGATGCCTCCGNTGTNCAAAGATAACGTNTCATACTCGCTGGNTCCNTTGGANTACCCTCGCGNCCCCATAAGGGCTTNCTNCCTGAGGGATGTGGAATGCGGGTATCGCGAGAAGTACCCTGCTCCGTNTTTATANTACCCGGNACCACACAGTTGACGCGAATGCCAAAGGGNGCAAGTTCTACCGCAAGTCCTTTAGAAAAGCCAATCACACCTGCCTTTGCTGCTGTTACATGACAGCNTTCAACGTGCCCTTGATGTGCCGAAACACCACCCATATTGATTATNGCTCCGCCCCCAGCCGCTTTTATATGCGGGACNGCTGCATGAGTGCAAAGAAAAGCCCCCTCNAATATAACNNTATGTGCATCTCNCCATCTTTCNAATGTCATNTCNTGNAACGCAAAATGCCGACGTACTGCGGCACTATTAACAAGACAATCGAGACGCCCNAAGTTTTTTACAGTATCTGCTACAAATTTGCGAACTTGCTTTTCGNCCCGNANATCCATCAAACGATGGAAACAACGAGACCCACAAATGNCGACCAGTCGGGCAGTCTCGTTTAGCCCATNCTTATTTTGTAANGTGCAGATAGAGANATCTGNNCCTTCCTNANCCATCATTACGGCTGCTTNCCGNGCGATATTGTTAGCCGCGCCCGTTATCATCACTACTTTTNCCNGGAGTTTTCCTTCNTTCTTCATTATTCGGTATTACCTATTCGAGTTCATAACCATGTTTCCTCAAAAAATTGGAGAATCCAGGTCGCTCGGGCAACGAGAGNTGACGAGTNACATTCTCCGACCACGAGCAAAAATCACTNACTCCATAAATATCNACATGTCGNTGTTTTTCAGCTGCTATCGGTTCTCTTTCATGACGACGCTTATCATACNCNTTCACCAGCNTNGCTAGNNCCTCATCAGAATATTTGTCCCAATGNGCAACNACATCTTGAGGTAGCCGCATCGAAATACGTGGCTTCGGATATTTTGGCCAACCNAACGCCAGCCCTGCGATTGGAAAAACACCTGANGGAATTGAAAGAATTTTNGTTACCGANCTCAAATCATTTCTTATNTGACTNATTGGACAACAGCCGAGNCCTANACCCTCNGCAGCACATATNAAGCACTGCATTGCTAAAGCCGCATCAACAACTCCATTCATAAAGGTATCAAGATTATTATTCTGATGTTTGTGCCCGCGCAATTTAGCCAATTTCTGATTGCGCCTCATGTCTGCACACCANGCCATAAAGACCGTTGCATTNGTCGGCCAAGNAAGACCGCTATTCAATTTNCCTAATTTTANNAGCCGATTTTTTTCTGTAACGACAATGACGGAATATTGCTGAAGGTCTGATTTNGTCGGCGCTGATTGCGCGCATGCCATTANAGTTTTNAGCATACTGANANTTACNGGTTTATCGGTAAAATGTCGTTGAGATCCTCTCCCCAAAATTTTTCTCAGAATATCTGAGGACTCTATTTCGCTGCCAAAGTCGACNTCAATCCCGTATCTATCGGCTAGCAATTCGTTTNTAGACTTCATNGTTCGTTGATTACCTTTTNACTGTAGAGTGTTCGTTGGATTAAACANTTTCNTTNATATCAAGGCTGGCTAAATCTGCGATGGCAGGGATGTCCAGGTGNTTTTCCAAGTGCTNAGCCAATCNATCTAACGTTGTCTCCACCACATTTTCAAAATNNACATTCCCACGATCCTGNCCAGTAATTTGGGATAAAAGATNGCTTCGGTAGGTATCATTATTGAATAAGCCATGTAGGTAGCAACCCATAACTCGCCCTAGTGAGCATATGGAACCTCCNTCCAGCTGCTCACCGGGTAAAGCTAACAGCATTGGATGAGAGGTGCCTGGTCCGTTTGTTTGTCCCATATGCATCTCATACCCAGAGATTATGTGATTACCGTCTGCAGTGGTTCCCTCTGCTGGTAGAAGTGTCTTATCACCTGCGATAACCGTTTCAACATCGAGATAGCCAAGTCCTTTGCTTGTTCCAGCTGGGCCCTCTACGCCATCGGGGTCAACAATCTTTTTTCCTAGCATCTGATATCCGCCACAAAGTCCAATAACCCAACCTCCTCTACGAACGTGGGCATCAATATCAACATCCCAGCGCTCCTTGTATACGAGTTCGAGATCGGAACGGGTTGATTTTGAACCTGGCAGGACGATTAGGTCTGCGTCGCCAGGCAGCGCATCACCTGGGCTTACAAATTGCACAGAAACTCCTGGTTCTACGCCAAATGGGTCCAAATCATCAAAATTAGCAATCCGTGAAAATACAGGCACCACAATTTTGACACCATGCCCCGCTGCTGTCCGCGCAGGCTTTTGAAGTCGAACGGCATCCTCAGCGGGCAACTTTCCAGCTTCCTTAAAATAAGGCACAACACCAAGACATGACCAACCTGTGCGATTTTCAATCTCAATCGCGCCCTTATCGAATAGGCTCTTATCCCCACGGAATTTGTTGATGATAAATCCTACAACACGTTTACGTTCGGTATCGCTAAGAACTTCGTACGTACCAACCAAATTTGCGATAACCCCTCCACGCTCAATATCAGCAATTAAGATGACAGGGGTGTTAGATGCCTCGGCAAAACCCATATTTGCAATATCGCCATCTCGCAAATTTATCTCAGCGGGGCTACCGGCCCCCTCCACAACTACAACGTCTGCTTGATCTGATAATAAAGAGAAACTTTCCAGAACCGGCTCCAAAAGAGTTGGCTTAATTGATGTATAATCACGTGCTTCAAAATTCCCAATTACATGCCCTTGGACCACTAACTGAGCGCCGATTTCAGTTTGAGGCTTGAGCAAAACCGGGTTCATATGAAACGATGGTGGCACCCCACATGCGCGAGCTTGCAATGCCTGAGCCCGCCCAATNTCACCGCCATCCAAAGTTACTGCCGCGTTATTTGACATATTTTGCGGTTTGAAGGGGCGCACAGTGAATCCTCTCCGCATNAGAACACGGCACAACCCCGCCGTAATAACGGATTTACCAACCTCAGAGCCNGTGCCCTGTACCATGAATGCAGGTGCACTCAAAATTCTATGCCTTTCTGAGCCATCACATTTTGCTCTCGAAAGGGATGCTTTATTTGCATCATTTCCGTTACAAGGTCAGCAATCTCTATCAATTCTGGCNTAGCATTNCGACCAGTAACAATGANATGCAGATCTTTTGGTTTTCTTTTGAGCTCTTTAATCACCTCTTCCAAGGGCAAATAGCTATANCGCANAACGATATTNAGCTCATCTAATAAGATCATGTCATACTTGGGAGAAGACCCGCGCGCGTCATCTATCATTTTCTTGGAGACTTTCCATGCGGCCTTAGCAGCAGCAATGTCGCGAGCCCGATCNTGCGTATCCCACGTNAAACCCTCGCCCATTGTGCGTATATCAACTTGCTCGGGAAATTTNTCCAACACATGCCTCTCTCCNGTTTCCCATTTNCCTTTTACAAATTGAACTACTCCNACACGCATTTGGTTCCCNACGGCTCGCGTNACTAATCCAAATGCCGCAGTAGATTTTCCCTTNCCTTTCCCGGTGTGCACAATGAGAAGTCCTTTTTCGACAGTCTTTGTGGCGAGCATTTTGTCACGGGCAGCCTTGCGCTTTTTNGACTTTTCATTGGCACGATTATTTAATTCCTCTTCACTCAGATACTTTGGCATAAATTTTATTCCCCTGCCCAACGGCTTTGCTATCGGTTAGAGCCATAAGTGTCGCAGGCGCAGAATTTAATTTTGGCTGCCACAGGCCCCTATCTAAGGCTTCCAAGAAGCGCTTTGCTATTTCCCCCAGCGCATTAGCATTCGAGCCTTTAAGAAAGGTTAGCACTTCGTCATCCTCTATATACGATTCAAAAAGGAGATCAAAATGTCTGTCCTTTACTGCGCCGGTAGTTGCAGCAAAAGCAAAAAGGTAGTCCACTGTTGCCGCTATCTCGAAAGCTCCTTTATATCCATGCCTCATTACCCCAGAAATCCACTTCGGATTTGCCCCTCGGGCACGGATAGTTCGAGCGATTTCCTCATCAAGGGTGCGTATTTTTGGGTTTTCAGGACGAGAGTGATCATTATGATAAGCGACAGGCTTACTGCCAGAAGTATGCTCAACTGCTGTAATCATGCCTCCTTCGAATTGATAGTAATCGTCTGAATCTAGCAAATCGTGCTCGCGATTATCCTGGTTATGCAACACCGCCTCAATAGCTTTTAAACGACGTTCAAGCTGGCTCTTGGCTTTAACTCCGCTCGTTCCACCACCGTAGGCATAACTACTCCATGCTATATATGCTTTTGCAAGATCATCCGAGTTTTCCCAACCGCACTCATCAATTAATGCTTGCAGGCCAGCGCCATATGCGCCGGGCTTGGAGCCAAAAATCCGGTAACCAGAATGTAGGTCAGCAGTCTTGGGGTCAATCCCCATTTGAGCCATTTGTCTTTTTTCTTTCTTCACAGCAGCCGCAATCGGGTTGTCTTCGGCGTTTTCTTCTAGTTTGGCCACCGCTCTTACCGCTGAGTCAAATAAGTCAATCTGCGCCGGAAATGCATCACGAAAAAACCCGGATATACGTAAAGTGACATCAACCCGTGGCCGTCCCAAAACATCAAGCGGCATGATCTCAAAATTAGTCACTCGCCGAGATACCGGTTCCCAGACTGGCCGCACCCCTAACAAAGCTAAAGCTTGAGCTATGTCATCACCACCTGTCCTCATATTTGAAGTTCCCCAAACCGACAGCCCAACATGCTTGAGCCATTCCCCATGTTCCTGAGCATGACGCTCCATAATTAGAGCGGCAGATTTCCAGCCCAAGGTCCAAGCTGCCGGCGTAGGAACAGCGCGTGTATCAACGGAATAAAAATTCCTTCCCGTCGGCAAAACTTCCGGCCTACCCCTGCTCGGCGCTCCTGAGGGGCCTGGCAAAACGAAGTTGCCCCTGAGTCCAGAAAGTAACCCATAAATTTCAGAATTCCCTGAGGACATAACTGCTGGCCGCAAAGACGAATCAATCTCAGCCAGCACTTTCCCCGAAGATTTCCACTCTTTTGGTGCTTGAGTATTGCCAGACACTAAACTTGAGGCCAAATCCTCGATGTGCTCCACAAGGTCTCCCTGAGTGCGAATGTGTATGCCATCAATCTTATGCCCATCCCATACTTCACCCATGTTACAATCAAGAGGATCAAAACCCACGAGACCCAAATCATTCGCTAAAGCACGATGCAAAGACTGGCGCTTTGTGCCCGGAACGCGAGCCAAGGCAACTAGAAGATCGGTCAATTGACGGTCTGTTGGCGCCTGGCCAAAAACATGAAGGCCGTCCCGTATCTGCAATTCTTTAAGCTCACATAAATAAGCGTCGAGCTTCGAGAGGGCACTCGCCGGCTCTTCATCCAGAGATATTCCGCATTCCTCGGAAATACCAAGTTCTATACTTTTTTCAATTATTGACTCACTAAGAATATCGCAGCGCCCCGGATCAATGCCTGCTGCATCGAAGTATTCATCAACCAGCTGCTCTAGTTCGGCCAACGGCCCATATATTTCTGCACGAGTCAGAGGTGGGGTAAGATGATCAACTATCACAGCTTGCGCCCGACGTTTAGCCTGGGCACCCTCACCTGGATCATTAACTATAAATGGATAAAGATGCGGTATTGGTCCGAAAATCGCTTCGGGAAAGCATTCATCGGAAAGTGCCATGGCCTTTCCTGGCAGCCACTCGAGGTTCCCATGTTTACCAAAATGGATTACTGCATGCGCCCCGAAGTGCTCTCGGAGCCAAAAATAAAAAGCGAGGTACCCATGTGGAGGTGGCAAATCAGGATCATGGTAGCTGGCTTTAGGATCTATGTTGTAACCGCGCGCTGGCTGCAGCCCTATAACAATTTTACCGCAGTGAAAAACTGGAACAGCAAAACTTTTCTTTTGAGATAAAAAAAAGGGATCGTTGACCGGATTACCCCATCGTTCTTGTATCTTACGTTGCGTCACCGCCGGTAATCTCTCGAATGCTCGAATATAAGCCTCCAATGGGAGCACAGCTTCTATCTTTCGTCCTAAAACTCCGGCGTTTGTAGGTCCAGCTAGCAATTTTGCTATCAGTTGGCTTCCATCCAAATTAGGATCGGCTATATCATAACCCTCTCCAGCTAGAATATTGATGACATGGCTGACGCTTGCGGGAGTATCGAGGCCAACTCCATTACCAATCCGTCCGTCACGGTTGGGATAATTGGCCAATACAATTGCAATGCGGCGCTCCTTTGTTGACGTTTTAGAAAGGCGACCCCAATTGGCCGCCAATTTAGCGACGAATTGGACCCGATCACGCTTTGGCTCATAGTTGACGGTCGAATGCTCTGTGAGTGGATCGTGTTTAGCTTGATCTTTAAAGGAGATTGCCCTNGTNATTATACGTCCATCAACTTCAGGAAGNGCAACATTCATNGCAATATCGCGTGGNGACAANCCTTGTGTATTTTTATGCCATGCCTCCTNNGAGCNACCNGAAAGNATCACCTGGAAGACGGGGCAATTGCAGCNTTCCAATGCGGACGACACGNGAGNAGTTCCNGGCGTAGAAGCNGAAAATCCTGTAGTATTGAGNATCACCTGNGGTGGCGCATCAGCAAAGATTTGCNGCAGGATCTTATCCGACAAAGGGTCTTTAAGACTCGAAATAAATAAAGGAAGAGGTGACAACTCCTCAGCCTCTAGCGCTTTAATAAGCTGTAGAATNGGCTTTAAATTCCCTGATTGAAGGTGGGCACGATAGAAAACAATTGCTGCCACTNGGGCATCAGCTATCCAATTATTCGCTATCGTAGCCAAATCCACAGNNTCTATNCCAGGCCAATAAAGCCCCGCTCTCAAAAGAGGTCTTGGCTCGCGCCATTNTTCAGAACCGTCGAGNATTGAGGAGGCAAAATTCAGGAATTCGCGCGCATTCTCCGATCCGCCATGCACAAGGTACTGCCAAAGCCGGTGNCAGCTTTCCGAAGGTAGATTTGAACGTGAGGTAAGACCNTCNTCAGGTTGATCATCACCGGGAAGNAAAGCAAGTGCCGAGCCATTTGACGCACATATTTNAGAAATCTGCTCAACACCATATTGCCAATAGCTAACACCACCTAAAAGTCGCACNATAANAAGTTNTGCTGGCTTCACCATCTTTTCACANNAAAGATCAACTGACATATGNTGTGANAGCTGCATTACGTTCGCAAGTCTNAGAGAAGGGAAGTTCGCTCCTAAATTCGCTCGCGCAGCCGAAACGNCCGNNAGATCTGTATCCGCAGCNGANANAAATAATATTTGNCCCGGCGACTGTCCTAGATCNATCGCTTCCGAACCATCAGCCACTACGCCCGGCTGGGCATTTAGAAGATGCATTCTAACCCGCCAGTNCAGTATGAATTGCTACCTNATCTAAACCATGTAATCCAATAACAACCAATTCGGTGTGGCAATCTTCGCCGGATTTCCAGGGTCTGTCGTAATAGAACGAGAGGTTTGTCCCAACGCCTTGAATCACAAATCTAAGAGGTTTCTTTTCAATGGCAGCAAAGCCTTTGATTCTAAGAATATCATGGTTCTCGACCAGTCGCCCTATGCGTTGCTGTAAAGTTTTGGCTGACGGCAGGACACCTAATCTTATCGAGAACGATTCGAATTCGTCGTGATTATGGCTATGGTCCATCCCATCATGATGAGAAAGTCTCGTTTCAAGATCATTTTCTGCAGTTGCTTCAAGTCCGAGAAGCACTTTAGTGTCGACCCGACCGTATGCTGTATTGATTACCTTAGCATTCGGCCGCGCAGCGCTTTTAACTATTTGCACAGCTTTGGCCAACCCATGCTTGTCTATAAGGTCTGTCTTATTTATTAACACTATGTCAGCGCTGCCCAGCTGCTCTTCAAATAATTCCTCTATAGGGTTTTCATGATCTTGTCTGCCGCTATCAGATAGACCTTCTTCAGGAGGCTTTTCGCTTGCCGTGAGTAACCCTGCTGTTACTGCGGGTCCGTCAACAACGGCGACAACCCCATCTACTGTGACTTTAGACCGCACCTCAGGCCAGTTGAAAGCTTTAACTAGGGGCTTTGGTAAGGCAAGACCTGATGTCTCAATTATTATATGATCAGCGGGATCTGCACGGGATATTAACTCATCCATAGCTGGAATAAAGTCATCTGCCACAGTGCAGCAAATGCAACCATTAGCTAGCTCGACAACATTTTCGTCTCGGCATTCGGGAATGCCACAACCTTTTATAATTTCGCCGTCAACGCCAAGGTCGCCAAATTCATTGATAATCAACGCCAACCGCAATCCAGCAGTATTTTGTAAAATGTGCCGAATCGTACTAGTTTTTCCAGCTCCTAAAAACCCAGTTAACACTGTTGCTGGTATTTTACTTCTGAAATGCATAAGTTCAAACCTCTTGTGGAGCCTTTAGCGACTGAGGAATGCCGGCTGTTACGAGGATAACGGACGAAGCCTTCGATGCTATTATCTGATTCATTTGACCGGCAACGTCGCAAAATTTTCGCGCTAGTGCATTCTCGGGCATTATTCCTGATCCAACCTCATTTGAAACAAGGAAAACGCTTCCTTCGGCCTGCCCTAGCTCTAATGCCAGCTCGGATACGGATTCTTCCACGTCATGATCCGCAAGTATCAAATTAGTGAGCCATAGCGTGAGACAGTCGATCAAAATAGTCGACTTTCTATGAACCTTTAGCACACCAACTAGGTCGATAGATTCTTCCACTGTCTCCCAATTAGATCCGCGTCGCTCACGATGCCGTTTGATACGCTCTATCATCTCAGGATCACCGGGTTCAGCTGTAGCGATGTAAACCGGCTGCCGCGATATATTTTTTATACACCGCTCAGCATAAAGGCTCTTACCCGAGCGCG
Organism: Rhodospirillaceae bacterium; assembly: GCA_002711555.1. The sequence continues at coordinate 1,399 of PARQ01000026.1, read as the reverse complement.
CACCGCCCAACACCAACGTTACCGCCGGCAATTCTCTGTTTGTAGCCATATTCTGAACAGACCCAGTTAAGAAATGACTTGTCCGAAAAGCGTAGCAGCACCAAATCCACCCATGGTGATACCTGCAATCCGTGCAACAAAGTCTATTCGGCTAAACCTTGACCTCAAGAATCGTAATCCAAGATACACCATCGCACCAATGCAGAACTGTACAATGCTGAGACCAATAAGATATGCACCAAGCACCGACACCTCCGCTCCTATGATTGCCTCGCCATATGCATACCCGTGAAAAACACCAAGTATGCCAATCGCGACAGCAAACACATATGTGGATGTCGCGTAGCGAAGGGCAATCATGACACCCACTAAGATTACAGAAGATGCGATAATTGGTTCAACCAGGGGCAAATCGAAGGAATTCAGATGGACTATGCATCCTACCAAGCAACCTAAAATGAAAGAGCTTAAAGCGGCGAGCCCACTTGGCACCAGAACACCCATAAAACCCAACCCAACAACAAAAACTAGGTGATCTAAACCAATAATGGGATGGCCAAACCCTGAGAGCAGTCCTTGAAGAACTGTCTGCGGTATTTGAAAATCCATCGGATGGTGCGCCTCCGCTGGCCCGATGCTTAAACCAAAAACACTAAATGTGAGAAATATTATGGCGAATTTTGGTAACAATGATTTTGAAAAGAACATATCAATACTCCCGACGAACGTTTTTTCACCGCTAACGCCATTTTTCTCATCCCGATTCGCCAAATTTGACCTCGTGGATTACGTTCGTACACCCCGCCGAACAGACCTGCGATAGCGCGTCAACGGCAGGTATACTGGCTCACGGGTCATTGCCCACATCCTACCTTCCCAGGTTTCCCCAGTGGCGTATGTTGGATGGGACTCTCCGCCTACAGTTGCGGGGGCAGCCACGGCTTTGCTCTTCTAAAAGAATTATAGAAGACCGCACCGTGTTCCCTTGACACGTTCGATCATGGGAACCATTGACGAATAATGTTTATCGAAAGGGGAAGGCCTTTGTCAACGAATGGTGAAAAGAACTCTACCTCGCCACCATCAGAACGTATAACCGAAATGCCGGCGTCTATGTTACCGAGACATGGAGGTTCAATCGCACTTGCTGAAAAAGTGTTCGGCGTTCCCACTCAAGGGTGGTTGGATCTTTCAACAGGTATCAATCCCGATGCATTTTCTTTCCCTGAGGTGTCCAATGAATTATGGCAGAAACTTCCCGACACAACGTTGACAGACGCTTGTATAGATACAGCAGCCAAATATTTTGGTTGTAATTCTCGCGACTGCATCGTGCCGGGCCCGGGGACGCAAGCCTTGATACAATGGCTACCCTGGTTGCGCCCCCCTAGCACGACGG
>PARQ01000025.1 GCA_002711555.1 Rhodospirillaceae bacterium | reverse complement strand
TCGTGCTCCAAAAGGAACGCTGGCGCCAAGTTCGTTACCTATGGAACGCAAGTAAGGCTTTGGTTGTTGCCTATCGAACCGCAAATATGGGGCCGTTACAATCGGCATCACAATTGCTATGCCTATAATGATACGCGTTAGAAATACCCTCCATAAAAACGTTTTAGTAAAGGGTGTTTTCAAATAATTTTGGAAGTAAAAACGGGAAAGGCCATAAATTGCAACTGCATAACCAAAGTAACCGATAAATGCATTATAACGCCAATAACTTGATGCCCCAGTGCTAAAGTGACCAGTCCAATGAGCAATATATAGAAAAAATAGAACTCCATTCCATCCTATGAAAACAACCGCAGCTAAAATAACAAGCCGGTCAAACGAGGTTTTAGGCTTAAATAATTTTATGCCTGCCAAAATAGCAAGAATGCTCATAATTCCGAAATAGCCAGCCTTTTTTAACGCATTTGCCCAAAAGGAGCTCAAAATAGCTGGAATATTTTGGAATTGCCATTGCTCGAAAGGCAACAAAGTTGCTTCGTGAAGCTGGGCATCAGAAGATACGAAATTACGCCAGAGAAGGTATGAAAATAAAGCAGGACCAATCAATATTGGTGACAGTCTGAGAAGTCTCCGAAACCGCGGCCATGCATCCTTACCTAGCAAAAGCAAAGCCATACCAATACATAATATGAACAATATGATGATGTTTGGTTGCTTTAAATTAATAAAAAGAAGCGAAATTAAACTAAATTGAAATACGAAGGGTTTTATCGGAGTATTGTTTGCCCGGACTCTCTCTATCAGTTGCCAAGCGGTAATTCCCAGAAAAGCCAGCCCAACACTTGTTGCAGTATCGGGGTTGGCCATAAGAACAATTTTGCGAACAAAAATGGGGTTTGCGTATGTAGCAAGGATTAATGCTAATGCAGCCAACAGCCAACTAATGCGAGCTGGATTTTTGTTACATTCATTTGTCCTAGCCAATTGGATAAGATTGGCTAGCAACATTGCGAAAAGAATTACGAGACCAAAATTTATTACATTACCTGCACTCTCCGCCATTCCTCCTGATAATACGGAAACAAAATGAAGCGCAAACGTGTGATTATAGGGAAATCCAGTATAGGCAGAGAGCGACTGAGGCAATCCTGGTCTAGGAAGAGCGCCGTAATCTAGTAAATATAGAACATTGTAGAGCCAGTGACTTAAGACATCTACCTCAGACGGATATTTTGCTGAAACGATAAGTAAAAATGCAAATCCAAGGACGAAGAGACGCCACGGCTTCATTATCACTAATTCAACCCCNCGNCGTTTTAAGAAAATAATGCTCCCAAAGGAAAAAACAAGTAATNCCCAAACAACATTAGAGAGNTTTGTCGTACTAAGTGTTGCAACCCCNGTGTACACAAGGCTTCCAATACCCCAGCCCATCAATAGCGTAGACCCGCCTAAAACACACTCAGAGCTAATTGAACGACCAATGATGCTCATAGCCAGGCTTGCAAGAAAAACTGAAAGTAAACCTATGGTCTGTTTTTGAGATGGCAAAACCTCAATTAATAAATCGATCATTTAGATAAAATTCCGATAGCCAGTTATTTTTAAAANAAAGAGTGTAAATACAGATCACACAANCAGACCGGAAGCGAAAACGCAATCAGACACGAGAAAAATATCGAAATCAAAATACTCTTTGAAGTGGTTATAAAATCTTTATTACTTTTTNAAATATAAATCCAACAAGATTGATNAAGAACAAAAGTTACGAATAATAATTTCAAATAAAGTAAAGAAAAGGCTTTCAAAAACATCATAAACAAGGTTAAAAAGTATCGCGAATAGTGAAAATTGAANAAAAATAAGAAGAAGAAAACAGGATGAGCACCATACGCTTACTCGCGAGCCAGCGAGGAAGCCGCTATTTTGCGTATCGGCATATCTCGAGGCGCCTTCAATNCGGCGGCATGATTGTCCGATTCGTGCTTGATGCGGCTATNAAAATTATTTTGNTCCCAGATGACCACGCCAGTAAATCTGGCATAGTTGCGAGGGCGTGAAATTGCGGCTGTCACTGACACTTTCAAAATATTTTTCGCGCCAATTTCTTTTTTGGTTCGGAAGCGTATTTCTTGGGTTCGCGTGCATCTCCTTGGTGCTCGACACCGTAGAATTGATGCGTCGAGCATCTGGAAAAGTGGATGCGACAATGGATGTGGTTCTGAAAATGGGTTTGTTGAAATTACCATTTATGATCCATTCTTTGTTGCCGTTTATTATATTATTCGGAGCACTTTTGGCATTTTGGCGCCTTGCTCGAACAAATGAAGTGGTAGTCGCCCGTGCCGCCGGGATTTCGGTATGGCAATTTTTGCTACCGGCTGTTTTTATCACCTTTNTAGTGGGTGTATTTGAAATAGGCGGCTTCAACCCATTCGCATCAGCCATGCTATCCAAATACGAAGCATATGAGGCACAATTCTTAAAAAGGCGCACCAGTATGCTCGCAGTTTCGAAAAATGGACTTTGGCTTCGCCAAGCAGATGGGCGTTATCAATCCGTCATTCATGCCCAACGTATAACGAATTCGACCATGGACCTACATGATGTAATAATTTTCCGATTTGAGGGAAAAGACCGGTTTGCAGAACGAATCGATGCCGAAAAAGCACGGCTTGAAAAAGGTTATTGGCAACTTNAGAACGCTTGGATCTCTGCTCCCCTTGCTGAGGCACAGTTTCGGGAGCGACACCAAGTTCGAACGAATCTCACTTTAACTAAAATCCAAGAAAGTTTTGCCTCTCCAGAGACCATGTCTTCGTGGGATTTACCAGAGTTCATTCGCACTTTGGAGGCAGCAGGGTTTTCTGGGCATCGGCATTTACTTCATTTCCATTCACTTCTTGCCTATCCCTTTCTTCTTTGTGCAATGGTACTGATTGCTGCCAGTTTTACTTTAAGGGTACATCGTCGTACTGGCGCAAGCTTTGCCATAATTGGAAGTATCGTCCTTTGTTTTGTCATTTATTTCATGTCTGACGTGGTGCATGCACTCGGCATATCGGCCACTATTCCGGCAACCCTTGCTGCTTGGACCCCTGCGTGCGTTTCCATCATGATCGGGCTCGCAATGTTATTTCATCTGGAGGATGGATAATGTGCAAAGGGACTTTCAAGTCTTGGTTTTTCGTGGCCGCTTTAATGTTTTCATCATCGACAACTGCTGCACAACAACCAANAACCTACAACTTGCAAAGTAGAGTCAATGCAATCGAGTCTAAGCAAGGTGGCAAAATATTAATCACTGCCGACGAAGTAAATTATGATGAAGAACTAGGTTCAATTCTAGCTCGTGGTAATGTGGAAATTGCTCAAGGTGAGCGTTTGCTCACGGCTGACTCTATTAGCTACAATCAAAAGTCCGATACTGTAAGTGCGTCTGGAAATGTTTCACTACTCGAGCCCTCAGGTGAAGTCCTTTTTGCCGAATACATTGAACTTACCGACGATTTTAAAAATGGGATTGTTAGAGAACTTCGTATTTTATTAGCTGATAAAAGTCGGTTCGCTGCTGCTGAAGGAACTAGGCGTGACGGCAATAGAACTGTGATGCGTCGAGCAGTATACTCACCCTGCGAGCCTTGCAAGGACGAACCTAGTAGGGCCCTAGTTTGGCAACTCAAAGCGGAGAAAATAGTCCATGACCAATCTGATCAAGAGATAACCTACCGTAACGCCTTCCTCGAGCTTTTTGGGGTGCCAGTGGCNTATTCACCCTATTTTTCGCATCCAGACCCTACTGTCTATCGCCGAAGTGGTTTCCTAACACCGAACTTTGGCTTTGGAGGGAACCTTGATGGGTTTGTACAAACACCCTTTTTCTTAGTGCTTGACGATAATAAAGATATGACGATCTCACCAATTTATACGGTGAATGAAGGATTAGTTTTTAACGGCGAATATCGACATAGGTTTAACAAAGGCGAACTTTATCTAGCGGGTAGTGCGACTGAAGCCGACCGCAAAGAAGGGGATCCATCCAACCCTCAAACAAAAGAAAATCAATTTCGGGGGCATATTGAAGCTTTTGGACGTTACGATATTAATGACACTTGGCGCATGGGGATGGATATTGAACGGAGTACCGACCGCTCATATTTGCGCCGCTTTAATTTTTTCAAACCCGATGGAAATTCTCTTAAACAACATATGTTTGTGGAAGGATTTAGACGTCGAAACTACGCTTCAGTAAACTTTTATTCTTTCCAGGACTTGCGCTCAAGCAAGGAGGGACAAAACGAACAACCTTTTGTAGCTCCGATAATTGATTATAAACACGTTGGCGAGGCCGATTCTTGGGGCGGGCGCTCCTCTCTGGATGCAAACTTTCGTTTTCTTGGCCGGGGTGATGGGCCGACTGGGCAACGATTTTCTGCGCAGCCAGGATATGGGCTCTCGCGAACCTCAGATATTGGACTTGTATCTCGAATAAACCTAGATTTGCAAATGGATCTGTACAACACTGATCAGATTTCGAATCCGAAAGTCAACTCCTCTTCGTCAGATGGCGTTGAATATCGGCTCATGCCTCGGATTTATGCAGATTGGAGGTTTCCATTTGTTCTAGCGACTGACACAACTTCACAGTTATTTGAACCTCTGATTGGGCTCGTTGCAACGCGGAATGGTGGAAACTCAAACAAGATTCCCGATGAAGATAGCAGTGTCTTTGAAGAAGATGACACCAATCTCTTGAGCATAGATAGACTGCCGGGGCTTGATCGCGTTGAGAGTGGGCAACGCCTTATATATGGTGCTAAATACGGTCTATTCGGCAGGCATTTTGGCCAGAATAGTATCTTTATTGGTCAAACTTTCAGAATTTCAGAAGATAATGACCTAGCTTCAAATAGCGGAATTAACCAAGGACTATCCGACCTGGTGGGGCGGGTCGATATCAAACCGCACGAATACATTGACCTTTTGTACAGATTTCGGGTCAACCATATGGATTTAACGCCTTTGCGTAATGAGTTCTCATTCAACGTTGGCCCAAAAGCCTTTCAGATTTCAGGTGATTACATTTATGTTGATAATGGGACTGGTGCCGGCTCATCATCAAAGCGTGAAGAATTCAAAACTGCGGTTATTTCGCAGATCAGTCAATTCTGGTCAATACGCGCATCTACACATAGAGATTTGACCAAAGACGGCGGCTCACTTAGCCACTCTGCAAGCCTTAGGTACACAGATGAGTGTATAACGTTCAACATGATAGGTAGACGTAGCTTTTTCCGAGACGCCGATGTACGCCCGTCAACCTCTTTATTGTTTAGAATTATATTTAAGAACTTGGGTCAGGTATCGACTAACGCAGGATGACGCCATGGCGAATCCCCAAACTAAATCTCCGACGGTTATAAGCTTGTTCCAGCTTATCAAACAGCAACTCCTAAAAATAGCGTTTGCTGCACTGATTGTTATACCTTGCGTTATTACCTCTTCATCCACGCACGCTAGCGAGGTGTTACGTATACGTGCAATTGTCAATGACGATGTGATCTCATTTTACGATCTTTTTCAAAGAGTCCGTCTTTTGATCATGACAAGTGCAATTCCCGATTCTCCTGATAATCGAAGAAGACTTGCGCCGCAAGTTCTCAGAGCAATGATTGACGAAAAACTTCGCCTCCAAGAAGCGACAAGATTAAATATACGGGTACCGACAAGCCGCGTGGACCGACAGATATCTTTACTTGAGAAACGCAATAATTTGCCGAGTGGGGGCATACCACAATTGCTCGATGAAGCGAGTATAGGGCACAGTGTTTTACGTGAAAAATTAAGAGGTGAACTGGCATGGCAGTCTATTGTTCGTCGCCGTCTAATAAAGCAGGTGAATGTAAGTAACGAGGAAATAGAGGATGAAATTCGTCGCTTAAAATCAATTCAACACTTACCTAAATATAAAGTTTCTGAAATCTTTCTCTCTGTCGATAATCCAGACCAAGAAGATCAGGTTTTAGACGTGGCGCGCAGACTTTTAAGTCAACTAGATGCAGGAGCTAAGTTTAATTTGATCGCGAGAGAGTTTTCCCAAAGTTCAAGTGCGGCTACAGGTGGAAATCTTGGAACTGTGTCAAAAGGCCAGCTTGATCCAAAGCTCGAAGTAGCGCTAGATGCACTAACTATTGGTGGATTAGCCGGCCCCCTCCGCACCCTATCCGGTTTTTACATCTTGAAATTACACGAGCGTATTTCACCCACCAAGAGTACAAATAAACCGGTTATGGCGTTGGTCTCACAGCTACTTCTACCTTTAAAAGCGGAAGCAAAAAAAGCAGAGATTGAGTCGCAAGAGAACATAGCTACCCAAATTCGAGAAACCTCAACTTCATGTAAACACCTATATGAGAGCGGGCGCGCACTTGACACACCTCAGTCAGGCAGCCTTGGAAAAATTAATATTGAAGCGTTACACCCAGTTATTTCGAAAGCAATCAGAGATTTACCAGCCAATAAGGTAAGCCCGACTATCCGAGTTGCTGAAGGCCTACTTCTAATGATGGTTTGCGAATGGGACAAACCCAAATCGAGCCTTCCGCCAAAAAAAGAAGTTCGGGCGCGCTTGGGCGATCGCCAACTAAATTTGCTCATGCAACGTTACATGCGCGACTTGAGGCGCACAGCATTTATTGACCTGCGCGGCTAATGACCAACTTAACACCAATTGCAATAACTATGGGAGAGCCGGCTGGAATTGGCGGGGAAATAACATTGAAGGCTTGGGCTAATAAAGATGGAGGCCCNCTACCACCGTTCTTTACGATAGACGATCCTGNTCGTTTACAAAAGATNGCTCGAGATCTACATTGGNCGATCNAAGTGATTCCCATTGCGGACCCTGCTGCNACGGCGGATGTNTTTAAATTTGGCCTTCCAGTATTACCACTCAAATTACCAGCACAGGTCAAGTCTGGAGAGCCAGATCCGGCCAATGCCACGAGTGTGGTTGCTGCCATAGATAAGGCGGTGAATTTAGTTACAAAAGGCTCTGCTTCAGCAATCGTAACAAACCCAATACACAAAAACATACTTTATGAGAATGGATTTGGTCATCCTGGACATACGGAATATCTGGCAAAACTTGCGGGTAAAAAAAAGTCGGCAATGATGCTAGCCTGCCCTGGTTTACGAACGGTNCCTGTCACAACCCATCTATCACTTAGTAATGCTATCCGAGCCCTTACCATCGAAAATATCATTGAAATAAGTAACATAACTATTTTATCGCTCAAACAAGACTTCGGTATCGAAATACCGCGAATCGCAATAGCTGCTCTTAACCCNCACGGNGGAGAAAAGGGCCAATTGGGTTTGGAAGAGCATGAAGTTATACAACCCGCAATAGATGAACTTAAGAGACAGGGCACAAATGTCATCGGTCCAGCACCTGCAGATACGTTATTTCACGCTGAAGCACGGGAAACCTACGATGCAGTGATTTGCATGTATCATGACCAAGCGCTAATACCACTGAAAACTATCGATTTCGTTGGGGGCGTTAACATCACAATGGGTTTGCCGTTTGTGCGAACCTCACCTGATCATGGCACAGCCTTTGAAATATCGGGTTTAGGAATCGCTGACGAAACNAGTCTTGTTTCTGCTTTAAGAATGGCCGCTGATATTGCAAATCGACGCCTCAANAAAATTTAATTGCTCAANTAAAATGATCAGCAAAACTCATCTCGAGACACTTCCGCCGATACGGGAAATCATCTCTTCCCACAACTTGAAAACGATGAAAAAACTCGGCCAGCATTTTCTNCTAGATTTGAACCTTACAGACAAAATAGCCCGTTGCGCCGGTCATCTATCAGACGGTACGGTTTTCGAAATTGGACCGGGGCCGGGTAGTTTGACCCGGTCCCTTCTTAAGGCAGGTGCCCGCCGCGTAATTGCCATTGAGCAGGATCCAAGATGTATAACTGCATTAACCGGCTTAGTGGATGCTGCAGCCGGTAGGCTCAAAGTAGTGCACGGAGATGCTCAATATATTGATTTAACAGAGCTCGCGCCCCCTCCTCGTCGAATAGTTGCCAACTTGCCTTACAATATATCGACTGTTCTACTGACCAATTGGATTTCTAAGGGCAATGCCTTTAAACAAATGACCTTGATGTTTCAAAATGAAGTTGCAAGGCGTATCGTTGCAGAGCCAGGAACAAAGGTGTACGGGCGACTATCGGTGGTTTGTAATTGGCGAGCCAACACTGATTTTCTTTTCAAAATACCGGCTCGGGCCTTNACACCTTCACCAAAAGTAAGCTCCGCGTTAGTATCGATCGAACCTCACACAAGCCTATCTGATACCGTAGAACTCTCGGACCTCGAAAGAGTTACCGCTGCTGCATTTGGACAAAGNCGCAAAATGTTGCGAAGTTCTCTNAAAACCCTTGATTGCAACACATCGACCCTTTTGGATACAGCGCGAGTAGACCCTACGAAGCGAGCAGAGGAATTAACGATTGACGATTATACGCGCCTAGCCAAAGGGTTTAGCCACCTTCGCAAAGCCGTTTTACAAAATCACTGAGGCCAACCATCCGACGACGTTTCANGCGTTCGGCTGCAAGAATAGCCATAATGTTTACAATACTTTCACCTAAATGATTGTTAANGAATACATAATCATATTCGGCGTAATGGCTTAACTCGGCTGCGGCTTTTGCCATTCTCTTGGCTACNATATCNGATGGATCTTGGGCTCGACTGTAAAGNCGGCGTTCAAGCTCGGAGTGGCTCGGGGGCAGAATAAAAACGCTCACAACGTCATCCGGTGCTTTCTCTACAAGTTGTTGCGTCCCCTGCCAATCAATATCGAAAAGAATGTCACTGCCATTTGCCAGAGCATTCATAACTGGTTCTGATGGCGTGCCATAGTAATGATCAAAAACCTTCGCACTCTCAAGAAATTCTCCTTTGTTGCGCATTATATTAAACTCAGTTTTTTTGACGAAGTGATAATCCACCCCGCTTACTTCGCCNGGACGTTTACGACGCGTTGTTGCGGAGACGGACATCCCTATCGATTGATCGCGACTTAGAATCTCGCGAGCGATGGTTGTTTTTCCAGCCCCAGACGGCGAGGATAAAACAAGCATCAAGCCGCGGCGCTGGAGCCCCAATTCATTAATCAACTATTCTACTCCACATTTTGAACTTGTTCGCGAAATTGCTCTATCAAGGCCTTCATTTCAAGCCCGTGCTTCGTTAACTCTGCATCGTTTGCTTTTGAACAAATTGTATTGGCTTCACGATTAAATTCCTGACACANAAAATCCAAGCGCCGTCCTTTGGGATCACTATCCTTCAGCAGCTCTTTTGAAGCAACCACGTGCGATCGGAGGCGGTCTAACTCCTCAGTAATGTCAGACTTNATTGCAATTAGTGCAAGTTCCTGTAATAGTCGNTCTTCTGANAGTGGAGGTTGCGCTTTTAAAATATTGNNGAGNTGTACTTGCAACCNTTCACTTTTATCTTGCCCCCTTCGAACNAAAATAATCTCAGTGGCGTCAATACAATCTGANATACCTTGCAGCTGCCGCTGCAATACCTTTGCTAATTTTCCACCCTCTGCTACCCGATTGTGTTTTAAAGAATCAAGTGCCTTCGCGAGGGACTCCATTATTTTAGTGGTACGCACACCTTTTTCTTTTTCATCTTCNGGCTCTTCCCATTTTTCAACAACNCCGCGCACACCAAGAAGGACTTCGATATTCACCGTTTCACAAGGCTTCATTTTTTGAACTGTTTCCACTAACTCATGCAAAAGAGTATGGTTTATGNTAAACTTATGTTGGACCTTAGNTGCCTGCGACTGCGCAATCGTAAGTGCCACATTTAATGCTCCACGTTTAAATCGATGTTGAGCTTCCCGACGAACTGCCGACTCTAGGNAATCATATCCGCCTGGCAATCGAACACGAACATCAAGGGATTTGTTGTTTACGCTTTTTACTTCCCAGTCCCAGGTCCAATTTTTGTAANTACATTCTGCGCGGCCAAATCCAGTCATAGATGAAACGGTCAAGGTATTCCCTTTCCGAAATTATAGGTGTAGTGACGTTGTCTTANACTAACCGACCAGCGTTAAAGTTCAAACTGTGCTAGTGTGTAAATATGACTAAACATCCCTCATCAGTGTTAATTACAGGTGCTTCGAGTGGAATTGGTGAAGCGCTCGCCATGATTTATGCGGATAAAGCACGAAACTTGGCCATAAATGGACGTGATGCAAAGAGGCTAAAGATGGTGGAGGTGGCCTGCAAACATAAGCAAGCGTCTATNAATTGTCGTACAGTNAATGTNGTGGACCAAAAAGGAATGAAGCAGTGGATCGAAACGATAGATGATGTTGCACCACTTGACTTGGTTATCGCCAACGCCGGCATTTCTGCCGGTTCCGGCTCCAGTGGCGAAACCGATCAGCAAGCACGAGAGATATTTTCAATCAACTTTGAGGGCATGCTAAATACAATTCATCCTGCAATCGACCGTATGCGGCAACGCGGGACAGGTCAGATTGCCATTATGAGCTCCCTCGCCGGGTTTCGTGGCCTGCCAGGAGCACCAGCTTATAGCGCGTCTAAAGCGGCTGCACGTACTTACGGACAAGCTTTGCGCGGTGCCCTTNAAAAACATAAAATAAATGTGTCGGTCGTATGTCCCGGATTTGTTCAAACTAGAATGACTGAGAAAAATAAGTTCCCTATGCCTTTACTAATGGATGCTGAACGTGCAGCCTCGATTATCTTTCGAGGCTTGCAGTGTAACAAGCCCATGATTGCATTTCCGATGGCAAGCCATTTTCTAAGTTGGTTGGTAGGGATTCTACCCAACCGATTGACCGACCCNTTAATAAATGTAATGCCAAATAAACATGATTGACAAGCTATGCACCTAGCTCATTTAAATGTTCTTCAGTCGGAAAATNACCGGTTTTAAANATGCTAAAACGNAATTCTTGATCAACAAANACATCGAAGACGCCACCGGTACCTTCTTGCAATAACACAGTGGCTTCGAATTTCTCAATTAGATAGTCTCTCACACGGAAAGCCTCTCGGTCATAACCTCAGGAATTACAAAAAACTATTACAACGTTCAAGTGCCGACCCTTATCTAGAAAATGTTAAAACGCCAAACATCTTTGACCAAAGCAACCAACCTTCTATCAGAAAGTTACTTTCAATGTTAATATCCTGCAAAACTAGATTGGTAAAGAAAGAATGATATGGAAACTGCAGCTACAACCACGGGCCAGCAACACGGACTTACGGAANAATTAGCGNAATGGAGTAATGAGCTTACGCTTGAACAGGTGCCGGAGAGTGCTCAAGTAAATGCAAAGCACTGCCTGCTAGACTGGTTAGGAGTTACCATTGCTGGCGCCCAGGACGATTTGGTGGGCATTCTGCATGACACGGCAAACATGGAGGGACTTGGAAGCCAAGCAAGCCTAATTGGCCGGGGACAAACCGCCTCTGCGAGTCAAGCTGCTTTAATCAATGGTGCTGCCGGGCACGCNCTTGATTATGATGATGTTGTACGTATTTTTCGTGGCCACCCTACTGCTCCTGTGGCACCGTCAGTGCTTGCGATCGCTGAGCGCGACGGGTGTTCGGGTGCAGATTTTATGCTTGCCTTGATAACGGGTATCGAGGTTGAGTCCCGCATTGGCGGTTATATGGGCGACCCGCATTACCTGACGGGGTGGCATGCAACTGGCACAACGGGACACTTTGGCTCAGCTGCTGGCGCATCAAAGCTGCTAAAGTTAGACACAGCGACNANCGCAAATGCGCTTGGAATCTCAGGCACACAGGCCGCAGGCCTNAAAGCAAATTTTGGAACTATGTGCAAGCCACTCCATGCAGGTAAAGCAGCCATGAATGGACTATTGTCGGCTGAATGGGCGAAACGTGGTTTTACCTCACGCCAAAATATTATCGAGCGCGTCGATGGGTTCGGTGAAAACTTTGAGGGGGAATGCAACGTAGATATAGCGCTGGAAGGACTCGGTGAAAAGTTTCACCTTACAGATTTACTCTTCAAATATCATGCCGCTTGTTATGGTGTACACTCGCCNATCGAGTGTGCAAAACGGATTTCTAAAAACCCAGCTTTCAACACCGAAAGGGTTACAAAGATAGAAGTCCGGCACGCCGCGCGTCTTAAAGGTATGTGTGATCAGCCAAAGCCAGAAACGGGACTGGAGATCAAGTTTAGTCTCTATATGACTACCGCCATGGCGTTGGCTGGTTTAGATACAGGAAGGCTTGACGTTTATAGTTCAGAAACAGCTCAGAAAGAAGATTTGATAGAGCTTCGCGATAAAGTAACGTTAATNGCTGAGGATACTTTTACGCCTAACCAATCAGAGGTAATTGTTCATCAAGATGACGGGACCATAATCCGAGAGACAGATGACCTTGCTAAGCCTAACCGCGACTTGTCGGGCCAATGGGAAAAATTGTCCTCAAAATTTCGAGCTCTCGCCGTGCCTTTAGTCGGTGAAAAAAATGCCGATTCTACCATAGCCTCGGTATGGAACCTTGAGAATCAAACATCNTTATCATCCGTTATTTCGCCCATGAGAGAGGTGATNGTAAAATCATAAAACAAAATTAANCCAATAATAAAAGCAAATTTACATATGAANTCTAAAGTAATTGAAGTAANNTGAAATTCTGATTCAAAAATATTTCGGATATTACCATATATAGTATTATTTACTATGATAATTACTATCGACAGACCAATATGTATTTGCAAATGTTGCCTTCCATGTTACCTTATTCTGATATCGANTTAGCTTATGCACTTTTACATANTTTGAAAAATAATAAACGGTTGCCATAAATTTGGCACGAAGCGTCGGAGCCCAATGTGTCGGCAGTATCCTCAACCGACAATGATTGTTTTACACAAACCCGCGTTCAGCGAGCCCTCTCNGCTGTTCTCGCTGCAGGTTTTGGGTTGGGCTTCTTATTTGTTTCCTTTCCAGAAATTGATCTTTGGATCTCGAAAGTATTTTTCATTGAGCCCACTATCTTTGCGCTGACTCACTCTGAGGAACGCCTTGCTATAATCGGACACTTCAGACAAGCCGGCTTTGCAATAACGTGGGCCACGATGATTGGACTTTTCGTGCTCATTGTCTCCGCATTTTTGTTTCGTCGTTCTCGTCTTTGGCAACAACGCAAGAAATTANTTTATGTACTCTTTTGTTTTGCGTTGGCTCCTGGGCTATTGGTAAGTGTTGTTTTGAAAGAGAATTGGGGTCGCGCACGGCCGGCACACATTGCAGAGTTCGGGGGTAAAATGGAGTACACTCCACCAATGATGCGAGCTAATCAATGTACTGGAAATTGTTCGTTCCCATCTGGCGAAGCATCTTTCGCCTTTTGTTTTTTGGCTTTCGCCATGATTGCACGACGGCGATCATTGTGGATAAAGCTAGCACTTGGATATGGAGTTTTTTTTGCTTTTCTTAGGGTTGCAGAGGGCGGACACTTTNCAAGCGACGTGGTATTTTCTGCCCTAATCTCACTCATAACGTGCCTTACTCTTTATCGTTTCATGTTTGAAGGCGCTTATAGATACGTGCAGTTTTCGACCTGGGCGATGAACCGCACACCTACAAAACTAAAATCGTTAATAACAGACCCTGTGTCAGCTTCCGATCCTGTCGAGGAAGAGGCGAAAAAAAGCAAAAAGGACAGTTCTGAGAACCAAAGAAAAACCAATATTGAAGCGGATATTAGCCACACACACCGAAACGATAAAACTGGAGCTGATTATCCGATTTCAGCTCCCAAAAGCGGGAAATAGATATGGAAAAATGGCAAAANNTAAAAAAAATAAGTTTTTCTTTTGCGCTTGTAGTTCTATTAAACGTTACAGNAACGNCAGAATCTCGTGCTCAAGACCCTGCAGTTTACTATATTGCCGGTGCAGCACTCACTACTGTCCTGCCCGGGTTTATATTTGATTTACCTCAGCCCGACTCAAAACAGGCCTTCACCAAACTCAGCGCTAGCCAATTTGATGCCGTGGATGACGAAAATAAAGCTTACGATTTTAGTTTAGAATTTCAGCCGGGTTGGACTTGGGCCCGAATCAAACCCCTTGTAGGTGTAACTGGTAATACAGATGGTAGCTTTTATGGCTGGCTTGCAGCATCTCATGATTTTCATATAACTCGCCATTTTGTAATCAACTTTAATATTGGTCCCGCATTTTACATTGGAGGGGACAAAGCCAAAAACCTTGGCTCGGCGGGNGTTTTGAGGTCAGGCTTTGAAATCGGATATAGATTTGATAATGCCATGAGAATCACGGGAAGTTTCCACCACATGTCACACGGAAAGCTACTNAATCCAGACACAAATCCAGGTACAGAGATGATAGGCGTAAATTTAAGTGTTCCAATTAATTAATTTATAAAGGACTGGTTGCTCTGAGGTTTTAGCGTGTAAATATATTTGAAAACATATGCTTAGGGCGCGCAAATTATTGCTTAAATAGCAACTTTGCTAAACCGCATGACGCAACTCAAGTGCCGGGCACTAATAAGTCAACAAAAGGAGCATATTGCTGCCCGGCGTGACTGTCTGAGTCACGGATATCACCTTGAAAATATGGCCTTGGAATTGAGATTTTGAACGCGTAACAATTATCAACCTCAAAAAACTGCACTTGGTTTTCTGACATTTGATAAATCTCAGAAACCATTCTCCTATTTAGCACTCCAGTCTTTTTAACTAATTCGTAAGTCTCAGAGTCCGCGAACATAATATCGATTGTCATTACAAATGGCCCAGCATTCTTTGATCNTACTAACTTCGCTAATTCCCCGATTGTCTTCATGCGACATCTCCTAGTTTACATTCATGTATTCAATCGGAAACATCTCGTAAGGATCCACAGGTTCCAATACATGATTAACATTGAACCTGTATACTGCTCCACGCTCTATATGAGCCGGGCTATAGGTGCAGGCAAGACCAGTTATTAATCCACTCCATTCAGGGATGGGTTCATGCAAAATTTTATGGCGTGCTATCGTAGCAATCGATGTTGCAATCTCTTGACTTAATGCAGTTGCCTCTAAAATCAGNCAAACTTCATGCGATNTCATTTCTTTTTGAGGCTCTAAAGGACCCATCACACCATTTTTACCGTATATTCGAATATTTAATTCGTAATCATCACGAGTAATAGTATCGCCGTAAATATCGGCGATCCGCTTGTGAATATTGGCTTCACCTGTTTCTAACCAGCTATCAAGCTGACGCAAGATGTATGGATCTCGCACCCCCCCTATAACAATAGTNTGATATCCAACTTTTTCCGCTCCTTCCAATTTTACAGTATATTTTGTTGCCGGCTCAAATCCAGACTTGGATACTCTCACACACCTATCATTAATTGCCTCATAAACGGATGTCGATAAATCCATTGTCCCACTGGACTCTACAAGGCGAAATGGNTCAGCATTTTCATACAGACTATGAGAAGCGACGCTTTGTGGGGTGCAACGGAGGTCTTGGTCTAACGGTTCAACGTCAAAGTGGTCACCACGGCATGTGGCAAAAAGGCTGTCCGCGGTTTTGCGCTGTTCCACAGATGCCGCGCCACATTCAAGAATTTTTGCAGCATGCCAAGCAATCCCCGCAGGGATGCCCTCTCGCACAGGGATGCCGGCATAGATCGCGCAGTCGCTAGAACGACCTGTTAAAACAACCTCTGCGCCATTATCGAGCGCTTTTAAAAATGGCTCCTCGCCCATCATGCCAACTATACGTTCGGCTTTGTCTATAGTTTCTTCATCAAATATTGGAGCTGGATCGAGTGGCTTAATGCGACCCTGCTTGAAACACTTTTTAAGGAAGTTCTTGTCTTGTTCAGCATGAATAACGGCAAGCGGAAATTTAAGGCCCTCCTCTTCCGCGATTTCTAGCAATATCTCCTTAGCCGTAGCGACATGAGGATGACCGCCCGAGGTTCCTGCCGTACCCAGGAGCAATGGTATTTTTTCTTTTTGTGCAGCCAACAACATCAATCGCATATCTCGTTTAATAGATGTCCTCCCAAACGCAGTTTCGCCTGAACCAAGCGGGTATGGTCCTGGGTCCGTCGACCCACCATCGCAACCAATAAAATGTGGCTTCTTTCCAATACCTTCCTCGAGAGACTCAGCCCTAAAACCTGCCCCACAAACGCCTGACCCTGCAAGGATCCTTACTTCCGCCGAAACCATAATAAAATTCCTCCAACCAAATACAAGTAAGTCCAGATCGGTAATAAATCGTTCCAAATTTCGTCACTATAGCTGGAGAATAAATCAGTTAACAGCCGAATTCATCTAAGACAATGCTTTTAAATTTCNGAGTTNGCGCGAATATATCNTCTTAAATCAGGAGNTTCCTGATGTGCATTCTTTTTTCCCAAGNAGCCTAAAAAAATAGCTTAATTNGGGAACACCTAATCTTTTAATTTTTTAAAATAATGCCAAACCATCTACCACGATCAGCTTTAAGCCAAGAGCCAAGAGAATAATCCTGAATATCATCAAGAATATCCGTTCATTAATTTTATCCAGAGCTAAGCGACCAACGCGGGTACCTATGATGACTGCAGGGATCATGCAAAGCACAGCTATTCCGTAGGATTGATAACTAAATCCTATAAATGTGAACCCTGCTATTTTNGCAATATTTGAGACAACNCCAAAAAATCCAAGCGTTGCCACNACATTTTCTTTTTTCAAATCCCTTCGGATTACAAATACNCCAAGAAGAGGGGCGATTGCACCCACAATCATATTCAAGATGCCAGCCGCAAACCCCACCGGATAGAAACTCCATAACGGNAGTTCATTATTCCCAAGCCAACCCTTCCTTCCACTCACCAACGACAGAAGAACAAAAACACCGATTAGAATTTGAACAATTTCGGTTGAGAGNCCTTGGAATAACCATATTCCCAAGGCCGCGCCAAAGGGTAATGGCAGAGCAAATCGCATAATTATCGACCAAGACATATGGCGCCATAAAAGCCAACAGCGTGTTAAATTTGACACCAAATGTACGGCCCCGTGAACGGGGATTGCAGCTGCTGGCGGCATGAACTGCAACATAATTGCCATCAGTGCAGCCCCCCCACCTGACCCAGCAACAGCGGTAAGAGCAGACGTAAAAAATGCCGCTATTGAGAGTATGGCAACGTCAAGAATTTGCATAAATTGCTTTTCAAATTAAAACTAAACTTTTTCATAGTATTTTTGAATAAGCGTAAGNATATGTTAAATCTATNNTTGGCAGAACACATTTTTCGCCTCCAAACCGAGAGACAAAATGCAATCACTCAGTTCGTAACTATTCATTTAGAGGCGTCCTGCAAAAATCTTCCTGTCGGAGCAATTTCAGCAACTGTTCCGCCAGGCGCCCGAAACTTGACCGGGATCACACCGGGAGCAGTGATAATTTCGTACCCACGCGCTCTNAAGTCTTCAATTCCAGTTTCCAAGTCATCTACCTCAAATCCTATGTGGTGAATGCATGGCTTGTCACCGGCAGCCAATGCTTCCCTTGTTTTGCTGCCTTTATCGTATTGAAGTATTGAAAGATCAATATGTCCATCCGTCAAATGACACGACCAATGTTCCCGATGATGTTCACTTCGAACCTCCTTCATTCCAAGAACTCCCTCGTAAAAATCACGCGCCTCTTCAATATCATCGACACGCACAGCAATATGAGCAATACGCATAGCACACATTTCGAATTTCCTTCTTTTTGTTAGTGAGGCATCAAAGCTGCCCCATTAAGTTGAATAGTCTGGCCAGAAATATATCGCGAAAATGGGCCCACTAAAAAGCGTATCAATTCTGCCATATCTTGTGGCGTACCCCTTCGTTGAAGAGGTATACCCAAATCTGCATGGGCCGGCTCTATCTCGCCGGAGCTCCCTACACGCTCTGTATCGAAACGGCCAACCACTGCAATATTACAAGTTATGTTATGCTCCCCGAGATCACGGGCCATCCCTCGCAACATACCCGCCATTCCACACTTGACAGCAGACTTATGAGCCCCCATCGGCCCGGCAGAGTANGAACTCATACCATGAATACCAACAACCGAACCACCTCCACGCTTGATTATATGAGGAACAGTGGCCATNGACATCCTAAAACTGCCATCGAGCGCAACCTGCCTTAGTTTTTCCCAGTCCTCAAATGTGAGCTCAGTAAAATGTTTTTTTGTCCGAATAGCGGCATTGTTTACTAGAATGTCTATTCCACCAAAAGCACTGACTGTTTCAGCAACTATTTTCTCAACATCTCTTTCCTTAGTGATATCAGCTATTATTGGGATTGCTCGTCCCCCNCCATTTTCAATTTCATTCGCAACGTCCTCACAAAGATCTCGCGCTGACACAGCATTAATGACAACTGCTGCGCCCGCATTCGCCAATTCGATTGCTGTCCGCTTCCCAATGTTACGTGCACTACCCGTAATTATAGCAACCTTACCTTCAAGCTCGCTGTTCCGATCAATTTTTAAAGTATTGCCGTCCTGAAACATTTGTCCTCCGGAATTTCACCACTCAACAATAAATGATTCCATGACATTTAGACAGGAAGTTTAAAGATTGAACAGAATAACAAAAGCTGTTGTTTGTCAGCNCACTTTTTTGTTGATGTATCAGAGAGGAAGANACTCACCGTTCCTCTGCTTGTCTATTCCTCNAAGCTTNAAGTTTATTTACGTTTCATTCGGTTCCCAGTGAGGCTGAAGGTTCGAGAAACATGTATCAGGAGCGAACGGCACTCATCTATTAGGCCGCAAAGTTATTGCAAAAGTACCTTTGCCAATGCTTCCGCGCTCATAAAGGCGGCCTCCACTCTCCCTTTAATGCACCAGTCCCCACAAATAGCAAGTTTACTGACGGGATCCAAAAAATATTTTTGGCCCGCTACTTTTGAGGTGCCAGCGTAACGCCACCGGTGAAGTGAACGATGCGACGCTAGCCATCCATCAATTCCAGATATTTTTTTTAATTCATCTAACAGTATATCTTCGATTAGGGACGTCTCTACATTTAGTAGTTTGTCGCCCCATTCGCCTGTTGATTGGACTACCAATGAAGTATTGCCAGGACGAGCGGGTTTGGAACTGTCTAGCCCAATCCAGCCAATAGGAGAATTGCTTACGATTGCGCCCTCCCAATCAATATCGACAGGATCATTAAAGCCGAGCATAANGGTACTGCAGCCGCGCATTTGAACACCCTCTAAGCCTTCTCTAAGTGATATATCTTGAGCAAAAAGATCATCATTTTGAGGCGCAGGAATAGTAGAAATAAGTAAATCGAATGGACCTTCTTCAATACCGTTCGCAAAACTTAAAAACCANCCTTCCGCAACGTATCGGCAATTTTTAACATCAGTATCACACTTTACTTCAAGGTCTCGAGCGAGATACCGGCAGAGGGAGTTCATAGATGGCGTACCAACATAAACAACTTCTTGTCGTTTCTCATACTCAAGGGGATTATCACCATCGAAAGCCATAAAACGAGCCTCCCANGGCCTTATAATCCCATCCATAAGGGCTTTATTTAAAAAATTTCGGAATCCAGAACTACGAATAGTGAAATACTGCGTGCCATGGTCGAACTGAAATTCATCGGAGTNCCTTGTTGACATACGCCCGCCTGGCCTCCANGATTTTTCGTATAACCGGACATCAAATGTGCCCTGTAGAAGTTGAGCAAGTGTCAAGCCTGTTATACCCGCACCAATTATCGCTATTTTCCCTTTCATTATTCGGCCCTACAGATTCATATATGCGCCGCCATTGGAGTGAATGGTCTGGCCTGTGATGTAGCTAGCTTTTGGCCCGACGACAAACCTTATTAGATTAGCCATATCTTGGGGCACACCTCTGCGGCCGAGCGGAATATTATAATCAACCAGCTGACGCTTCGATGATGAGGAAGGGTTACCCTCGCGAACAGTATCATAATGCCCAACTACGACCTGGTTCGCTCGTATGTTATAGGGGGCCAGATCAATCGCTAAGCCGCGAATAAAAGCATTCAGGCCCATCTTAGCCGCCATAACATGACTACGCCCCTTTACTCCTTGCAGCGAACTCATACCTCCAACCCCAACGAAACACCCCCCACCCCTCTGTTTCATCGAGGGTATTGCCGCCTTNGCCAAATGGAAGCAGCCGTGTATCGAGAGGTCAATNATGTGCTTAAACGTTTCAAATTTTAGTTCTTCTATGGATTGGTTGGTTCTAACCGCAGCATTATGAACAATAATATCTACACCCCCGAAGGCATTAAAAGTCGACGTTAATATATCATTCACCTGNACTGGATCACGAACATCCCCCATTGCGACGATTGCCTGACCCCCATCCGCCTTAATGCCAGTAGACACCTGTTCACAAAGGTCCCGCGCTTGTTTGGAATTCACAGTTACTGCTGCACCAGCCCGTGCCAATTCCTCTACTGTAGCACGCCCTATATTCCGCGCACTGCCNGTTACAAGGGCGACCATTCCATCAAGCTCCCGCGTCAGATCTGACATTGTTTTATCCCCATATGAACACTACCTTTTCCCAAATTTATCTTTCTATATTATAATAATTAAAAAATTGAACATATTGGAATTAATCGGAGAAACTCATGGGTAAGAAAATCGCTATTGTCGGCGCAGGAGCTGTTGGTTCGAAAGTTGGTGCCCATATGCTAGCCAACGACGAAGATGTNATTTTCATTGACGGGTGGCCTGAGCATGTGGAGGCAATCAACACTCGGGGCTTGCACGTGACCGGAAATACCCCCGAAGAAGAGATGACAGTGAAAGGCCGAGCGCTGCACTTGACCGATGTCCAACAACTCGCCAAGGAAGACACTATCGATATCGCATTTGTAAGCATGAAATCCTACGATACTCAGTGGGCAACACAATTGATAAAACCTTACCTCTCTCCTGATGGCTTCATAGTGTCACTACANAACTGCATGAATGAGGANTTTATTGCAGCTATCGTAGGTTGGGGGAAAGTTATGGGTACAATCGCCGCTAAGATTTCTGTTGCACTGCCNGGCCCGGGCCATGTTCATAGAAACGGTCCCATAATGGGCGAAAGTCATACNGTTTTTCGAGTAGGAGAACCGCACGGTCGCATCACCCCGCGCGCAGAGGAAGTTGCTCGACTTTGCGGTTATTGTGATAGCCACATGGTTACTACTAACCTTTGGGGTGAACGTTGGACAAAGCTAGTAATGAACTCCAGTTCTAACCCGGTTTCAGCTGTGACTGACATGTCCTCAACAGCTATTTCTCAGGACGAAGGCCTCAGGAAATTGAAAACTTATCTAGCAGCGGAGGCCATAATTGTAGGAAAAGCGGCTGGATTTAATTTAGAGCAATTGCACGGAATAAACTGTGACCAATGGATAAAGGCCGTGAGTGGAGATACAACGGCCTACGATGAAATCGAGGAAGATTATGTCGCAATGGGCAAAAAAGGAAACCCTGATGGACGACCTTCCATGGGCCAAGATATGCAAAAGGGTCGGCGTACCGAAATAGACTTTATGAATGGCCTTGTTTGCATGAAGGGCAAGGAACTCGGGATACCTACACCAGTAAATGACCGTATCGTTGATGCAGTAAAGGCTGTGGAAAAAGACAGCTCAAAGGCCTGTGCTGAGCTAGGTAGGTCACTCGTCGAATAACATATAGTAAAAAATAGAATTTCAACTCATTTGAATCTTAGCCAAATTTCCACTCACTATTATTGATCTTGTTTCTCACGTCGCCTGAGTGATCGTTCAATTTCTCGCCATTTGCGCACTGCTTTGAGATGCTCCCTCAGCGTGTCTGAAAATATGTGCCCTCCTGTTCCGTCAGCGACAAAGAATAATGCCGATGTCCTTTCTGGGTTGAGCACCGCAGCAATGGCTTCTTTACCTGGGTTACAAATCGGCCCTGGGGGCAAACCGTGAACCCGGTATGTATTAAAGGGATGTTCGCGGCGCAGCTCACTTTTCTTCAAACCTCTTGCTAGCTTGCGTTTTCCTCCTGTGATCGCGTACCTCACAGTCGGGTCAGACTCCAACCGCATCCCCAACCTAAGTCTATTAATAAATACTCCAGCAATGCGGCCCCGTTCCGCCGCGAGACCAGTCTCTTTTTCAACAATAGACGCCAAAATAATGGCATCTTTTTTCGTTTTTATTGGAAGATCTACCGCACGATTGGTCCACAATTTTTCAAGTAAACTGTCCATTTGGGAGCTCATTTGATCGACTATACTCTGCCGCATTGCCCCGAAAGANAAGTAATACGTATCAGGAAGAAGCGTCCCTTCTTCCGGTGAAGGAGAGATTCGGCCCTCTAAACCCTTCGTTTTATGTAGAACTTCTANCACNTGTCGAACATTCAATCCCTCAGCAATGGTCAAGCGACGATTTATATGCTGCCCCTCNCGCATTACAACTAAAACGTCGCGAATGCTGATTCCAGGAGGGAATCGATATTCACCGGCCCGTAATTCTCGATGGATGTGCTTCAACCGGGCGCCGAAAGAAAAAAGTAATTCCGACCCAATAACACCCTCATTTTTCAATCGACGACCAATGCTTTGTAAATCAGCACCTTTGGGCACAATTACCACTTTACTCTCTGATAAGGGGCCCACCCCGGTTATGCCAACATAAACAAACACTATTGCGCAAACTGCAACGATACCAAGAAANANGTATCCCTTTGGCCACCTAAAAGCTTGCTCGCCAGGAACCCCTTCAGTTTTTTTCACGGTTTATTTGATATGATTAAAGATGCGTTAGTTCCCCCAAAGCCAAAAGAGTTAGACATTACATTTTTAATTTGCCGCTCCTTTGCCTCATGTGGCACCAAGTCAATATCACAACCATCCGATGGGGTATCTAAGTTAAGCGTTGGCGGACAAATGCCGTCAGTCAGAGCTTTGATGCAAAATACCGCCTCTGCAGCACCCGCTGCGCCCAACAAATGCCCTATCGCAGATTTGGTTGACGACATTGAGAGATCGTAGGCAGCAGCACCAAAAAGTTTTTTAACAGCGCCTACCTCTATTTCATCACCAAGTGGCGTTGATGTTCCGTGAGCATTTATGTAATCCACATCTTCAGGATTAAGTTTCGAACGCATCAATGCTGCCTGCATAGCGCGAAAAGCACCATTACCATCAGGTGCCGGCGCCGTAATATGATGAGCATCACCAGACATCCCGTAACCCNTGATTTCTGCATAAATTTGTGCATCGCGTGCTTTGGCATGTTCCAATTCTTCCAATACCAGCACACCTGCACCCTCCCCCATCACGAATCCATCACGGTCTACGTCCCACGGTCGGGATGCAGACTCAGGAGTGCTGTTAAAATTGGTTGAAAGGGCCCGTGAAGCCGCGAAGCCGGCAATTCCAATGCGACATACTGTCGATTCAGCGCCACCTGCAAGCATCACATCAGCATCGTCCCACATGATCATGCGAGCGGCATCGCCTATGGCATGAGCTCCAGAAGCACAAGCCGTTACTACGGANTGGTTCGGCCCACGAAAACCAAACCTTATTGATACCTGACCTGATGCCAGATTGATTAAATCCGACGCTATAAAAAATGGACTAACTCGGCGAGGCCCACGTTCGTGCAGTGTGACAGCTGTTTCAGCAATTCCCGGCAAACCACCAATACCAGAACCAATTAATACCCCGGTACGATCCAGCTCCGTTTGTTCTGTCGGCTGCCATCCGGAGTCCGAAACCGCCTCAGTAGCAGCNGCTACCGCGCAAACAATGAATCGATCCATTTTCCTTTGGTCTTTGGGCTGAACCCATTCATCCGGATTAAACCCACCAGCNTCAAAGGGACCAAAAGGTGCCTGACCCGCAATCTTGCAATTTAAATCGGACGTATCGAAGTTTTCAATCCGGGCTATTCCAGATTCCCCGGCTACTAACTTACGCCATACAAAATTGACGCCAAGCCCTAACGGGCATACTAATCCAAGCCCGGTAACTACAACCCGTCTCATCTCTTCAACCTATGCACCTAGTTCGTAGGCGCCCAAAACGCGAGAACAATACTTATGAAGATTGCTCTTCAATGAANCCAATGGCATCCTCTACNGTAAGAATTTTTTCAGCTGCATTATCAGGTATTTCGCAACCGAATTCCTCCTCAAAAGCCATCACAAGCTCAACAGTATCTAGACTGTCAGCACCGAGATCATCAATAAAGCTCGCATTAACGGTTACCTTGGCTTCATCCACGCCCAAATGCTCCACAACGATTTGTTTTACGCGGTCGGCAACGTCACTCATAATCGAAAATTCCTTCTCCAAAGTTGCAAAACGAAACTACTTACTATCGCCGCATCAACCGCGAGATTGCCTCTAAAATTGATGCCATACATGATAACGGGCGTGTCGTATCACGATTCCCTTTTAATTGCCAACACCCAGAAATTATAACCATGGTCATTGATATTTTACACCATAGCCATTCCACCATTTATGTGTAATGTCTGNCCTGTTAAATAAGCTGACTCCTCGCTCGCNAGGTAGATGGCTGCACCAGCTATATCATCCGGTTTTCCNAGCCGCTTTGCTGGAATAGCCTCTAAGAGCTTTTCTTTGATGCGATCGCTAAGCCCTTCCGTCATGGCAGTGTCTATAAAACCTGGAGCTATGCAATTTGCTGTGATCCCACGCGGTGCTACCTCCTGAGCAATCGACTTAGTCATCCCAATCATACCTGCTTTTGATGCAGCGTAATTGGCTTGTCCAGCGTTTCCAGTAATACCGACAATTGATGTGATATTGATAATCCTCCCCCATCTATTCTTCATCATTACCGGCACGGTGACGCGACATAGTCGAAAAACAGAGGAAAGATTTATGTCTAGAACTTCTTCCCAATCCTTATCGGACAGCCTCATGCTTAGCATGTCTCGCGTAATACCGGCATTGTTAACAAGGACATCCAAGGAGCCAAGTGCATCAATACTTTCCTTAATAAGTTTTTCCTCCGCACCCGACGCACCTAGCGCTGCTGTCAGCACATGAGCACTATCCCCGAGCTCGTCCGCTAGTACATTCAACGAATCGGTTTTTGTTCCAGAAAGCACGACCTGAGCACCTGCTCCATGAAGGCCTCGCGCGATCGCACCACCGATTCCACCTGATGCGCCGGTAACCAATACTCTTTTGCCAGAAAGGTCGAAAAGACTAGGCATTGTCAAATATCCTTTATGAAGCTATCAAAATCGTTTGGGTTCTGCAGCGCTCTGGCCGATAAATCACTCGAAATGCGACGAGCAAGACCGGATAACACCTTCCCAGACCCCATCTCAATCAACGTATCCACATTTTTTTCCCTCATATAAAGTACGCTTTCACGCCAACGAACCATTTTAGTAACTTGCTCAACTAAATGGCTTCTTATGTGATGGGGATCAGTCACTTCAGCCGCAGTAACATTGGATATTATTGGTACTTTCGGTTCCCGAATATTTATACGAGCCAAGGCTTCAGCCATCACGTCAGCAGCTGGCTGCATTAATGAACAGTGAAAGGGAGCACTCACAGGCAGCATTATTACCCTCCGCGCTCCTTTTTGTGCTGCAATCTCTGCAGCCCGCTCCACCGCTTTTTTACTTCCACTAACAACAACCTGGCCCGGAGCATTATCATTTGCGCAACTACAAACCCCACCCTCTGCGGCTAAATCAGCAACCTGCTGTGCAGCATCAAGATCGAGACCCAGCAGAGCTGCCATAGCACCCTCACCAACCGGCACTGCCTCTTGCATTGCCATTCCACGCTGCTTAAGCAGAAGAGCAGCGTCAGCTAAGGTTAATGCATCTACGGCTGCGAGTGCTGAGTATTCACCCAAAGAGTGACCAGCGACAAACTTTGCAGTTTCGGTCACGCAAATACCGCACTCATCCTTCAATACACGGACAACGGCGATGCTAACTGCCATCAATGCCGGCTGCGCGTTCTCAGTTAAAGTAAGTTTGTCTTCCGGACCATCAAACATCAAAGTAGAAAGCTTTTGCTCAAGTGCGTCATCTACTTCTTCAAAAACCAATCGAGCAGCTGGAAATGCCTCCGAAAGCGCCGAGCCCATCCCTACCGCTTGAGAGCCCTGCCCGGGAAAAACGAAAGCATTTTTCATGTGCAAATATCCTCTTACAAGTAATTCCAGCGTCCAAAAACCGCGCAATATAAAAGTTTCTATCGAACTAACAAGAAACTACCAATTGAGCAAACCTAATTATTGCCTTATATGCAGTTTTTACTTTCGATTAAATAGCATTTGTGTATATTCCCACCCGTAGTTTCCATATTGCGTCGTGATTGCGTAGTGGAAAAATTTTTAAAACCTCCTTGGTGGCAAATGCGTTTGCCGTCTAGAGCTGAATTGTCAGAGTTTTGACGTCGGCTCATAAATAGCCGAAGGGAGCCTATCTTATGCCGCTTTACGAAAGCATCTTCATTGCTAGGCAGGATGTGTCCGCTGCTCAGGTCGATAGTCTGGCCGATGGATTTGAAAAGATCATTACTGATAATTCAGGCTCAGTAGAACTCAGAGAATACTGGGGCTTGCGCACTCTCGCATACCGCATTAAGAAAAATCGCAAAGGTCATTACGTTCTTTTTAACTTGGATGCACCCTCAGAAGCCATTCAAGAAATGGAACGTAATATGAGTCTGAATGAGGATATCTTTCGATTTATGACAGTGCGGTTAGAGAGTTTGAGGGGCGATGCGTCACCCATAATGCAAGGTAAAGGCGATCGCGATCGTGATCGAGCCGACCGCGGTAACAAACGAGACAAAAACGAAGAAGTTTCCAGCATTGAGCTATCAGAGAATATGGAAGCAGAACCTGTTATGGGCGACAGCGAGAGTGCGGACCTAAACGACCCACATGATGAAAAGGAGACTGAGCAATGAGTTCACCCCGTTCCAGCTCCAACGGTGGTCGGCGTCCCTTTTTCAGACGCCGTAAGTCCTGCCCATTTAGCGGACCAAATGCACCGAAAATTGACTACACTGACGTTAAACTATTGAGCCGCTTTACCTCTGAAAGAGGCAAAATAGTTCCTAGTCGAATAACGGGTGTCTCAGCCAAGAGGCAGCGTGAATTAACAAGGGCAATAAAAAGAGCACGATATCTCGGCCTAATGCCTTATGTATTAAGTTAGTCGAAAGCCCAACGCTACGGCTAAGGAGAGCTCCATGGATATTATTCTGTTAGAACGAATTGAAAATCTGGGCCAGATGGGCGATGTGGTCTCAGTAAAGTCAGGATATGCCCGCAATTTTCTCTTTCCCAGAAAAAAGGCACTCAGAGCCAGCGAATCTAACCTGCAGCACTTTCAAACACAACGCAAAGAGCTTGAGGCAGAAAATTTAAAGCGTAAGAGTGAAGCGGAAGACATAGCCAATCGCTTAAATGGATTGAAGGTCGCCATTATACGCAGTGCGGGCGAAGCAGGACAGCTCTACGGATCAGTAAATGCTCGTGATATTGCTGATACTGTGTCTGACAACGGGTTTAAAATTGCTCGCAATCAGGTCGTAATAGACCGGCCGTTTAAATTGTTAGGCATTTTTGACATTCGTATTCGTCTTCATCCGGAAGTGGATGCATTTGTCTCTGTAAACGTAGCTCGATCGGAAGATGAGGCTAAACAGCAGCAAAAGCTAGGTCGCGCTATCATTGGTGGCGAGGATGAACAACAGCAAGCCGAGGAAGAATTGGCTCAATCCGTAATTCAACGATCAGAAGAAATGTTCGAACCAGAAGCACAAGCGAAGGCTGCTGCAGAACTCGCGAAGGAAGACGATGATAGTGAGCAAATGAGCCCGGATGCCGGTGGCCTCAGCTCACACGAAGAGGTCCTGGCGGACACAAATACTGATCAAGATGCGGGCGGAGCTCAATCCGATTCGACAGAAAAACAAGAATAGCATCGCATGATGTAGTGGACTAGGAAACAATAACTACTTTTCCTTTTTTCTTGTTAGGTTTTTGATGCGTTGCGACTCGTATGTTTTCATACATTTGCGTTGGTAGAAAAAGTTTTCCCCACTATTCTTTTTATCTACAGCTAGAAATTATGCAATCTTGCTCCGGCCACGTTTAAGTTATAACCATGGCCACGTTATCGTCCGATACAACAATAACCCCTCTCCATCAGGCTGATGGTGACAGTAATCCTCTCTACAGAGCTCCGCCGCAGAATACTGAAATAGAGGCCGCTTTGCTTGGAGCTCTGCTAACACATGATAAAGCCCTTGAGAAAGTGTCGGAGTTTTTGCGGGCGGACCATTTCTTTGAGCCAGTTCATGGGCGAATTTATGAAGCCATTGAAACACTTGCCGAAACTGGTCAAATCGCTAGCCCATTGACATTAAAGCATATTTTTGAACGCGATGATGCCTTAGCCGACGCCGGCGGAGCTGAATATCTATTTGACATAGCAGCCAACGCACCAAACATAATAAATGTTCATGATTATGCGCAAACCATTCATGATTTGTATTTACGGCGTCAGTTGATCACTCTTGGGGAGGATATAGTTAATGACGCATTTACTCCGTCTGTAGAAGAAAAAGCCCCCACCCAAATCGAAGCAGCAGAACAAAAGCTCTACGATTTATCTAATGTTGGCGAGCTAGAAAGAGGCATCATTGATCTAAAAGATGCGGTTTACAATGCAATCAAAACTGCCGAGGAAGCTTATAAACGTGATGGCAAAGTAATTGGTGTTACAAGCGGATTTAAAGATTTAGATCTTAAACTTGGCGGCCTCCATTCATCTGATTTATTGATCCTAGCCGGTCGGCCATCCATGGGCAAAACTGCGCTAGCAACCAATATTGCTTTTAATGCTGCTAAGGCATTCAAGGAACAAGAGAACGAACAGGGTGAAGTTGTTACTGAGGGCGGGCACGTTTTATTTTTTTCACTGGAAATGTCAGCAGAACAATTAGCTGGGCGCATACTTTCTGAACAGTCAGAAATTCCCTCAGATCAAATACGCCGTGGAGATATTAAGCAAGATGATTTTGACCGCCTAGCATTCGCTGCGCAAGAGTTGAATGCATTACCCCTTTATATTGATGACACCCCAGCTTTAACGGTGTCTGCGCTGAGAACTCGCGCCCGCCGGCTGAAAAGACAAAAAAAATTACACCTCATAGTTGTAGATTACCTTCAATTGCTGCAAGGTAGTGGGGGAAGAAGAAATGATAATCGTGTTCAAGAAATATCTGAAATCACGCGTGGTCTCAAAACACTGGCAAAAGAATTAGAGGTTCCGGTTCTGGCTCTCTCACAACTTTCACGTCAAGTCGAAAACCGCGATGACAAAAGGCCACAATTATCCGATCTACGAGAATCGGGCTCGATAGAACAGGATGCTGATGTGGTTATGTTCATATACCGCGAGGAATATTATTTGGAGAAAGCAGAGCCGATAATTCGCTCTGACGAAGACAACATTAAATTCTCCGAGCGTTCGCAAAAGTGGGCAGAACGTATTGAACAAGTTCGCAACACAGCTAGTGTCATAATAGCTAAACAACGACACGGCCCGGTCGGGACAATAGACCTTTATTTCGATGGCCGGTTTACCAGATTTGCCAACTATGATCGCCATCATGATGGAGACGGCTTTAACTAAGAACAGCCTCAGCGAGCTCTCTATTAACCTTGAAGCACTCGCCGCGAACTATCATTTTCTTGCCGAACAAAGTGCGCCTTCGGAGTGCGCCGCAGTCGTCAAGGCAAATGCCTATGGTTTAGGATTGCGGGCCGTTACACGCACGTTAGAGAAAGCCGGATGTAAGACATTTTTCGTTGCAACACTCGATGAAGGACTAGCTCTACGAACAATAACTAAAAGAACAATTTATGTTTTTGCCGGAGTGACGGAAGAGAATATGCTTGCTCTAGCGGAGGCCTCGCTGCGGCCCGTGCTTAATTCAATTCAGCAGGTAGAGTTATGGAATTCACTAGGACCTGCAGCTCTTCATTTAGATACCGGCATGAATAGACTTGGGCTATCGAAAAAAGATTTCTTAAAACTGTCCGCGTGCATCGCAAATGGAATTTTAACAAAGCCAACCCTCATATTAAGCCACCTCGCATGCGCAGATGAGCCTAGCAATGATTTAAATTTACACCAGCTAAAAAAATTTAAAGCGCTACGGACCACCCTTCAATCCTCCCCCCGATCGCTGAGCGCCTCATCCGGAATTTTCTTGGGCCCACGATATCATTTTGACATGGTACGACCTGGGTATGCACTATACGGTGGTAATCCAACAAAAAATCGCCCAAATCCAATGAATTCTGTAATCAAATTAAAGGCCAGAATACTACAATGCCGAGAAGTTGCTCGCGGGGAAACAGTTGGATACGGAGCTACATTTAGGTCTGACAAAAAGCGCCAAATTGCTACAATTGCAATTGGATATGGGGACGGCTATTTACGTGCTTTAGCTCAAACCGCGTATGTTTCTATAAAAGGAATACTTGCTCCCGTTGCCGGCCGTATTTCGATGGATCTGATAAGCGTAGACATAACAGGCATAGAGGGCGTAAAACCAGGGGACTGGGCCGAGATAATCGGTTCGACAATTAGCGTCGACGATCTTGCTAAGTGCGCCGGAACTATTGGATATGAATTACTGACCACTCTAGGGCCACGCCATAAACGGATTTATATTGGGGCTGACATATGAGCTTTTTGCAACTTACGGGAGCAACAATCCTCGGGTTTTTCCGAGCCGTCGGGCATATTACACATTTTACCATAGTGGCAGTATCGCATTGCTTTCGACCACCTTTCTATTTTCAACTCATCTGGCGGCAAATAGTAGAGATTGGATATTATTCGTTACCAGTTGTGGGGCTAACAACTGTGTTCGCCGGAATGGTATTAGCCCTACAAAGCTATACCGGATTTGCTCGTTTTGCCGCGGGAGCAGAAAGTTCGATAGCCAAGGTTGTCGTGCTCAGCATAACGCGGGAGTTAGCCCCTGTACTTGCCGGTCTTATGGTCGCGGCTAGGGTTGGCTCTTCGATCGCCGCTGAAATCGGCACCATGAGGGTGACTGAACAAATTGATGCTTTGACTACGCTTGCTACAGAGCCCTTTAAGTATCTCGTAGCGCCGCGTGTGATTGCTGGAGTAGTCACGTTACCTATTCTTATTTTAGTGGGAGATGTTATCGGTATATTTGGTGGTTACATAGTAGCGATATATAAGCTTGATTTTAATGCTGCAATTTATCTCAAAAATACCTGGGAATTTGTGCAATTCACTGATGTTTTTTCTGGCCTAGTAAAGGCAACAGTTTTTGGCTTTGTCACCACGCTAATGGGTTGTTATCAAGGATATTTCTCAAAAGGAGGCGCGCAGGGTGTTGGTGCGGCAACTATTAATGCAGTAGTTTCTTCAGCAATTTTAATACTAATCCTCAATTATATGATAACCGCGATGTTCTTCGGCGCATGAAAACACCAAAAATTAAGCTTAAAAATATTCATAAGCGCTTCGGTGACAAAGTAGTGCTAAATGGTGTAGATCTTGAAATCATGCCAGGCGAGTCGCTTGTAATAATTGGAGGCTCCGGCACGGGTAAGTCCGTCACTATTAAATGTATACTAGGGCTTTTAACACCTGATATTGGAGACATTGAAATAGACGGCCAATCCGTTCTGGATGTCAGTCCTGTTGAACGCAATATCATCAACGCAAGAATCGGCATGCTATTCCAACATGCAGCATTATTCGACAGCTTATCAGTTTGGGAGAACGTAGCCTTTGGTCTTATTGAAGGACAAGGAATGTTAGCAAGCACGGCTCGCGATATTGCGCTTGAGAAGATGGCAGCAGTGGGGTTGGCAGAAGATACGGCTGAGATGCGCCCATCGGATTTATCAGGCGGAATGCGCAAACGCGTCGGTCTTGCACGCGCTATTGCAATCAATCCCGAGATTATATTCTTTGATGAACCAACTACTGGCCTTGATCCCATTATGGGAGATATCATTAATGAGCTTATTGTTGAAACCACTCAAAATATTGGTGCTACTGGTTTATCAATTACACATGACATGTCGAGTGCAAGGAAAATTGCGGACCGCATAGCCATGCTATACAAAGGAAAAATCATCTGGCATGGAGCAGTCGAAGAAATTGAAAAAACCAAAAATGAGTTCCTCCGCCAATTTATCAATGGTAATTCTGAAGGACCAATAGATTTCGAAACTTCAATCACTTGATACATATTCCCCTTTTTTGGCAAGAAATATGTAATGATGGCCAAAGTTAAAAATCGTTTCGTTTGTCAAAGCTGTGGATCTGTGCATCCTCGATGGGTTGGTCATTGTGATGAGTGCGACGCCTGGAATACCATCGTAGAGGAAATTCTTCCTGAATCCGCACCTGTTGGCGGAAAATTGCGGGCGCAATCGGTTTCAGATACTGGGACCCCTATTAATTTCGTGAATTTAGTGGGGAATTCGAAAAGTGCACCACGCCGGAAAACCGGCATCGAGGAATTTGACCGCGTAACTGGAAATGGTCTCGTCGATGGATCTGCTCTTTTGATTGGTGGTGATCCTGGAATTGGGAAATCAACGCTGTTATTGCAGGTTACAGCAGCGCTAGCTAAGAAAGCTCGTTGTCTTTATATATCTGGCGAAGAAGCAGTCGATCAAATAAGACTGCGGGCTGCTAGACTTAATGTAGCTGCTGAGCCAGTAGAGCTAGCAACAGCTACAAATGTGGCCAATATTCTGGCAACACTCGACATCAATGATCGGCCAGATGTAGTCGTAATAGATTCAATACAAACAATGTACACTGCTAGCTTAGGGTCAGCGCCCGGAACAGTTGCGCAGATCCGAGCATCTGCACAAGAGCTGATCCGGCTCGCAAAAAGGCGTGGGTTTGCTTTGCTTTTAGTTGGCCACGTGACTAAAGAGGGCGCTATAGCCGGCCCCCGTGTTTTGGAACATATGGTTGACACCGTTCTTTATTTTGAAGGAGAGCGTGGCCATCAATTTCGTTTACTGCGGTCCGTCAAAAATCGTTTTGGCGCAACTGATGAAATAGGGGTTTTCGAAATGACCAGCCGAGGTCTCAGTGAGGTCTCTAACCCTTCAGCTTTGTTTTTGGCAGACCGTCAAGGTGAGGTCTCAGGCGCGTCGGTTTTCGCTGGAATTGAGGGATCGCGACCAATGTTGGTTGAAATTCAAGCGCTTGTTGCTCCGTCATCATTAGCAACGCCGCGGCGTGCTGTTGTAGGATGGGATTCTGCAAGGCTTTCAATGATACTGGCCGTCTTAGAGGCTCGTTGTGGCTTACAATTTGGCGGAAATGACGTTTATCTAAATGTAGTGGGAGGATTACGTATTAGCGAGCCGGCAGCTGACTTAGCAGTTGCCGCTGCTTTAATCTCATCGCTTATAGGGGAACCAATGTCTGAAAACATGATTGTATTCGGCGAAATAGGCCTTTCCGGTGAGGTGCGTCCAGTAAATCAGTCCGAAGCGCGAATTCGTGAAGCAACCAAACTGGGGTTTACAGCAGCATTAACGCCAGCGTTTTCAGAACGAGGGAAAAAAAACAAGAACGATCAAAAGCTGAAAGTGACAGGAATACGGCACTTGAGCAGCTTAATTCATGAGTTCGGCAACGACGCAGTTAAAAATAAATCGTTAGGAAAACAGCATGGGTGATATCGCCGTTACTGATATTGTCGTGATAATCGTTACAATATTGTCCACGCTGATTGGGCTCTCCCGTGGCTTGGCAAAAGAAATTTTATCTTTACTCGGGTGGGTTGGCGCAAGCTTGATTACTCTATTTTTATTTCCTTATGTGGAGCCACACGCCTACGCTTGGATAAGTAATATTTGGCTATCCCGGATCGCTACTGGAGCGGGACTATTTGTTTTATCAATAGTCATTTTGTCGATCATCGGTAACTTTTTATCAGAGAAGGTTCAGAAAAGCTCTATGAGCGGCCTCGATCGAACGTTTGGAGTATTTTTTGGCATCGCGAGAGCTTGGCTGCTACTTGCCGTAATCTACATCGCGATTAGTATCTTTTTTGAAAAAGAAGAGCANATTCCTGCAGACGTTCGTGGNGCTAAGGCTGCACCGTTAGTTACACTCGGCGCTGATTTTATTTGGTCTTTGCTGCCCACTCGACTACAACATAATGTAGGTGATGCGGCTAAATCGGTTACGGGCAAAACGGAAATAGACCTTTTACAAAAGGGAGTTCAAAGGCTCGGCAA
This sequence comes from Rhodospirillaceae bacterium, assembly GCA_002711555.1. The sequence goes on along the minus strand of PARQ01000025.1, from coordinate 21,319 downwards.
CACTCGGAACGATCGCGAGATATTTGAAAAGCTTCTCAACCCAAGCCCCTCTGATCCTAGCAGACAAAAAGGGGTACAGGGGTATAATGAAAGTGAGCGCAAAAAACTTAACGAACTTATGAAGCGCGAAGTACAATNAGCTAGTCGAGATAAGACTCAAACCTGAAATGTATGACGATTAGCAAGAAGATTTTTCATCATACTGCCCCACATTCGGTAATAAAACGAAAAAATAGGTTCCACTTGTGAATCTAATGTCTCCTTTATGGATAATGTTTATTACACCAAAAAAATATGTCTCGAAAATCTGGTATAGTTGACGAACTTTTTTTATGCTCTGGATTTTGAAAACACAAAGAGCAAATGTAAGACCCTAGGGTGATATATTGTGACACACTTATGATGCCAAATAAGCGCCTGAAAGACCGTATTGCACTAATTACTGGTGCCAGCCGCGGCATTGGGTCGGCCATTGCAAAACGGTTTGCAAAGGAGGGGGCGCATACTATTTTGACAGCACGAACGGTAGGCGGTTTGGAAGACACGGACGATTCTATAAGAAGAAGCAATGGCACCGAGTCAACGTTGGTTCCACTTGATCTAACGGATGGCGATACAATTGATCAACTAGGCGCTGCGCTACATGAGCGTTTTGGCCGGATAGACATTGTTATTGGTAACGCTGGAATACTCGGTGAATTAACTCCAATGAACCACCTTGATCCGACCACATGGGATAATATCATTGCTCTTAATGTAACAGCAAATTATCGNTTAATCCGTTCTTTGGACCCACTTTTAAAGGCCTCTGATTCTGGACGTGCAGTATTCGTGACGTCAAGGGCAGCAATTCATTTAAACCCTTTTTGGGGGGGTTATGCGGCCAGCAAAGCAGCATTAGAAGTGCTTGTAAAAACATATGCCAAAGAAGTTCAACACACTAATATCCGTGTAAATCTTGTAGATCCTGGTCCTCAGCAAACCGCAATGCGAGCCAAGGCATTTCCTGGAGAAAACCCAAACAAACTTCGTAAACCAGATGAAATGACTGGGGTTTTTGTTGATTTAGCTGAGTCAAAATTCGGGCAAAATGGAAAGACATTTGAGGCGTATCCTGAAATTTTTCCCAAATAAAATTAATTTATTTTTCAGCAATATATGGATTTTTACCTCGACGAAATTCCATCCGAATTGGCACACCACACAATCCAAAAGATTCGCGTAAGCCACTAATTAAATAACGTTTATAGGACTCAGCTATATTCTTTGGTCTCGATACCCAAATCGCAAAGGTTGGCGGACGGCTTTTAATCTGAGTTATATATCGAAGCTTCGTACGACGCCCGCTGGATGCCAAAGGCGGCGGATGAATTTCAACCATGCCCGCTAACCAGGTGTTCAGTTGTGCAGTAGTGACTCTGCGATTCCAAATTTGATAAATTGAAAAAACCGCCTTCATTANCTCCCTTATTCCACTTCCNGTAAGGGCCGACAACGTTACAATTGGAACCCCCCGAACCTGGGNAAGAGAACTTTCAAGGCGTTGCTCCAACATTTGTTTCGTATTTTTNGTTGATACTAATAAATCACATTTATTCACCGCAAATATTAAAGCTCTCCCTTCAGCTGCAACTTGGCGAGCAATTGTAATATCTTGCCGTTCAACCGGTCGTTGCCCGTCGAGTAAAACAACTACCACCTGAGCGTANCGAATAGCACGCAAAGTATCTAAGGCAGAAAGCTTCTCTAACTTGGCCTCTACTCTTGCCTTGCGACGAAGACCCGCAGTATCAATTAATTTCAACGAACGCCCTTGGTATTGCCACTCAATGCCAATTGAGTCCCGGGTTATTCCGGCCTCTGGCCCCGTGAGCATTCGGTCATTTTTTAATAATTGATTTACAAGTGTGGATTTACCGGTGTTAGGTCTTCCAACAATTGCTACTTGGAGTTGCGGCGGCGTGGCTGGTTTATTAGCTTTGCTGGCATTATCGAAAATTGGTTGAAGTGCTGTGTACAAAGCTGAAAGGCCCTCGCCATGCTCAGCAGAAATAGCTAGAGGATCTCCAAGCCCCAATTCAAACGCTTCTAGACGTCCAGAGTCACCTCCTCCACCCTCGCATTTGTTAGCAATCAATATTGTAGCTGCCGGTTGACCCCTAAGCCATTTAGCAAAAAATCGGTCTAGCGGATTTATCCCAGCTCGGGCATCTATTAGCATCAAAACGACGTCACATTCCGCAACTGCCNGCTTAGTTTGCTGCTCCATTCTTCCCGCCAGGTTTTTTAATGCAATGCCATCGAACCCAGCAGTATCTATGATACGAAAGTTTAGATCTCCCAGGGATCCATTCCCTTCACGTCGATCGCGGGTGACACCAGCCGCGTCGTCTACTATTGCTAAACGCTTGCCCACAAGTCTATTAAAAAGCGTTGATTTCCCTGTATTTGGACGGCCAACAATAGCCACGGTAATACTCATCCGTGCACACTCCTCAGGTGCAAAACATATATTAAACAAACCTACCGAAAAGCAATCAATTCTGCATTGTTAGTGAAGAAATAAAGTGTTCCGTCTGCTACTACTGGCGCAATTGAAATTCCACCAGGCAGTTCAACCCGTCCTAACGGTACACCCGTATATGGCGAAATCGATAAGGCTTCGCCATGGCTGCCAGTCACAACTAAACGATCACTTACCAAGACTGGCCCCGACCACTTAATGGGACCTTCTTTATCCTGTGGATCCTCAAATTTTGGCAATGGTCGAACCCACCTTATCCGACCGCCACGACGCGTTAAACAGTAAAGCTCAGCTTGATTGCTAAGAAGGTAGATAAAATCACCGGCGACCCAGGGTGTCTCTACTCCACCAATGCTCCTCTCCCAAATTCGGGCTCCCGATCGCTGGTCAATTGCCACTAAACGACCAGAATGGCTTATAGCATGGACTAACCCACGGTTAATGACAGGACTACCGCGCACATGCGCAAGCGTCGCAAGAGCATCGATTCTGCGAGCCGGAGATAATGCATCGGACCAAGCAACGCGACCATTTTCAGCCCGAATTGCAAAGATTTCTCCAGATGAATAGGGAACAATCACCGTGTTACCTTCGACTGCTGGCGCTGCACCACCCAACAAACCAGCAATCTCTGCGAGACCTGCATGGGTCCACAATCGTTCACCACTCGCAGCATTAAGCGCAACTAAATGATTATCGATGGTCACAACAAAGACACGACCACCTGCAACCGCTGGAGGCGCGCGCATTGGTCCCTGCAATTTCTTCATCCATTTGAGCTTGCCCGTTTTCTCTTCCAAGGCGTATACACGGCCATATCCTGTGCTCAAAAATACAGTGTCACTTCCGAAAGCCAGGCCACCACCAAATGCCTCTTCATCTCCTGCCGGCACTTTTGGTCGAAAATACCAAATAGAGTTGCCCGTCTCCGCGTCAAATGCAGTGACGTTTGATTCTAGATCAGTAACAAAAACCTTATCCCCAACTACAATGGGTGATGCTAGCAATCGTCGATCTTTCCCTGAACCCTCACCCGCATCTGCAATCCACCGGCGCGACACTGACTTATTGATCTTAAGATGGTGCATAGCATGGGAGGGGGTCCCGCCGGATTGAGACCAATCTCGGTTCAAACGCGGGGGAGGTAGGAGCACCCGCAAGTCTGAGACACGGGGGTCAGCTGTCCGATCACGTTCATGAAGCATAATTGGGATGCGTTCACCAGGCAGGGGAGGCGTGGGTTTCTTGCCAATAAGACTATCAAACGTGTCACACCCAGTTAATATTATTAACGTTATGATAATCGAACTAAATTGTGAAAAAAAATTATGTGTGCCGAAGCGATCTGTTTTGCTACTCATCGATTGCTTGCAGCATTTCGCTAGCCCTCTGCCTCAATCCTGTAGGAGTGCTGGGATCATCGGTCAGCATTTTGAAATATTCTCTAGCAGTTTTTGTATCTCTTTGACGTAATGCCAAAACTGCTGCCATTTCGCGTGCAGAAAACCGCCAAGGATTATCGTCTGAGAGTAATTTACGTAATTCAGTAGATAATTCTGACGTATCACCATCATCAACCCTCTGCATTATCGCATAAAGTCGCGCTAAATCTCGATATAACGTATTTACCTCATCATCGTCGGCTATCGCGTCATAAATTTCACTAGCAGAAGCACTATCCCCAGCCTGTACCTTAAGACCGGCAGCTCGAAATTTTGCTAAAATTGCATAACCTTTAGTGCCACTTTCAGCTAGTCCGGCAAGTGCGCGTGTGGCTTCTTCGGGTTTTTTGGAGTCGATGAGCCTAAGAGCAGCAATAAATTCAGTGCTAGATTGCGCGCGCTGTTCGAAATCATATTTTTGCCATTGAACATATCCGACTGCTAAAAGTAATAGTGCCACAGCGCAAGATACAAACCAATTGCCGTACTTTTGCCACAACTGTGAGTACTTATCCTTTCGGACTTCCTCGTCAACCTCTTCAAAAATGTCTGACAAATCATTCCTCCACTCGGAGCTGCTGCCAATAAGATATTCTGCGCGTCATGCCAAATGCCTCGCAATGAAACTTATGATCACTTATATTGTATAAGGTTTAGTGATTCTTTTTCTACAAGTTTAATCTATAGTCTATTTTTTCAACTTGCTAAAACTCCAACAGCTTGATACCAGCACTTGCATAAAATAGAGCTTCCGTGAATAATTAGAGGGGGGAGTCAAACATTATAGTTTATCTCCTTTCGAAAAAAGTACTTGAAAGGTGGGCGTCTTATAAGTTGCTAGACAAATCGTGTTCGGATAAGACCAGGCTAAGCCAATCCAAAAGGGGCTATAGAAGGAGTTCAATAGCGGCAGTCCTGGCTGCTTCCCTTCTTGCTGTTGCATGCGGCACAGAAACCTCCGTATACCTACTGGGAGCTGGTATGGCTAATTTCATCCAATCTGATCGCTTACCTCAAGATTACCTGGCTGAATTGGTTACAGGTAAAGAATGCAGCACATTAAAGGCTATGCGAGATAAGGGGCCACTTTGTCGCGAAAGCTTCAACCCACAGATCTACGAAAAACCGATTTATTGCTATCGAACCTTGGGAAAAGTTGCATGTTATGCGCAACCAGACCCCTATGGGCCTACTACTACACGAGTACAATAATATTCCATTTAAAATGCTACTAGATTTTGCTTGTATTTTGCCTTCACTGTAGAGTGAAACGATTCGCAGAAAGTATAATATGAACCTGGGAACCCCAATTAGGTTGTCTGACCTTCGCAAACGTCGGCATCCCTATGTGTCATTCGATAAAAATGAGTTGCGGCAATTGCTAGACGTCTACAGTCGCCGTGTTGCAGCCGGGGAATGGCGAGATTACGCAATAGATCTACAGAGAGGGTCAGCCACCTTCTCAATTTTCCGAAGCACCTACGACAGGCCGCTATTCTCGATCTTTAAATACCGGCGAGGTCGTAGGTCTTATTATACCGTTTTTGCAGGACCACAAAAACTGAAACACGGAAAAAACATAAATGAGGTATTATCCGTCTTTGATACCAAGCCATATCTGGTTTTCCGATCACGCTGAAGGAAAAAATAGCTCTTTCTCGAGCATAGAGAACATCGATATTTTGGTTTGAGGTTTTCCAACCGGGTTACTTTATGGCATTGGTCCTATTCATCACTGTAATTGAATGGACACAGACAAATAAAACTATACCTACTGCTTAACTTGTGGAAAAAATATCCTTTACCTTTCGTGAAATTTGCGAAATAGCTCTCAGTACTGGCCCAACAAAATAAAAACCAACTTTTTATCTTCGAGTCGCTACAGAGAAACCCAATGAATCCAATTATTTCGTTGCGCCCTTTATTCGTGGGGTCTGATTGCTTCTTTTAAAGTTTGTATTTTCCGCTTTGACAATGCTGTGGATAAGTCAATAAGTTCAGGCCGCAAACGGGGCTTTTCTAATGTTTTTTAGGGTTTTTTTTGGTATTTTAACAGATTCGATTATTGACGATTCTGCAAAGTGGAGCCATAACACAAAAGGGGCGTTTTGGTGGAGCGGCTCTCAACAGATTGTGGAACCATACAAGTGGAACCGCAATATCTAGTTCGTGAGTATAAGTTTTATTATTTATGTTGGAACGAGCCAGCAAGCGTAAAAACATAGCGAGAGAGGCCAGAATGGAGTGGACCGAAACACGTGTGGACCAGCTCAAACAATTGTGGGGCGATGGGCTAACGGCAAGTCAAATTGCCGAAAAGCTAGGCGGCGTTAGCCGCAACGCTGTAATAGGCAAAGCTCATAGGCTTGGTTTGTCCTCACGCCCGTCACCCATTAAACGTAAAATGATTCCTTTGGCTGCTGTCAGTGAACGCATGTGTCAGTGGCCAATCGGTGATCCTGGAGACCCCGAATTTCATTTTTGTGGAAAACCGGCATTACATGGTCGACCGTATTGTGAGGATCATTGCACTGCAGCGTACCGAAGGAAAAGTGAAAATTCCGCACACGCTGCTGCTAATCGTTAGTTCGGCCTGCTACTATACTTACACATTCACTCACAGGAGAGATTTATCCACGATCTGATTTGGGCCACACAAACAGGTAATTTGACGTGTTTACTGTTTTGTTCGCTTAAATAGCTCTTGATCGGAATTCGGCATCGAATTAAGGGTATCTTCAATAAGGCAAGCTGTTGCATCTGGATTACGTGCCATTACGCTTAGGTTTCGTCTCCATAATCGAGCACCAGGTACTCCGTGGAAAAGGCTCAGCATGTGCCTAGTAACTGCAATAAGAGAAATGCCCTCCTCGATTGCGTGTGCAATGTAAGGGATCATGGATTGAGCGATTTGATGCCTAGTAAGATTTGCGCCATCTTCTCCGTAAAAACATTGGTCAACTTGGCTTAACATGAAACAATTCTGGTACGCTGACCTACCAAACATGATCCCATCAACATAAGAAAGATGGACTTTACCCTGGTCGCAGTCAGTGATTCCTCCGTTTATTACGATATCAATATCTGAAAATCTTTTCTTCAATTCATATACAACAGGGTAGTTAAGCGGCGGCACCTCTCTATTTTGCCGTGGACTAAGTCCTTGAAGGAATGCTTTACGCGCATGAATAACAAACCGTTTGCATCCCGCCTGAGCAACGGTATCGATAAAATTCTCAAGAGCGGGACCCTCGGGCTGCTCATCTACGCCAATACGTGTTTTTACAGTGATAGGTATGCCGACTGCTCCAGTCATTGCATCAACACAATCTCCAACCAATTGGGGCTCCTTCATAAGACAAGCTCCAAACCTGCCTTCTTGGACCCTGCTGCTTGGGCATCCAACATTTAAATTAATTTCGCAATAACCGGCATCAGAACCGATGCGGGCACATTCAGAGAGCTCTTTAGGGCTTGAACCACCGAGTTGCAGCGCTACAGGCTGTTCCTCGGAATTAAACCTGAGTATCCGTCTGTAGTTGCCATGCAGAATTGCACCTGTCGTAATCATTTCCGTGTGCAATAAAAGATTCCGGCTAAATTGCCTCAAAAAGAACCGACAATGCCGATCAGTCCAATCCATCATTGGGGCAACTGACACCTTATGAAGTGTCCCACCATGCATTATCACTGTAGCTCCAAAGTAGGACCACAATCTAAGATAAATTGAACCATTCGAGTGCCTTACAAAAGCTATATGCGATAGGGTAAGATCTCTGGGCCGGAACCTAAATTTTCCTACACTGCTGTCCAACCCCCATCAATGACAAGAGCTGAGCCAGTCATTAATGCCGAGGCATCGGATGCTAAGAATACTACAGCACCCATAATATCTTCAACTTCTCCAATTCGTTTGAGTGCAATATTACCTATGACATAATTGTGAAACTCGGGATCTTCCAAAATTTCCTCTACCATAGCCGTTCTTATGAACGTTGGGCAAAGTGTATTCACCCTGATATTATGTTTTCCCAATTCCCAGGCCATTGCTTTTGTCGCTCCCTCAATTGCATGTTTGGTCGCGCAATAAACTGTTCGCTTGGGCCCCCCGACATGGCCCATTTGCGAAGAAATATTAATAATCGAACCTGGCAAGCCATCTTTAATCAAACCAGCCGCCATGCTCTGGGCAACAAAAAAGGCTGCTCTAAAGTTTAGGTTCGCAATTAAGTCAAAATCTCCCTCTGACACATCCAGCAGTTCTTGTGGCCGATTTCCTCCTGCGCTGTTGACCAGGATCTGGAACGGCCCCAATTCCATCATCATTTCTTTCACCGCTGACGTATCGGTAACATCGAGATAGATTGCTCTAGCGCTACCATTAGCCTCATGAATTTCGGAGGCTACTTTTTCCACTTCAGTGATTGTCCGCGCTGCTAAAAACAGATCAGCACCAGCTTCAGCAAGAGCTAGACTGGCAGCACGACCAATACCACGCCCTGCGCCCGTTACAAGTGCACGGCGTCCATCCAAACGGAAACTGGGCATTTTAGGCAAAGCTGTGCTCATAGTTTCGTTGCCACTCCGTAAGGTTCGATATTGGATCCACCATAACGTCTTATCCGCAGATTTGCCTGCTCAGCATGACCGGCAAAACCCTCCAAGGTACAAAGACGGGAACAATAGCCTCCAATCATCGCAGAGGCCTCATCGGTTAATACCTTTTGGTAGGTGCACGTTTTCATAAATTTTCCGACCCAAAGGCCTCCCGTGTAGCGCGCCGCTCTTGCTGTCGGTAACGTATGGTTTGTGCCTATGACTTTGTCACCGTACGAAACATTAGTACGCACTCCCAAGAATAGTGCACCGTAATTCGTCATCTTCTCTGCAAAAAAATCGGGATCTTTTGTCATTACTTGCACGTGCTCGTATGCCAATTGATCTGCTTCAACAACCATCTCTTCTATTGTGTCACAAACAATTACCGAACCAAAGTCAGCCCATGCTCGTCCTGCCACCTCAGCGGTGGGCATTGTTTCAAGCTGCCGTTCAACCTCTTTCAAAGTGTCTAGAGCTAATGCGTTTGAATTTGTGAGTAACGTTGCCGGCGAGGTAGGCCCATGTTCTGCCTGGCCCAGCAAATCTACTGCACACACCTCCGGATCAGCGCTGTCATCTGCAATTACAAGTGTCTCTGTAGGGCCTGCAAGGAGATCAATTCCGACGCGGCCAAAAAGCTGTCGCTTTGCCTCGGCCACGTACATATTGCCTGGTCCAACTAGCATATCAACAGCATTTATACTTTCTGTACCCAAAGCCATAGCTGCGACTGCTTGAACACCACCAATTAAGAAAATTTCATTTGCCCCAGCCAAATGCATTGCTGCCACTTGCGCAGGATGAGGTTCCCCATTCTGAGGCGGGGCAGCAGCGACTATCCTGGTCACCCCCGCCACCTGCGCGGTAAGGACACTCATATGTGCAGAGGCAACCATTGGATACTTACCACCAGGGACATAGCAACCCACCGCATTAATCGGGACATTTTTGTGCCCAAGTATCACGCCGGGAAGGGTCTCAACTTCCAGGTCCTGAAGACAATCTTTCTGAAGTTCTGCAAAATTACGGATTTGTGTCTGAGCAAATTTTATATCATCGAGATCATTGGCGGAAACCTTTGCAAGGGCAGCTGCAATATCATCCTCATCAAGGAAAAGTTTTTTTGGCGCAAGCCCATCGTACTTTAGAGATAATTCTCGAACCGCAATATCTCCGCGCGCCTCAATATCATTGATAATACCCTCAACAACCTCGCGCACCTCAGCGTCATCCTTTGCAATCGCGCTTTTATCTTTTCCTTTTTTGAGATGAATAACCATAACCCTTGAACCTCCACCAAAAAACATATCAGAATGTAACGAAATAGGAAAAAAACATAGAGGCTCTTTAAAAATCTGATCGCGCACTTTTTGTGAAGACGCGAACCAAAGGGCCTATCTTTTGAGTTTCTTTCTCATCAATGCGATTTTGTCAGAACCCGGTAATAACTTTTGGTATTCTACAAATGCGGACTTTGCGCGAGTTTGTTTACCAACACTTAAAGCGGTTTCAAATAGAGCGAACCACAAGTCTGGTGAGTCACGAACCGTGAGTGTCAATTTATTGATTAATTTATATGCCTCATTAGTCCTTTTTGAATCACGCAAAACCTGGGACATTGGGATTGCGAAACGTTCTCTTCTGTAAGAAGAACCGTTTAGAGCATTCTGATAAGATTGAATTGCCTTTTTGTTGTCACCTTGTTTCCGATAAACACCCCCCAACGCTGCATGCGCTTCACTATATTTTTCGTTAATGGATAATGCTTTATTAAGGCTTTCAACCGCTGGCTCCATTTGACCCAAGGCTTCATAGACTTGACCAAGATATAAAAATGTTCTGGCATTCCGTTTGTCTAACTTGTTTGCAAACATCAAGTCTGATAGAGCGTTTTCAAACTTTTTAGACAGTATAGCAACACGGGCACGACGAACGAACAAATCTGCATTAGATGGATCAAGTTCCAGGCCAGCCGTAAAATCCGCTTTCGCATCTTGGAGCTTGTTCATTTCATAGTTAACGATCCCTCGCCACTTCCAAGCCGTTAAAAACTCCTTATCTATTTTTAACGCTTTTGACAGGTACCTATGGGCCACTTCATACTGTTTCTGATACCCATAAACCATTCCCATCCCATAAAAAGCTTCTTTATATGATGGATTTACGCGAAGTGTTTTTCTAAAAAATGCTTCAGCCGCCGCATAGTCTCTTTTTGTATTTTTAAGCTCCACCCATCCAAGATTATAAAGCGCCAGATCAAAACGTGGATCAATATTGAGAGCCGCATTGAAGGAAGCCTTAGCCAAATCTAGCTTTTTTTCGTCTGAAAAAATTATACCCTTCCACAAATGGGCCCATTTGGATTCTTTATTGAGTTTCAGAGCTTTATCAAAAAGTTCGACTGCCCTATCCCTCTGTCCACTTCCATATTCAACCACTCCAAGGCGCATTATTGCGAAATCGTTATCCGGATCTAATACCATTGCTTTTGAAAGTGCTTTTTTTGCTCGCTCATTTTCACGCAATGCTGTGTAAATCTGACCTTGTAAAATGTAAGCTTCAGGTTTTTGCGGAGCCTGTTGCTCCAAAAGTATGGACTTAGCGATAGCTCTATGGGCCGCATCAAGCTCACTAGCGGTATACGGGCGGTCAAGGTTGAGAAGTCTTCGAACTTCCGCCATACCGTCGATATATGCATCCAAGTACAAATAATCAGAGTTGTTGGGGCTTAGCTCAAGAGCCTTTCCAATAAATTCTTTACCAATATTTATATTATTTTCATCGTAGTAAACCCGTACACCGACTTCTGCATATTTTTGGGCAGTAGCGCGTTTTTCCCATAACTCCTTAAGATAAATTGCACCTTCGCCACCACCCACAATCGCTGTTGCAAGTAGAGCAATTAAAGAAGTTAATCGAACACACAAAGAACGAACTTTCTGGAACCTACGGCGTTCTTGTTCCTCAACGACCTCTGGCGCAAAATGATTTTCAAGCCGTCGTAATGAACGGGCTTGTACCGTTAGCAACTCTTGTATTGTTTGTTCGGAGGATTGCTCATCTGTTTCTGATGATTTCATCAAAACGTCTCGATCTTGTTTGCACTAATTTTTCCGGAACTTGAGAGGATGAATTCGCTACCCTTGCTACAATGGAGGTTCGATCCTTTGGATAACCCTTCGCGTGCTGATGTCCATGCGATTTTTCAAGACGCCGGATCACGTTTACGCCAGCCCTTGCATTGTACCCTGCTTTGGCGGCGAGCTCCGCACCACGCCGATCAGCTTCTCCCTCCAAGTCAGCACTAAAACCATTTTCCATGTAGCCCATCATATTCCCAAGGACTCCCCCCAAGCCAGGGAAAGCATTACCAGCAACGTCTTTCACAAGGTCAGTGCCCTGCTTTGATTTAACAGCATTCAATCCATGGTCCAACTCTACATGAGCCACTTCGTGGGCGAGGACAAAAGCTAATTCGTCTTCATTCTGAACAAAGTCTAACATTCCTGTTGAAATGAAAACGAAATTACCGGGTGCAGAAAACGCGTTGATAACGCTCTTATCGCGCAAAATAATAACCAGCGGCTCTTTATGATTGCCGGCATAGTTACTTGCTGCTAGCAATGTCAAAACGATGCTCCGAACATATTTTGTACGCAAATCGCTTTGCGGCAGGGTAGCGTAACGCCCCAACACATGCGCTGAAAGCTTCCTGCCCAAGTAATATCTCCCCATCGGACCGAGAATAGTGTTGTGGTGGGCGTCAAAAACTTTTCCAACCGTTTTTCCTAAGTTTAAGCCACCCCCACGGTTTTTGTCCTGTCCATCTGGCGTGTCACTCTTTGGATTAATGTCGCCGAACAGATTTTTGATAGNTTGGCTTGGACTTTGNCTTTNCTCTTGAGATTNTGCACCGTTCTGACCAGGCTTTTGACTATTAAGTGAGTCAAGGAAACCTCCGAGAGATTGGGCTTTCATTTCACTAGCGCCCACACTCAGGGCTATGGATATTAAAGCTTGGAGAACTATTTTTTGTCGCCATCGTTTCATCTGAATTCTCCCAACCGACCATTTTTGCGAAATACTTGGAACTTTTCGATATCTAGATTTTTTTGGTTTTCCTCAATTAATTTATCAACTTTTTCATAATTAGCCCGCGCACCTTTTGCTTTTCCCGCTACGCCACGCATAGCAGTCATGTCTCCTTTTTCATCCTCCGAAAAATTTCTTTTGGCTTGGCTCGCAGACAGAGCGTTGACCCTTTGTTTTACCTTTTCAGGGGTCTGGGTTTTCATCAACTGTTTTGTTACAAAACACGATGCTGGGCTATATCCATTTGCAAACTGTAGCCAAGAGGCCCGCGTGTACGATTCAGGTGGGACTGGCCTAATTTCCCTTTCTTCCTGCTCAGCAGAATCTTCTTCCTCTCTTTCAAGCGTTTCTTTAGAAGAAGCATCAGATGCTGGCAGTGTAAATAACTTCTTTAACCCGGTAACATTTAAGCTCTCACCAAATTTTAAGGTCTTAATTTTCTCAGAAAATACCGAAGGTTTTGTATGAATGAAGATATTTTCGCATGCAACGAACACTGTATCACCAACGTTCAATCGTTCGAAACCCAATGCCACGTTCGTGAACATGACAAGCGATAATGATAGAAGCAAAGCACGTTTTTTTAATTGAACTCTAAAATGCATGATTGAAGTACACCAATGTTTGAAGGAGGTTAATATTGGTTTCCCACACCTCTATTTTTAAAATAATACTTTATGCCTTTAGCGGTTGGTGAAAATATTTGTAACACCGAGCCCGTTGATACTTCAATGCTGCCCTGGCCCCTATTTAGCAGTTTGCCATAAACGCTTTTTTCTAGCATATATTTAGAGCTAAAACTACATTGCGCACGTTTCTCGCACTTTTGAATGTTCAGAACAAACAAAAAGCTTGATTAGCGAAGTTAAAGTTTAACTTGCTAAACCTTGTTAGATATCGTGCGATCGCTAACCCAATAACTTTGCCGCGTCCACTGGCTCCCGCGAACTGGCATCACCTTCGTAAAACGGCATAACTCGTGAATTTGCGAGCGGAGCTAATAAACTACCCGGGAAAATCTCTATCGAGTTATTCAAGTCAGAGACAGCCGAGTTGTAAAACCTACGAGCAGCCGCGATTTGAGCCTCAACTTCATTATATGTCTTTTGAGCTTGCACCATGGTTTCGTCTGACTTCAAATCTGGATATGCCTCCATAGAAATCATAAGCTTGCCCATTTGCGCACCCAGTGCAGCCGAATCCTCAAAGTGTTGAGCAACTTGCTTTGGATCTAAGGCATCATAGCCCGCAGTAGCCTTGGAACGCAGTTTTGTTACTTCTTCTAGAAGTTCTTTCTCATGCTCCATGAATTTCTTCGCTATTGCCAAAATATTAGGAATTAGGTCTGACCGCTTAGTCAACTGAACGTCAATCCCGGACAATGCTTCGTTTGCAGTATTTCGCCGTGCAACTATTTTTGCATACCAGATGTATAGAACCACAGCCAACCCTGCGGAAATGATCAAAATGATGTCCATAAAAACCTCCTAATGCACTTGGATGCCAGCTGACTTTCTCTTACGCTGATACAGCCTCGCAAATCTTTATAATCTTAATAATTGAGGATCCTCCCTATACGTTACCCGATGGAGATAACGTATAAAAAATCCCATAGCGCGTCGATAAACAAATATAGACACACTTATTCAAACCTCAAAGTCGTACCCAGTATTTGTTTGCTAGGTCCTACATCTAACACTTACAATAATTTACCTCAATTTACGTCGAAAAAATCATAACCTTGTTCATTGTAATTTAGGCTCCAAAGACCGAAAGTCTGCTTTTAGTCTATTACCATCAAAATCAACATGCACCACGTTTACATCATGTCTGCGGCACCACACTTGCAGGCCCCTGTTGGTGAACCCTACATCAAGCGAGGAATATTGCTGCAATGATCGGCTTCCAGTCCCACCTTTCATAAATTCGATCTCACATTTTGAGCATACGATTTGATTTGTTATCTTATTGTGCAGCTGTTCAAACGAATTCTTAGGCATCTAACACTTTCTCCATAACTTTTAATATCATAACCTTTGTAACTTTCAGTAGATCTGTCGGGACATTCCCTACGTGAGACTGCTACGTTAGTTATTATCCACAAAGAGGAGATGCGAAAAAATATGCTTAAGCCACTAAAGAACGCACAATTAATTTGATGTTTTAGGTATGGAAGCGAAATAATAAATTGCAGGCCCAGCCCATCATCATAATGGCTCTTACCCGCAAACAATTACCATCATTTTTTTCAGTGAATTATAGAAATTCAGTTGATATTCCTCGATACCGAAAGTGCAATTCTGTTACGCTAAAAAGTCAATGTACTCCCGCTAAAATGAATACTCTGCGCCAAGTCTAATAAGCTCATTATCAGTCCATCGCCCGAAATGGGTGTCTGAATTACCCTCAAAAAATGCTCCACTCATTTGTATTTTAAGGTTGTCACTTGGACGATATTCAACGCCGGCACCAAAAGTATGATCCTCATACTTGATATTTACGGTACTACCTGCGAAGTAGCTAAGTTCTTCATTGTGCTCAACCACTACTCGCAGAAAAACTGTGCGACGGAATGGTCGAGACAGCTTCGAGCTTTGAACCCAATCATCTGCATAAGCGTCGCTAATTATTTCATCCCCGGAGAATTCTGCTATCGAAGTTATCTTCTCCAAACCAAGAAAGTTAGCGAACCTACTATCGGTATAACTAAGGCCTGCTCCGTACCGAATAAAGTCCTCGTCTCGGCCGTTATAAGTTCTCTGATAAACTACCTCACCGGTGAATTTCCATTCATCTATCACACGAGACAATCCAGCTCCGGTGCTGAGAGAAATGGGATTCACTCTTTCCAAAACAAGTGAATTAAAATCAGCTACATTTCGCGTGGTAGAACTCAGTGCCGAATAACTTGATGGACCGTGATGAGCAAACCCAAAAAAATCAATACCCTCTCGTGCACCCTCATATAACGCCAAATAACCCATATTTTCAAAATGGGTTGGATGGTAAAAATCAACCACCGATGACCCAGCTGGTAGATTCAAAAAAACAGAGCTACCAGAAGTACCAGCCCACCTAGAACCCAAGCCGGGGCTTATTGATTTTTTGTCAAATGGGAGAAACTTGAATGAGATGGTGTCGTCATCAATGAAATAATTTAAACCCAGATGCCAGACACCTAACTCCGTTGTAGATGACGGATCGCTTCCATCCCACAAACCAAATCGATCAGAGGGGGAATGAAGCTCAAGCAATCCCATCGATAGTACATCTTTGCCAAGGATTAACTCATAATCTTCAGCCTCATATTTGAGCCAAGCTGCAGTTAGATCGGCATGACGAATTTTCCGGTAATGCTGCCCAGGGCCGTTAAACCAACCCTGCACCGTATCCGGATCCGTAGATAGAGAAAAATATCCCTTCATGCCGATTGAAAACTCTTCGTTTAGACTTGCCTCCGTTTCCCCTTCAAGTCTTGGGCTAAAGACAACGTAGTCATCGCGGATTGAGCTATCGTCCAGTTTGGTAACAAAGCCAGAAAACGAAGCACTAGCGGTGCGTTGGAAATTGGTTGCAAGATCAACGAGCACCTTATTAACTGGTGCGATCATAGCTTTCTTAATTTTCGCGTCGACTTCTGGGCCAGCTTCGGCCGAGCCAATAGCTGTCTGAAGGCCCATGCACAGAAGGGTTGCAAAAACAGCTTTAACGTTCTTATGCATGAAAGTTAATCTCGAGTGCTCAGCTGCTCGCCCATATTTGCAAGCCTACCCGCCAATATGGCGCTAATATTACGATTCAAAAGAGCATGGATGCGAGGGTAGGAACGCATAGCTGATGCAACGCGCTCTTGCTCCAGCATAAGTACCTTCAGAGGTTCTTTCGAGTTCTCCGGAACACGCACAGTAGCTGTTCTGGCGACATTCCCAGCATAAGCAGCTTCACCAAATATTTCTGAGGTCCCCAGCGTAGCCAATAAAGTTTCTTTCCCATCTTTTACACCGAGCACCACCTCTGCTTTACCCGACAGAATTACGTACATATTACGATCCGTGGAACCCTGGAGAAATACATCCTCACCAGGTTCAAACTCTTTTGCATAAGACAGTAATATTGTTTTACGCATTTGATAAGCAGTCATGCCTTTGAACACCTCGCTATCCGCCAAAACTTTTTGGTTAAGCTTAAGCGATGCAATGTCCCATAAACTGACAAGTCTAAATCGTTTCAGCAGAATAGGCGTTATTAACAAATCTGTAATCAATGCCATTACCATCGTTACAGCACATAAGAGCCCAAATTGAATGATGATTGTAAAATCCGATAAAAGCAACGAAAGAAAAGCGAAGGCCAAAGCCAACGACGTTGATACAACCGGTATTGCCTCTACGCGCACTGCTGCTCTTGCAGCGACCGTTTGATCTGGATTAACTTTCAATTGATCGTTAAAGTTTGTTAGCAAATGAATGGTATCATCAATAGCTATGCCTATTGCAATAACTGATACCAAAGTGGTGCCAGCGTTGAGCGGCACCCCAAATAGTCCCATTATGCCAAACATGGTGATAACCGGTATAAGATTAGGCACTAAAGAAACAAAGCCAGCAGTGAAAGAGGTATAAAGCAAACACATCAGCACAAAAATAATAGCCACCAGCAAAATAATAGACGTGCTTTGGCTCTTGATCATTGTTTCAGCGCCATTGTTGATCAAAATATTTTTACTCGTTATGTGGTAAGTGGTTTTAGGACCAAGAATTCCAGCAATTTTGCCTCTAAGATCATCTAAATATTTTTTTAGTTCGTAAGAATTTGATATATTGTGACGCACCATAAGATTTGCTCGCGTCGCGTCTGCATTGATAAAACGCTCAACGTCTGGTCTCGCAAAAAGTAAGAGATACTGTTCTGCCAATGCGCGTGTCTTCGGCATTACATAAAACGCTTTATTTCCCTGGTTCATCTCCTGATTAACGAGTTTCAAGTAATCAGCAATTGAAGTGACTTTGTCATATGCCCCTTGCTGCCTCATTACATTTTGAATTTTGTCAACTTTTTGCAGCCATTTTGGATCTTTAAAATCCTTGCCGGAGTCTGCATTGATGGATAAGTAAAATACTTGCATCCCTGCCAAGTCATTGTGCAAGATGTCGGCGTCGATCCTTACCGAATTATCTGGTTTAAAAAATGACAAAGGGTCATTGCTCGTTTGAACTTTGGTCGCGAAGCCTGCAAAGATAGTTGCCGCCAATAAAACTACGACCACCACTCTCCGCTCATACCGTCCTCCGAGGATATCCAGGATAGACAGCACTTTTCCGGCCAGCCCAACAACATTTTCACTGTCGCCCTGTAATTTTGACTTGCGCGGCCCAAAAAACCTCAACAATAAAGGAAGCATTAATATGGTTACGATTAAATTTGCCACCATTGCGTAGCCTGCCGTAATCCCAAAATGCTGGACCATTATCAGATCACTCGAGATATTTGCCATGAAGCCAACAGCCGTGGTGAAGGAAGTGATAAAAATTGGCAGACCCACATGAACTGCCATAAAACGGACAGCATTCACCCGATTTGGAGGGTCATCTTTGGACAAACCATCCAAATATGCTGTTAACATGTGCGTATCTTCGGTTGAGCCAATCACGATCACCAAAGCTGGTAAGATTGCTGTCAAAAGGTTTAAAGGTATTCCGGCAAAACCCATAAAACCTGCGGTCCACAGAATACTCATTCCAGCAGTAATTAATGGCAAACCGGCAGCAACTGGGGTCCTCAGTTGGCTCAGCAGTATGACTACCAGAAGCACCGCACCAATCGGAGTAAGTAATCCGATATCGTTGAACAAACCTCTTTCAATAGCTACATTTATTCGAGGCGCCCCCATTACAAAAACATCCTCAAATTCACCACGAATATTTTTGAGGCGACTATTGATTTCAGCTGCCGCTTTGCGATTAAAAGTTGGATCTCCCTCGATATTCTGCAATGTAACCACAACAGTCGTCTTCATTGCGTCGTCGGAAATGTAAGTCCCGCGCATAATTGGACTATAAAGCGCATCTTCGCGGGCTTTCGCTATCTCTTGAGCCGTTTCGGGAGTGGCATCCATCAATGGGTTCATGTCTAACCCGTCCGGCCCCGCCCGAATATTCAACGCAGTGAACAAGCTTTCTTGCTTTTCAACGTATTTCACATCCTCTAAACCGAACGCAAACTCTTCAATTAAGCTGAGTTTTTTCTTTGAAAATAATTTCTTATCTTTGAAATAAACAAGAACAATATTGTCTGAACCAAACTCTGCGACAGTCTCTTGGTACGGAGCATAGCCCGGATCATTTTTGCTGTAGAGGATATCAAAGCTGCCATCTACGGTTAGCTTCATGGCTCCAAAAAATGATATGCCAGTGATGATAGCAGCCAACAGAAAACTGACGATTGGGCGGCGAGCTCCAAAAGTCATTGCTATTTCATACCACGGCTTTTTTTTAACGTTATTCCCGCTCTCCGCTCCTCTGCTGCCGTGTTGCGCTAAGGATTTTACATTGCCTTCTGCCATGCTGTTTTCCTAAATTTAAAGAGCCAGTAAACCGTGGTCTTGAGTTGCAACTACCTTTTTGATTGGAAATTCCGCCGGATTAACGCGCTAGTTTGCCGGAGGTAATGGTTTTTTTTCTGAAATTCTTTGAAGGAGCATCAGCTTCCTTGAGGCTACGTTCGACAACTTCTGTAATTGTTTTATGCTTATTCTTGAGATGTTCCATAGTTGAAAGATTTGCACGCCATGCTTTTCCTTCAACATTCACCCACTTGTCTGTGGTTTGACGCTTGATAAGCTTGCCTCTGCGATTGAAATAATCCGTTCTTATTATATTAAAATGCTTCTGCCCCACCCAAAGAAGTCTATATTTGTACCCAGTATCTTTCTTTAGCTGTTTGTCTTTGGCCATCGCCTTTACAACGAATGCACTCTCACCATTCAGCTTTTCATCTGCTTGTCTATCGTAAGAAAATTTCTCCTTAGCCTCAGACACCAGATCCTCATAAGTATAATCTGTGCCCATGAAGTAATTTCGTTTACCCCCCTTCGCTATCCGTTTCAGTTTTTTCCCCTGCGCGGGCAAATACAGCCACTGATCATCAGCCTTGCTATCATTCTGCCAAGTCAGCATAGCCGTACCTTTTATGCCGGAAGGAGATCTGAAGATTGTAAGATACCGAGTTTGCGACTTATCTTTTTCACGAGTGAACCTCCGCACATCACGCACTTCTTTCTTCCCTGACTTGTCTACCAAGGTCATTTTTTGTATTTCAAACTCGAAGGGTTTGTCGTGACGGGCTTCAACCTCATCCATAATTTGCCGGCCGGATAGGCTTTTCGTGTCGGCCATGGTCACCGAGGGAAGTAATGATAAGGCAAGGCTTGCGACTATCATTAATGGCGTTTGGCGTACAAAAGTCATAACTACATCTCCAGAACAATGCATAATTGAAAGTTTAGACCGTTAATTCTTGAAGCGGACTAGTGTTAGAGGATACGAAAAAACTAGGCCGAGAACAATGGGAGAGATGAGAAAAAAGGTTTTTTAAAAGGACAAATATTCAATAATAACAGATGCTTAATATTAAGTAATTAGTGTTATCATTCCTCATTATGAGTTCATATTAATTGTCAAAAAATGCTACTTAAAAATAAAAATGATCGTCTTTCCTTTTTCCTAAAATATACATAAAGGAAATAAGCAAAATTCATTGATATTTACTACGGGGTATTTTCGGTAATATTGATCAAATGAAAAAAATGAAATCAAGACACTTTAGATGAGCAAAACATTCTTTGGTGTTCGTATTGTTGTGATTATTTTTAAATTACAAAACTAATTTCAAACAAAGGTGAGAAAGTAGTCAAACAAGTAGCCTGTTTATCTTGGTCCTCTTGGCGTGCAAATCGCATTATTTTGCGAGCTTTGAAAATATCCATTTTACCGATGCTTTATTAATCTCTACACTACAGTAGGGAGTTCTACCTCGGTGGATAAGATTTTAATTATTTTTTGGTTACACCAGGCACATGAAGATATTTTCAGAGAAAAAAATGAATAAAATTTTGAACACCAAGTCGGTAAATCGCCGGCTTCATTGGACTACTGTCGTCAGTGAAAAGGGGCTACTCGCAGTGATTGGTGCCCTTACAATGTTAGCTGCCGCTATTGAGGTTCATGCCCTATGGGAAAAAAAAGAGATATTACTTGGCGACTTATTTTTACTATTTATTTACGCCGAAATCGTTGGCATGATCGGAGCTTTCTATGCAAGTAGCCGGATCCCCGTAACACTCCCAATAATTATTGCGATCACAGCTTTGTGTCGTGTGATGATAGCTCAAGGCAAAAATATCGAAGACACCACACTTCTAGCTGCTTCAGGTGCTATACTTTTGCTTGCGGGGGCAGCTTATATTATGAGCTTAAAGGATAAATTAAGCTTAGAGAAAATACAGTCTCGCAAAAAAACAACTGTGGGTAAAAATTCTAAATAATAGCACAGAAATGTTCCGTTAAATTTGCGATGGTGCCTTGATTTGGAAGTACAATGAGTTCCAGCTAGCATGTATGTTTTTCTATAAATTTCTCCGCGCTTTCGAAAATTAGATTTTTTC
>PARQ01000024.1 GCA_002711555.1 Rhodospirillaceae bacterium | reverse complement strand
TTTAATGTTTGATATCAATCTAACGCTGATAAAACGTATAGGTAAGCTTTGCTCATAAATAATATTTCAAAGTTTTGATTAGTAAGAAGTTCAGGCAGATGAACATGAAACCCGTTCCGTTATGTAACGAAAAGTTCTTTGCTGTTTTTGGTTTTTATCTCCGGTAAAGGGTGAGTGAAATTCCGACAAAGGTTTCATGTTTATTCTTTTTGTAGTGAGGTGATTTATGATTTGTAATGGAGTGAAGGAGATGGTGGCTAAAGCGACCTCTGAAATAGAGACCATTCCAATTGATGGTGCAGATATACTGATGGAGAACAGTGAAATCATTCTGGTTGACATTAGGGATGTGCGTGAGCTGGAGCGTGATGGTACCATCCCAGGATCTGTGCATGTCCCTCGAGGAATGCTCGAATTTTGGGTTGATCCCGAAAGCCCCTACCACAGAGAAGTATTCGCTAGCGACAAGACGTTTGTATTTTTCTGCGCAAGTGCGTGGAGATCGGCTCTTGCTACCAAAACTGTACAGGATATGGGATTAAAAAAGGTAGCTCAATTAGAGGGAGGGTTGGGGGCTTGGAAGAAATTAAAATACCCCATCGAAAAACGGCAAAGAAAGTAACGTTGGGTCAGAGAACCCGCCCAGCTATTGTTTGAAGCTGAGACACCAATTTTGGATCACGCGCTTCGGGTGCCGTAACAATTGCGTTGTCGAGCGCAGTATGACAACCAGCTGGGCAGCTGCTTGTCCGTTTTGCAAGCCTTGGGATCACTCCATTTAATAGTGCCTTAGCTTTTTCAGCGTTACCAATTAGGGTATTCAAAATCACGTCTGCTGTGACGTTATCGTGGTACTGATGCCAACAATCATAGTCAGTTACCATTGCAACTGAGCTATAACAAAGTTCCGCTTCACGCGCGAGTTTTGCTTCTGGCATGTTGGTCATTCCTATTACATCACACCCCCAATTTCGATAAAGCTCAGACTCTGCACGAGAAGAAAATTGTGGGCCTTCCATGGCCAGATAAGTGCCACCACGAATGATCTCCATATCCAGTCTACTTCCAACATCTTGTAGGGCATCGCCGAGCCTTGGGCAAACCGGGTCTGCAATTGACACATGGGCTACTAAACCTTCTCCAAAAAAACTTTTTATCCGCGCGAACGTGCGGTCAATAAATTGGTCAACAATTACGAACGTGCCCGGAGATAGATCTTCTCGAAGTGATCCTACTGCTGATACAGATAATATTTCTGTCACACCCAGCTGCTTCATTGCATCAATATTAGCCCTGAAATTGAGCTCTGATGGAGGAATCCTATGGCCGCGGCCATGGCGCGGTAAGAACACAACCTGCACACCATTGAGGATACCGCTCATCAGTTTATCTGACGGTGACCCAAAGGGGGTATCGACATCGTGCCAAACAGTGTCCTTTAATCCCTCTAACGCATATATCCCACTGCCTCCAATTATACCTACAACAGGGACCGCTTCAGCATCACATTGGATTTTATTGTCTATCATTCGAAAATATAAATATGCCCCATACCGTTTTTTTAATCTAATTGTGCATGGGTCTGGTTTTTAGTGGTATGGAGTAATGAGCTCGAAAAAATTAATGAACATCTGCCCAGGTCCGTCGCTTCATAGCGATCAATATCGCAAGAAAAGCGAAAAGGAACAACATGACTTTGATGCCCATACTCTTTCGTTCCTCTAGATTAGGCTCTGCTGTCCAGGCAAGGAAAGCAGTAACATCAGTAGCCATTTGTTTCACTGTGGCCTTGGTACCATCAGTATATTCGACGGCTCCGTCATCTAGCGGCGCTGACATTGCAATCTGGTGTCCCGGATAAGCCGAGTTATAGTTCATACCTTCACTGATTTGCATCCCCTTGGGCGGATCTTTGTACCCAGTTAATAAAGCGTAAAGATAATCTGCTCCATGGGGGCGCGCCTCAACCATTAAGGATAAATTGGGAGGGTAGGCGCCGTTGTTTGATGCTCGAGCAGCCTGTTCATTGGGAAAAGGCGAGGGGAAGTAGTCGGTTACGCGCCCGGGACGAGTAAAAGATTCGCCTTCATCGTTAGGTTCAGCATTCTTTATATCAAATGTTTTGGCGAAAGCGCGTATCCCCTGCTTGGAATAACCAAGATCCACTAGGTTGCGGAATGCGACATACTTAAGTGCATGACAACCTGAGCATACTTCTTTATATACCTGCAGTCCTCGTTGGAGTTGTGCTCTATCATACGTCCCAAAAATACCTTGCCAGGACCAGTCCTGGGGCTCATGTTTGAGTGGTCCGGCTGCCATAGACGAAGTAGCACAAAATAAGAAGGCTACAGCAAGAACGCATTTCGGCATTCGCCGACGCATTAGGCCTTATCCTTTTTTGCTGCTGCAGCCCCAATAGGAGCGGAACCACCACCGCCAGGCAATGGAATAACAGGTTTACTAATTGAGGTGGGTAGTGGTTTTGGAGTTTCAATAAATCCTAAAATTGGCATCAGGAACAAAAAATGTCCAAAATAATAAATAGTACCTATCAACCCGAGAGTTTTGTAATCAAACCAACTTATGCCGGGTAACACCAAATCACTTGGTGATTTCACTCCTACAATCCCGAGGATTACACAATCCACTAATAAGACCCAGAAGAAAATGCGATAAATCGGGCGATAACGGGCGCTACGCACTTTTGAAGTATCTAACCACGGAACTATCAACAGTATCATGACCGCCGCTCCCATTGCTATAACGCCGAGTAATTTTGCTTCCAAAAAGAAAATGTCAAAGGTTATGGAACGCAAAATTGCATAAAATGGTAGGAAATACCATTCCGGCACAATGTGGGCCGGGGTCGCTAGTGGATTGGCTTCAATGTAATTGTCAGGATGCCCCAAATAGTTAGGTGCAAAAAAAACGAAGAAAGCGAATATTATCAAGAATACGCCAAGGCCCACCGAATCCTTTGCAGTGAAGTAAGGGTTAAAAGGTATGGTATCCTGCGGTTCTTTGATATCTATCCCGTCGGGATTGTTCGAGCCATGCACATGCAAAGCAATAACGTGAAGGGCAACCACTCCAACTATTACGAACGGCAGCAAATAATGCAGGGAAAAGAACCGATTGAGTGTTGCATTATCTATAACGAAATCACCCCGTAACCATTCAGTTAAGGGATTGCCTATAATGGGAATTGCTGTGAAGAAATCTGTAATGACTTGCGCTCCCCAGTAACTCATCTGACCCCACGGCAATACGTAACCCATAAATGCAGTTGCCATCATCAATAAAAGTATTACTACACCTAACATCCAAAGCAGTTCCCGGGGGGCTTTGTATGAGCCATAATAAAGGCCTCTGAATATGTGTATATAGACGACTATAAAAAACATCGAAGCGCCATTGGCGTGAATATATCTAATGAGCCAGCCGTAATTCACATCACGCATGATTCGTTCTATACTACCAAATGCTAATGTAGTGTGTGGCGTATATTGCATTGCTAATAAAATGCCAGTTACTATCATTGTAACTAATACGACTGTTGCCAGTGCGCCAAAATTCCAAAAGTAATTAAGATTTTTGGGCATTGGAAATTCATTATACTCAGCATTCATATAAGAAAATACCGGTAGTCGGTGGTCTACCCACTGCACTAGTTTATTATCAAACTGCTTCTTTTCCATTTCAATCTGCCTCACCCTATTCTGAGGATATTGTCGGATACGAATTTGTACGGCGGCACAGGCAAGTTCTTCGGCGCTGGGCCTTTCCGTATACGTCCTGAAGTGTCATAATGAGAACCATGGCACGGACAATAAAAACCGCCGAACTCACCCCGATTTTCCGTGGCTTTAGCGCCAGTGGGTATACAACCAAAATGAGTGCAGTTTGCACCGACTACAAGCCACTCGGGCCTGTCACTATTTACGCGTGCACTGTCTTTTTCAGGATCCCTCAAGGCAGCAACCTCAACTTCTGCTGCTGCTGAAATTTCATCTTTTGTCCGTCGGCGAACAAAATAGGGCTTCTTTCTCCATTTTACGAGTATTGCTTGTCCTGGTTGTATCGAAGCAATATCCAATTCCGTTGAGGAAAGCGCCTTTACCTCTGCAGACTTGTCCATACTAAACACAAGTGGCCAGCCGAAAGATNCTGCGCCAACGGCTCCCACCNCGATCGAGGTTAGTTGTAAGAAGTCTCTACGTCCGTGATGTGTTGACTCTTTATCCGCCATTCATCAAGTTCCTTGCCATTAAAATTTAAACATTCAACTGACGGTATTTTATATATACCTCTTACCATACAATTCGGGGAGTTGATGCGACAACCTGCCGCAGAAATAGTTACAAGAGTGAGATAGGCTTTAATATTGAAAAACCGAATAAACCATAGNTAGTTGGTATCTATGCGTCTTGCCCTTTTCGAGCCAGATATTCCACAAAATACGGGCACAATTTTGCGGTTAGCATCGTGCCTTGGAATTGCAGTTGATATTATAGGACCGTGCGGCTTTGTTTGGTCTGATCGCCTTTTACGTCGTGCTGGGATGGATTATTTGGATAGAGTTGATTGTTGTCATCACTCTTCCTGGAATGAATACAAAGCATCACGGAAAGGTCGAATCCTGCTACTGACCACACACGGTGATCATTCGTATACTGAATTTCACTTTTCTGTAGATGACACGCTCTTACTTGGCCGCGAAAGCGCTGGTGTGCCTGATNGGGTACATGCTTCAGCTGATAGAAGACTGCGCGTACCAATGAGNGNTGGGGAGCGTGCACTTAACGTAGCTGTGACAGCNGCCATGGTTATTGGAGAAGCTTTACGACAGACCCAATCCTTCCCGAATGATTAGTTGGAGAACANATGAAAGAAAACATTGACGGTATTGCAAANCGCAAAGACGATGCGACCAACTGGTTTGTGGGTTTGCGTGATCGAATTTGTGATGAATTCGAAGCCATCGAGGATGCAAGTAGGGGTCCACTTTCAGACCGACCTGCTGGCAGGTTTGAGCGAAGAAGATGGGAACGAGATGAAGAAAAGCCAAACAGGGCGCGTTCGGACGGTATGACTGGTGGGGGAGAAATGTCGGTNATGAAAGGAAGAGTATTTGAAAAAGTAGGAGTAAATATATCGACAGTGTTTGGTGATCTCTCGCCGGAATATGCGAAAGAGATCCCAGGAGCTGAGACGGACCACCGGTTTTGGGCAAGTGGAATTTCTGTTGTCGCACATATGCAATCTCCGTTAGTTCCAGCGGTCCATATGAATACGCGTCACATAATGACTACCAAAGCCTGGTTTGGTGGTGGCGCAGACTTAACACCTATGATTGCAAACGACTCAGATAGTGATTTTTTCCATGCTGCCCTTGAGAAAGTATGTAGAAAGCACGAAGTGGCCGATTATGAACGATTTAAAAAATGGTGTGATAATTACTTTTTCGTGAAACATAGAAATGAACCACGAGGAATTGGGGGGATTTTTTTTGATTATTTGGAAAGCGGTGATTGGAAAGCTGATTTTGCTTTTACTCGTGATGTAGGTAGTGTTTTCTTGAGTACTTACAGCAGCTTAGTCAGGCGCAATTTTGATAAGGGATGGACTGAAACACAGCGGAAGGAGCAACTGGTGAAGCGGGGTCGATACGTAGAATTCAATTTACTTTATGATCGTGGAACTCGGTTTGGCCTTATGACGGGTGGTAATCCCGAAGCCGTGCTGATGTCCTTGCCGCCAGAGGTACATTGGCCGTAAAAAGGTATAATAGCATATGAAANCTCTAACCTTGGATAGGAGATCATGTCAGTAGTGTCNCGGTTGATCACTGTGTTAGCAGTGGTATTTTTATTTTCATTCGGGTCTAGTGCGAAGAATCTCAAAATTGACGCNTTNTACGGAGAATTTCAGGGTAGCGGGGTCTCTAAAAATCGCGACAGTATCTATTTTGGAGTCACGGTGCGTGATTTTGGTGTGGTCATTAGGCCGGTAGACCAGGGATTCCAGGTTGAGTGGACAACCGTCATACGTCGTGGGGGCAATCCAAATAAGCCAAAAATTAAGCAAAAAACACAAAAATTTATTTTCCAGCCAACAGCTCAAGAGAACATTTTTCGGTCCCCAAACTCGCCTGATTATATGAGCGGCCAACCATTTGCCTGGGCAAGGATAAATCGCAACACGCTTCATATTTATTTACTATCCATAAATGAAAATGGAATTTATTCGATGCAAACATATGCACGTACTCTCACACCGATGGGCATGGATTTTGTTTTCACCAGATTACGAGATGGAGAACCCGTCCGTTCCATTAACGGAAAACTAGTTAAATACAAGAAATAAGGCCGCGTAACTTTTTAAGACAGTGTTCACGGTCGGGAACGAAATTATTATCAACCCACCAGTCTTCGATAATACTGAGGATATGGCCCAGTTCAGGGCCTGGAGCCATGCCTACGGCGAGTGCATCTTGCCCGGTTAGTGGGAAAGTAGGGTTTCGCCATTTGTTGATTGTACTCAGAACACTAAAGGGTAGATCGACTTTATCATCAAGCGACCAAGCCAGGGTCAAGCGATCTCGAACGGCTCTTCTTCCTAATTTGTAAAGTGCTTCCTGTAATCTGTCCTCATCTGGAGTTGGCCCTGTTGCCGCATCTAAACGCCTCCGGAAACGATTAGGTAAATTCAAAAGTTTAGTTATCCGAGTAATTTCGGAGATATTATTGTCAACTAGCGCGGTGAGTCGCAGCATTACATCTGTGTTGCAGGTGTCCATTTTTGCGNAAATTTTTTTTTCTATGGTAACTAGACGTTCGAGCCGGTCTAAATTTAAAGATTTTGTGAGGCAGTAAGACAGGATACCATCGATCTGCATCATTTTGACACTTGGTGTTGGGTCTCGAGACCCTAATAATTTTAAAATCTCTTGGCGTGTTCTATCACCGGATAGTTGCGTCAATAACGGAGCCATCTCGCAACACGCAGCGCGCGCNTCTGCATTTGCAGGAGAAATACCGTAATAGGCAAAAAATCGGTAGAAGCGAAGAATCCNTAGCACATCCTCCTTTATCCTTGTCTTAGCATTTCCCACAAAACGAACTCGACCTAACAATATGTCTTGTCTGCCNCCCACATAATCAAAAATCTGACCGTTAGGGGAAAGAGAAAGCGTGTTAATAGTAAAGTCCCTTCGTTCCGCATCTGCCTGCCAGTCGTTGGTAAATATAACTTTCGCGNGGCGGCCGTCGGTATNTAGATCGCGCCGAAGCGTTGTGATTTCGAAGGGCTGTGAATCTACNACAGCTGTAATAGTTCCGTGCCTAATTCCTGTCGGGATTGCTTTAATTCTTGATCGATGGAGCAGATCCATTACTGCTTCTGGCTTTGCTTCGGTTGCAATGTCAATGTCGTTAACCGGACGATCTAAAATAGCATCGCGCACGCAGCCTCCGACGAATCGTGCCTCAGCNCCGTCTGCATTNAGCGCTTNCATTACTATTCGTACATTCGTTGCCTTCATCCAGTCTTGAAGGAGCTTTTGCTGCGGTATCATTTATTTTGCATAATGCCCAGGAATGATCTTGCCCTCTTTATACTGGGGCGCGACATACTCCCCGGGCTTGCTGGGTTTTCCTAGAACGAGTGGTGTTATCAGTAATGTTACCGCCAGTAATCCGCAGCCACCNATGCCAAGCCATATCCATGGCGCATCGCTAAGGAGCTTGTTATCGATTTCTTCGACTCCATTTTTTAATTGCTGTCGACGCGCCATCCAAACCCAAAAAAAATAAATCAGTGTTGGGAGTAACAAGGGAAGTATTATAGTTATCAATTTTCTAATCATGTTGGACTCAATAGTTCTGAAAGATTTACGAGCATACCGGCAGTTGCTCCCCAAATGTAATATTCACGATACTCCATTGCATAGAAATATCGTGTTGTTCCGCAAACATTTCTACTGGCTCTCTTGTGATTGATCCGGTCCATGAGAAAAACAAGGGGTACTTCAAAAATGGCAGCAACTTCGCGTGGATCAGGTTTGACACGGATTGGTGGTTCAACGAAAGCAACTACGGGTGTCACTTCAAACCCTGTTCGTGTCATGTAAGTGTCAAGCCTTCCAATGACTTCGACGCGATCTCGACTTAGACTAATTTCTTCTTCTGTTTCTCGCAGAGCTGTAGATTCATAGCCAACATCGCTAGGTTCAAATCGCCCACCCGGGAAACTTATTTGGCCTGCATGGTCTTTTAAATGGCTAGCCCGTTGTGTTAGCAGAACAGTCATTCCCCCTTTATGTCGTACCAGAGGGATTAGAACTGCAGCTGGCCTGGATGTCTTCGGTAATTCAATATGTGGATTGAGGTCGTGATCTCCGCGTTGTATGTGTTTTTGCCGTACCACTCCAGAGCCCCATCGACCTGCTTCATAAGAGGATATTTTTTCTTTGATATAGGACCTCGTAAACAAGAATTACACCTCACCTAATTCAAAATACTTAGTTGCACTCCACACACCAAGCACTGTTTTGCCACAGATTTTTTTTTCCTNTGCCATTTCAACAAGTTGGTAGAATTGNGGTCGTAAAATGAGCGCGTCTAATTTGTCCCTTACGACAATNTAGGGTTTAGGTTCTCCGGAAATAGGATCCTGAACAATGCGGATTGGGTGCTTTGGACCTGCTACTATGGTTTGATCAAGATTCGTGCGAAAAACCAGTGTTTGTTGGTCCCCGGCACTCTGTACGTTCAGTTCAACAGCAGTAAAAGGCGCATCTTCGACAAAAATTTGTAATTGTTCTACAGGGGTAATTAGAAAAAATCTACCATCATCGCTACGCCTAAGTACTTTCGAGAAAAGCTGACACATTTTTTTACGTTTTATGGGCTGCCCTTCGTGAAACCACGTGCCGTCTCGGGCAATTTTGATATCAACGCTTTCGCATTTATTTGGATCAAATTTCCAAGCTGGAGCCACTTCAAGAGACCTACCGCGCTTTATTTCTGTTAACAGATTATCAATTGGTGTCGATGTAAATTTATTTTTAGTCATTGGAACGATATAGCATTGAAATACGGGAAGATTAAGGCCGATACTTGAGGTGCAATATCATTTTGCAAAGAAAAACATCAAATCAAATATTGTTATTGNGTCGTCGTNGTAGCCCCAGCGGNAATAAATTCATNAGAAACAAGAAGAGACAGACGAANGATGTTTCAAAAAAATNCTTCAAACNTANTACGTGATGAGTTTGTTTAAATGGAGAGCCAATATTAACAAAAGTGGTCGAATCNTGCCTCTCAAACATAAAGAAAACCGCCAGCCCAAGAAAGCTGGGCCGGCGGCTCTTTAGTTTAGTGCCTTATCTTTGGTAAAGAATAATACCACCTCGTTTGCCCGTAAATAATCCCGGGCCTTCTGTTTCTTTCCAACTTTCATCTTCCATCACACCCGGTTCGCACGCTGTGGTTAACATCGCAACCGAGATAAATAGAAAAACCGAAAGAAATCGACTAAGCATATTTTTTACCAGCACTTATTCTTTTATCAGGTGCGATTAGAAGCGCGCCCGGAAGCCCAGGACCCAGATGTCCTGATCTTCGAAATCGATTTCGGCACCGTTGGTACCACCANCCANATCGCGATCAACAGAGACATGACGGTAACCGGCATACATGTCGGTACCTGTGCTCTTAATTTGTTGAACGATGGTGAAGCCATGAGCTTGACCGACATCGCCTTCGCGTTGGTTATCGACTGATGTCTGGAAACCATACTTGAAGCGGGTTTCACCAAGCTCAAAGAACTTAGCGCGATAGAATACGCACGCCCACCAGAAGAATGGATCTTTACCATCAGTCGCTACCGCTGNACCACCAATGACTTGNTCACGGTCGTTCGTTCCGGCAGCACCACTTACACCGATACCCCATGGGGTAAGGACCGAAACCGAACCGTTAACGAGGCTGATTTCAGTGTCGGTACCGGTTGTTCCGGCCGAGACCTCACCTGGGAATACACCCGANTTGTTATGNCTGTAGTTGACGGCACCTTTAATCTTCATGCCAGCAACTTTNCCCTTATACCATAGAGCAAATTCGTAACCGGACTGGTCAANAACACCNGCNCGGNANTGNAAGCCATAAATACTTGGTGTATCATAACGGATACGGTTACTACGAGTGGTCGCGTCCATATTACCGAATACACGGCCAACACGGGTTGTTGCACGACCACCACCATTTGCTGAANCGCTAGTCTCTACGAAACGAGCGTTCTGGAAGTCCCAGTGCTCACCACCACCCTTTTGACCGGTCGATGTACCGGAAAGGTCGGTTTGTGAAGAACTGTTACCAGGACCATCACCACGGCCGAAGAACAATGTGCCGAAACGCTTGTGATGGAACTGAATGTCAGCCCAACGAATNTCNAAGTCGTTATCGCTTGAAATNTTNTNAAGCTGATTGTTCTCGNNANNGGAACGCATGTTCCACTCATAACGNANCNTNAGNTNAAGATCNTTNTTGATCTTACCNNNAGCTTTNACACCCATACGAGTNGAGNTGNTNCNGNNTTCNGAGTTNNNGAANCCAGTNCCTGAGCCGTCNTNAGTGATNGACGCANTACGCNCGATTTGACCATACAGCTTCAACTTCATCTTTTTGCCGCTGCTTACAACCTTTGGCGCTTTCGAAGGATCTTTCTTCTTCGCCGCCGCAGGCATCGCAAGACCAGCTGCAAAGGCAATGGCAGTAGTCGCCATCAGAGCCTTATTAAGTTTGGACATATGAAACCTCTATATTGATAGTTAATAAATGTTCGAACATTCAGGAACCGCTACCATTTCCAAAATCGGCTTAACTAAACCGAATCTTTGTAAATGATTGCGAATCCTACCTATAAAGATACCTCTTCCCACGCACAAACCAACCAAAATACGAGTTTTGCCGAATTCTTATCCCGCACTGTTGCAAATCGGTCACATGCATCAAGGATGGCATGTTCGGCCTGCTTCCCAAATTCTAAGACCAATCCAAAAGATTATTCTTCTAAACTCCTTGTTAAATGAGAAAATTTGACTTGTGATAAAAATAATTCCTAGAGAATAAGGCACTCCATTTACTTTGTTCATGTAAATCTGTTTTAATTACTGTACGTGATTGGACTACTGGTGATACGTTATATCTTCATAATGGAATAGTAAACGTTCGCTGAAATTATCGAATTTCCGGACTTTAAATATTGGTAAAATAATGGCTGAAACTGCAGCATGCCGCCAATGGAGTGGCAACATAGATCCCGATGCATTGGAAGTTTTACGAAAGCCGGGTGGCATTATCGTGAGCCCAACAAAGGTTGGCTACATTATTATTACCACTGATGAACGCGGCCTTGATCGAAAATTTGATGTAAAAGAACGTGCGCGCAATAAACCGGGTGTAGTCCTTTGTAGTTCGATCAATCAACTTAAAAATTTAGCCTTACTTAACGATGAAATATTGAATTTTTATCAGGATCACTGGGACCACGATATACTGCTGGGCTGCATTTTGCCTTGGTCTAAATCAGGGAAATCTTTTATCCCTGACGAC
This sequence comes from Rhodospirillaceae bacterium, assembly GCA_002711555.1. The sequence continues at coordinate 52,901 of PARQ01000024.1, read as the reverse complement.
GGCTCCCAAAAATACATGATGGATAAACGCGAGACGAGTTGTTTTGTGATACGTTTCGGTACACCGTCAGAACAATTTGCAAAGGCTCTTTGGGAAGAAGATAAAAAGCTTTGCTTTGCAAGCTCGGCTAACCCATCCGGGCAAGGAAACCGCGGTGTCATTTCCGGGATCGGATCAAAAATTGAGACGGGCGTCGATATGATTGTTGCTGCCGATAAATACGTTGCCTCAATACAGCCCAACAGTAGCGAAAAAACCCGCTATGAGCAGGGTGTTATGATCTCGATGGTCGATGAGGACGGCTTATTAGTACCGGAACAAAAGGGCCAGCGCGGAGTTCTTCCAGCTCCCACTCTTATTCGGAAGGGCCTGAGCGTGGACAAAATCACAAACCTGCTGTCTGACCACTTTAATACCTGGGACTTTAGGCAAGGCGCATATTATTAAAATAAAAAATCAGAAGTTTTCGCACCATGGACGTAGCTCAACTTCCCAACTCCATGCACTTCTGTGTTGCTGCAATACATGAAGATAAGTATCAGCGATTGCCTCGGGCTTCAGTAATCCATCTTCCTTGTTCTCATCATTACGTGGATCAGCATCCCCAGTAGAAATGCCTCCATCTATAACAAAATGAGCAACGTGAATATTTTTTGGCGCAAGTTCACGAGCTAAACTTTGGGCAAGCCCCCTTAATCCAAATTTTGAGATCGCGAATGGAGACGATCTTGGGTACCCCTTAATACTAGCAGATGCACCAGTGAAAAAAATAGCACCCTGCCCCAGCCCTAACATTCGTTTAGCAGCCTCCTGACCAACCATAAATCCGCCATAACATGATGTTAATATTGCTTTTTTTACTTCATAGGGGTTAAGCGCTTCTATCGCGCCCCGTAAACGTCCGCTTGCATTGAAGAGCACTAATGACAAATCGCCTAATTCAGTGTCCGTCCACGCGAAAAGCTCCGAAATCGATTGTGGGTCGCTGCAATCACAAGCCTTACAAATAGCATTGCAATCAGAGGCTATCCTACTGAGCTTATCAATATTTCGCGCCGCCAACGCTATTTTATATCCGTTATCAGAAAGACGCCGAGCAAAAGCTGCACTAAGCCCTCTACCTGCGCCCACGATCAATGCGGTTTTAGTCATACTGCTACTTCCTCATCAAAAAATTGAAAGTTCGCGAAACTGGATAACGGCTCCCGCTCAGGTCGATATTTATTCACTTTTTGTTTAAGGTCGGCATAACCGATCGCCATACCGCAGACCACAGTTTCATCATCCGGTATTCCGACGTGTTCTCTGATAATGTTATGATAATCGCTGAACGCTGCTTGCGCACAAGTATGCAATCCGTGTCCTCTAGCCGACACCATAATATTTTGCATGAACATTCCTAAATCCATCCAACTGCCAATTTCAAGGTCGTTGTGAACAGAGAATATCATCCCAACTGGCGCGTCAAAAAACTTATAATTTCGGGCCCGTTGACGACGCATTTTTTCAGTTTCTCCTTTTGCAATACCTAACGTTTGATATAGCCCAATACCGCAGGCTCTCCGTCGTGCTTTGTAGGGCTCGAAAAACTCATCCGGATAGTACTTCCAACTTCTTTCATCACCATTATCACCGGAGAAGAAGGCCTCACAGATAGCGTCAGAAAGTCTTTGGCGTGCTTTTCCCGCTAACACCGTAACTTTCCATGGCTGCATGTTTGTGCCACTAGGGGCCCACGCCGCGACAGAAAGAATTTGTTTTATAAGCCTGTGCTCAACTGGCGTTGATAAAAATGCACGTGTTGAGCCACGACTTACGATCGCCCTGTCAACCAAATTCAATGTATCCAGGCAATCTTTATCATTGGGGTTTATTTTCTTTTCATTTTCGGCCGTACTTGACATTACTTCCCTTTACTTATTAAATAGAAATATACTTACAGTAATACTAATCCTTTGAAGCATATAATCAATTTGATATTAACAATACAATCAGCGCAATGGCCATAACCGTATAATCAACCTCTGCCTTAACACATTCGTAGATTAAACCATATGTGAAAACAGCGCAGACTGCGGTAAAAGCAAAGAAAGCCAGTCACAAGGGATAAAGTGCTATCTAGTATAAAAATCGTTATTGTAATGCTAACATGCAGAAAAGTACGGAGACGATCGAACGGGATTTCAGATGACAAAGCCACGTAAGTCATTAACCAATACCCTTCATACAGTATCTTTGATCCTTTTGGTCATGGTGGCAGGCTGCAGGTCAGCGCCATTGGTCCCTACAGCGCCAGGAACTACCGGAAGCATAACACGTTCGAGTTTCCAGCCCACAACTGATATACCAATACCCAACGGCGCTCGATTTGATGCGGATGCATCACTCGTGCTCAGTAGCAAAGATTATTGGACTGGGCGCCTTGTTCTCGATGCAGATCAAAGCATCAGTCAGATATTTGCATTTTATCAGCAGCAAATGCCCCAGTTAAATTGGAAACCCGTTGCCAGCGTTTTATCCACAACAAGCGTCCTTACATTTATTCGAAAAAATAGAACAGCAACTGTTCAAATCGCCCCAAAGAATTGGAGGGGTTCCGAAATTTCGATTACCGTTGCCATTCGCGACCCGGATGCAACAGGCGGCGTTGAAACGAGCCCTCTACAAATTCCTGGGAGTAGTAATCTCAAGTTCGACCCGCCAGGCAAACCAGTCTCATCCATCCAGAGCCCCATCACCAAACCTCCAACTACTGCCGCTGACGCGCCAAAATTTCAACAGCAAATTCCTCGGGTATATTGAAAGTCAACAATCTGGTGCTCAACGCAGTTTAAGAAACTGGTTTGCCCTGTTATCTGAGAACAATATCTTCGCGTGTCACCGTTCCGCCAAACTTTTTGATCAGGGGGGGAATCATTTGCCTCAAAAGATCCCTCTTCCTCCAACCTTTTAAATTAGCTATGGCCCTACCCCGCCACACACAACTTAAATCATTGGTTTCGCTGACCTCAACCACTAACCGAAGATAGGTAGCCAGAGTTTGATAGGCTCGCTCCCCTCTTTCACCCCCAAGAACACTATCGGAATTACTTCGCCATAAATGAACAAATATTTCGTTTCCGGCCCAGCTCTTACCTTGAGCTTCGACAGTCCCTGTTTTGGATGAACTAATCTGTATTTGCTCTATCTCTGTGCGATAAAGAATTCTTAACATGGGTTTGGGATGCGAACGCATTCCCTCGGATTGAAAGGCGGCAATAATATAATCTTTTACTGATCGATCCAGGAGGCTATCTGTCGCGGCGATGACTTTAAATGAAGACCCTGGCGAAATCGATTTACAATTCTGTGATCCCAGAATTGCCTGCGCGGAAACACCCACACCGAAGAAGCAGATCAGGTGAACCAAGACCAGAAAACTTATTGGTTGATGCAGTCTTTTCTTCATACCTATTCAAGTCATCTTGCTATGTTGAAACGTTAAGTGTGGTATCAATATTTCAGACTAACTTCATGAGTGCAATTGCAGTTTCATTTACGTACCTATGCACTTTCAAAGAATTGTACGTTGTTACCATTATGAATCGCAGCACATTAACCCATTAACAAAAGTGTGCGATGATAACCCAAATACAGCTACGAAAGCACACAAAAGAAATATTATGTAAAAAAATACAGGGAGGTTTTCATCATATGTATCTGTACTCAAACGATAGAATCGGCTTTGCAGTCACGCTCCTTCCCAACAGTCTCGACGAATTCGTGTCATGGTGTAGGACTGCGGAAGTATCCGGCTTCAATGCCGTCGGCATTGGCGATTCACAGTCACTGTATCGTGAAACTTTTTTAGCATCAGCACTTGCCTTGCAGAACACCTCGGACATTAAGGTAGGGCCCAGAGTTATAAATCCCATCACTAGGCATCCCGCAGTGTCAGCATCAGGCGTGTTAACACTCGAGGAAATAGCCCCGGGACGTGCGCTATTAGGGATAGGAACCGGTGATAGCTCCGTACATAACGCAGGCGTTAAACCAGCAAATATGGCAAGGACTAAAGATTATACGATCGCGATAAAAGAACTACTCACAGAGGGAGAAACCATTTATCAGGGCGAAACAGCACGCCTGACATGGGGCAAGGCTGATATTCCTGTATACGTTGCTGCATCAGGCCCCAAAACGCTTGAATTGGCTGGTGAAGTAGCGGATGGCGTCATTATACAAACAGGTTTACTTCCTGAGGTTGTTGAGGATGCTTTGAACTGTATTAAGAGAGGCGCCGAACGAGCGGGTCGTGATTTTAACAAAATTGACAAAACGTGGTTTCCTTGGGTGAATGTCGCCGCCAATAAGGAAGAAGCCATCGAAAACATCCTGCATTCTCTGGCCTCAGGAGCCAAACACCTTGGACGTTTCACAACTAAAGGAAAGCATATTCCCGAAAGTATGGTTCCTCTCATAGAAAAGGTGTATGCCGAATACAAGTTTGAACAACATCAGATACCGGGCAATGATAATGGAAAGTTAATTAAAAAACTTGGGTTGGCGGAATACCTCGCAGACCGCTTTGCTATAGTAGGAAACTCGAAAGATTGTGCGCGGAAGGTGGCAGAGGCAGCAGAGGCTGGCGCAAGACACTTTTGGATGAGTGTCCATTTCCCAGACAAAGAAGACTTTATGCGGGAATGGAACGAAAAAGTAATTAAAACAGTTAACTAACTCATAATCTTGAGAATAAACATGAGCAAAAAAGTATTAATCACTGCTGACGGTATAGGTCAGGAGGGTTTAGATTATTTTGAACAACAAGAAGTGGCAGTTTTTGACTCAAATAATCCATCTCCAGTAGAAGAATTGATTGAGACCGCCAGTTACCAGCAGGTTGATGCCATAGTTGTACGTCGAGCGTCTATAACAACTGCTGTAATGGATGCTTCCTCAAAACTAAAAGGTATAATAAAGGTCGGCGCAGGGCTTGATTCTATTGACGTTGATGCTGCCACGGAACGTGGCATTGTAGTTTGCAATGGTGCGGGCTTGAATGCGCAAGCAACAGCAGAGTTCGCTTTCTCTCTAATTTTAGCAGTAACGCGCAATATAGTACCCCTAGCAGGTGAAATGCGGGAAGGAATATGGTCACAGAACCAGTACTGTGTCGCGGGACTGTCGGGGCAAACCCTTGGCATTGTTGGTCTTGGGAATATAGGGAGGATTGTTGCATCGATGGCCCGTCCTTTCGGTCTGAAACTTTGTGCCTTCAGCCCCAATGCTCCCGATAGAGCTTTTGGCACCGACATTAAATGTATGAATACCATTGAGGAACTCTTACAAATCTCAGACATCGTAAGCGTTCATGCGCCTGGTCGGCCTCAGTACCGCCATTTATTCAATGAAAAGACCTTTGCGATGATGAAACCCACAGCTTACTTTATCAATAATGGTCGCGGTTCAGTTGTTGATGAATTAGCTTTAGCCAAAGCTCTTTCAAAAGGCATAATCGCCGGAGCCGGCCTAGATGTCTTTGACCCAGAGCCGCCCGCACCTGATAACCCACTACTCCATGCACCCAATTTGGTTATGACGCCTCACGTTTCATCTCGCACACTAAATGTAATTAGAACTACTGCGCGCCAAGCAGCCATAAACGCATGCCTGATTATGGACGGCAAAAAACCAGAAAAAAAGTTTCTAGTAAATCCAGAAGTCTACGGTGCCACCAACTGAAATTCGAATGCCTTTTACTCAAGTTAATTTTTGATGCTAAGTGACTATAGCCAAAGATAAACAAGAATGGCATTAGGAGTAAAGTTTAGGCTCAGTCCTTTAAATTGCTTTCAGCATAATCACCTTGACTAAACTCCAAGGCGGCAAAAAAATTGAGCGAGAGGACTGAACAGCCATATTGAATAGAAAATTTATAATTCCTAAAAGCACCCGGTACGTCACTTGTGAGAAAATTTCTCTCGCATGGCACTCGCAACCTCGGCCGGTACAAACTGCTCGATATCGCCACCGAGTTGGCATATTTCCTTCACCAAGCTAGAGGCGACAAATAAATAATTCTCACTCGCCATTAAGAATACCGTCTCAACTTTATCCTCAAGCTTCCGGTTCATTGAGGCCATCTGAAACTCGTAATCAAAATCTGAAACAGCACGTAAACCGCGTATTAGCATACTGGCACCGCATTCAACCGCAGTTTCCACTAATAACCCCTGAACTCCTCGCGCCTCTATTTTGATACCATACCTATCAGCTAATGGTGCAGTCTGCTCCTGAACCATTGCCACGCGCTCATTGAAAGTGAAAACAGGTGATTTACCAACATTTATAGCAACTGCAATTATCAGGCGATCAACAAGATGTGCTGCTGCACGCTCAACAATATCCAAATGTCCATTAGTGATTGGATCGAATGTCCCAGGATAGAGCCCTACTCGCTCGCCCATATCAGTCTTCCTCGCCTACTTCGTTCTGCTGATTATTCTCTTGTTTACTTGTATACGCCTGTCCCTCATCGATTTCTTTACCACTATTCATGGTATCTTCAATGCCTTCTTCAGACTCGCCAACATCACTAAGCCTCGCCACAGATACTACTTTTTCGCCTTCATCAACCTTAAAAACCGATACCCCTTGAGAACCGCGACCCTTAATCCCAATATCGTCGAGCGGGCACCTAATCAGTTTACCTCCATCAGTCACCAACATTATTTGGTCTTTATCTTCGACTGAGAATGCAGCAACAATCTTAGCTGCGGTACCCTTACCGATATCCATATTAGTCACGCCTTTTCCACCTCGCTTTGCTGGCCTGTATTCGTAAGCTGAGCTTAGCTGGCCACGACCATCATTGGAGATAGACAGGATGAATTGCTCCTCTTCGAACATTTTCTGAAATTCTTCATTTTCCAAAGCTTTTGCTCGCTCTTGATCCCTATCGAAATCCTCCTGTTTCCATGCCTCTTTATCACGCGTTTCTAGTCGTCGACGAGCTCGAGAAGCTTGTATGAATAACTCTCGTTGTTCGGCGCTAGTGTCTGTGTGCTGCAAAACAGACATCCAAATCACCTGGTCTTTATCACCTAGATTTATACCGCGAACCCCCGTTGAGGTTCGCCCGGTAAAAACACGAACATCAGGTACCGGGAACCGAATACAAATCCCATTTTGCGTCGATAACATAATATCGTTACTTTCGTCACATACCCGCGCATTAACGAGGCCATCACCATCAGCAAGCTTCATGGCAATTTTGCCGTTAGCTTTAATGTTGGTAAAATCAGAAAGTTTATTTCGACGAACATTACCTTTTGATGTCGCAAACATAATCTGCGAGCCATCCCAGGTTGTCTCGTCCTCCGGTAATGGCATAACTGTGGAAATTACTTCATCGTCCTCAAGCGGCAAAAGATTAACCATCGCTTTACCGCGCGCTTGCGGCCCTCCCAGTGGTAACTTGTACACCTTCATTTCGAAGACCATTCCGCGCGATGTAAAGAATAGAACTGGCGTGTGAGTAGATGTGACAAAAACTCTGCTAACAAAATCACCCTCTCGAGTGCTCATGCCGGCGCGCCCCTTGCCCCCTCGTCGCTGCGCACGATATGTCGAAAGTGGCACGCGTTTGATATATCCTCCATGGGTAACAGTCACGACCATATCTTCGCGCTGGATCAAATCTTCGATATCGTGTTCGAATTCTACATCGCTGATTTCGGTCCTTCGTTTATCAGCATAAGCATCTTTCATCTCGACTAATTCTGCTCGCATTACGTCGAGAAGCAGAGACCTTGAACCTAAAATTCCCAAATACTTATTTATCCGAGAAGCCAAATCCTCGGTTTCTCCAATTAACTTATCACGTTCCATCCCAGTGAGGCGTTGCAAACGCAACTCCAAAATTGCCCGTGCTTGCTCTCCGGAGAACTGATATCTTCCATCCACAACGGCGTGACCCGGGTCGTCTATTATTTTGATAAAATCCTCAACCTCGGACGCAGGCCAGGGTGTGGACATCAAATTTTCCCTTGCCTCTACAGGGTCTTTTGCCTTTCGTATAAGCTCAATAACAGGATCAAGGTTGCTAATTGCAACTAAAAGCCCTGCCAATATATGCGCCCTTTCTCGGGCTTTACTCAACTCGTGAATAGTACGTCTTGTAATTACCTTCTCACGAAACGCAAGAAAAGCGTCTATGACTTGTTTAATGTTGAGCATCTCTGGCCTGCCGCCATTTAACGCTAACATGTTCACGCCAAAACTTGTTTGGAGTGGTGTAAACCTATACAGCTGAGCAAGTACAACTTCTGTCATGGCATCGCGCTTAAGCTCTATTACAACTCGGACCCCTTCACGGTCGGACTCATCACGGAGATCTGAAATACCCTCCACCGTTTTGTCGCGAACCACCTCTGCAATTCGCTCTAACATCCGAGATTTATTAACCTGAAAAGGAATTTCAGTTACGACAATTGCCTCTCGATCTTTGCTTGCCGCTTCCGTATGGGTTTTTGCTCGCATTACAACAGAGCCTCGACCAGTATGAAAAGCAGAATGGATGCCCGTTCGCCCCAGGATTATCCCCCCGGTTGGAAAGTCTGGCCCGGGAACAATTGTTATCAGATCAGAGATACTAATTTCTGGATTTTCAATAGTCGCAACACAAGCATCTATCACCTCACCTAAGTTATGGGGCGGTATATTTGTTGCCATTCCAACAGCAATACCACCGGCACCGTTAACCAACATGTTAGGAAAGCGCGCCGGCAAAACTGATGGCTCCTCAGTTGAGTCATCATAATTAGATTGGAAATCAACTGTGTCTTTGTCGATATCATCCAATAGCGACTCTGCCGCTTTAGCAAGCCGCGCTTCAGTGTAACGCATTGCTGCCGGCGGATCCCCATCCATCGATCCAAAATTGCCCTGGCCGTCGATTAACTGAAGGCGCATGGAGAAGTCCTGCGCCATTCTCACCATGGCATCGTAGATGGCTTGATCTCCATGGGGGTGGTATTTACCCATGACATCACCGACAATTCGGGCGGATTTACGGAACGGCTTAGAAGAGTCGTAGCCGTTCTCTTTCATCGCATAAAGAATTCGCCTGTGCACAGGCTTGAGACCATCTCTTACATCAGGGAGTGCACGACTAACAATAACGCTCATTGCATAATCGAGGTAAGAGTTGCGCATCTCTTCCTCAATCGTAACCTGCATATAGGTACTAGGATCGTCGTTTTGCGGCGGTTGGCTCACATCATGCCTTTTTACAATTAATTAACGACTGAATTATCGTTAAAGACAAGTTGCACGCCATGGCTCGCAACCTTTATTCTCAACTATTTACTACCATTCGCAAGCTATCCCCACAAGCGGCGTAAAATTATTATTTATTGTTGTATAACAACAGCTTATATATCCAAAAAATCCATAACTGATCAATGTCGTGTGAAGTTCGGTCATGTGATTCGCTTATGCCTTATTAATAGAACCAACACGAAAGTTTCGGCCCCCTTTTTATTTTACAATGGGGCAATTTTTCAGCTCTGCTAATTATTTCATAATAATATTAACGCGCCGATTTTGCGGTTCTTTGACATTCCCCATATTAGCATCCAAGACCTTTCGCAGGCTTTCAATTTCTTATCTTGTAAAGGGAGATTTTGCAGGCTTAGGTTACGTTATGAAACTAGCAGTATTAAGCGCCCACAACTGGTGCGACATGCTAATTCGTCATTAGATGATAAATAAGATGTTGAATGATGGAGCAGGTAAACTTGGTCTCCCTTGAACATATAGTTTAGAACAGTCAGTCCGCACAAAATCTTTCTATAAAAAGAACCAGGACTAGAAATCTTCACGTTGTTCTAGAGGTGGGGCTCGAGATGTTATCTGGGTCCATTCTATATCGGATGGAACACGGAGATCGCAACGAAAGAGATCTAGTCTTTCAAGGAATGCTGTTGGGTGGATTATGGCGTTTGACCAAACCAATCGTACTTAAGCGATAGTTGGCCCAAGAGTACTTTCGTAATCTTTTAAATCGCGAATAATTTCGGTATACAAATGCTGTAAATGACCTGGAATAGGTAACAAAAGAAAAGTATGAATTAGGTTATGGCGGAGGCGCTGTAAAATCCTAAACTACTTTGATCAATGTGGAAATTTTTGAGGCTCGGCAAGACACAAGCGGAACTGCTATAGTTCTGCGATTTTTTGTATTCACCTGGAACGACTAGACACTTTAGGCCGGCAGTTTCCGCAGAATGGAAGCCGCTCTCACTATCCTCAATCGCAACCGACAAGTGTTTGGGGATCTGTGTCTTTTCCATGGAGTTTAGATAAATTTCCGGATCCGGCTTAGACTTAATACAATCATTTTCACTGGTAATTATGTCAAATATGTTAAAATCTAATTTTTCTTTTAAGGAATCCCTGATCGCATTTATATTTTGCTGTGACGTAGATGTAATCCAGCAGAGCTTAATTTTATTTTTTAAGCATGTGGTCATTAATTCTTCAACACCCTCACGCGGGAATAAAGTCTTCGACTGCAGTAGTTCCTCAAAAAATTGAGTTTTAAGTCCGTGTATAGCTTTGATAGCTTCCTCGTCCAAATTAGTATTACACGACGCGGCGTATCTTTTTAAGCGATCTTGCCCCCCTGCCTTTAGCAGCATTTCCTGGTATTCCTTCAAGTCCCATTTCCATGGAAGACCGTATTCTTTAAACGCTGAGTTGAACGCGAGACGTTGCAGTTCCGATGTTTCAACAAGTGTTCCTATTGATCCTAAATAGATACACCTTACTTCGCCAAAGGTAGTTCGCATATTCGCACCTTGTTAAAAGAAAATTTCAGCCTGTTAGAATATTTATATCGATTAATAAGTTTAGAAAGGGAATGCCTATACTGTCGCCTATACTGAAGATTAGTTTGCGTGTCATCAGTGGTAAACCTTAAAAAGCAGTACAAGTGTACATGACATCGAGTGCTATTCGAACAATTCTAGTGCTCGCTCACGAAATCTCTGCACTCCCAGACGTCTTTGATAATAGAGGGGATGTCCATATTGCTAGCTAGCAGCATTTTTGTGATCATTGCGGCGTTACTAAAAGACCAAAATAATCCTGCTTCCAAGAAAATCGGCCTGTTTGACCCGTGTTCTATCCGAAAATCAAAAAGAGAATAATGCCTGGCGCCAAGTGCTTTATGAGCACTAAGAGCTTGAGATCGAATTTCCTCGTATAAATCACAATCAATATCAGCTGGGCAAACCATCTTGACCGGTGTTGATAACGCTTGGTCTTGCGGTTTTCCCATTGCATCAATTTTTAATTTATCAGAAGTAGTTCGAATAGGGTTCTGAGGAGTAACTAAGTATTCGATAATGGGAGGGATAAGATAACCCCCTGATGTTTCTAATACAGCAACCCTAATCTCGCGCCCGGGTATGTATTTTTCTGCTAGGACAGACATATCCGATGCTTCAGCCAATTCGATTGCACCTTGTAATTCGTTTGGTCGGGTCACCATTGTTAAACCAATGGAATTATCATGCCTATTAGGCTTTATTATTATCGGAAAAGAAAGTGATTGAACATCAATCTCCGACGTTAGCCCACCGTCTGCTATATTCACCCCATTTTGGACCACACACTTACGTGTGCGATTTTTATCCGCGGCTAGCGCCATCACAGAACCCGTCGACCCGATCATTTTAAACGATAACGTTTTTTCAAAAAAGTCTCTGCACTCTGTCATCCCTTCATAGCAAAACAGGTGGGGGACTATTACTGACCCTTTTTGCAGGTTATTGATTATTTCTTTTGATGCTCTTGCATCGGACAATTGAGATAAAGAGTGTCCAATGCGCCATCTGCCGTTAGGCTCAATTACAATAAAATCTTCTTTCCATCCCTTTGGAAGGATTGTGTTCTTTGCATAAATAAGTGAAAGCTCGTGGAAGAATTCAGACGTTGGCGAACCGCAAACATGGTACACGTGCTTATCATCAGTCAAAATTAATCTCCACCAGGCTCGACGAGTTTACCGATATTGAAATCAATCCTTAACCACTTTTCGCCAGTAAAAATCGCCGTTAATAACAATAATGGAATTTGCCAATGATAAACCATTAAGAATGGAAGCGGATCATGCACGTCAAAAAGTGCCTCTTTTCCACGTGTAAAGAGTTTAGTTTTTTCAAGGAGCCTAGTGATGGAAAATGCTGAAAATAGCTCGAATAATTCATGGTAAATCCAATAAGTCTCGCGCGCATCTTCTCTCGGTATAACAACATCACACTTCACAAAGGAAGACGGGTTAACATAAGTGTCCGCGAGCCGTGTCGAATTATAAAAAGTAGTAACAGCTGAGTGTGTACGTGGATTGCACTCAATGGGCATGATCTCGCCCTTATTATTTTCAATAAAATCAAACGAAATCTGACCTGTAAGGCCTAATTTTTTAGAAAAGGAACTTACCCAATCAAAGATTTGTCTGTGATCAATATGCTTATACCGAAGCTGAAACTCCGATGATAGACAACAGCAATGCAGCAGCACTTTGCCTTTGTAGACCATCGAATGAGTACAGTATTCTGTGCCCTCTATAAATTCTTGTAATACCCAAGAATTTTTCTCTGAAAAACTAAATTTGTTAAAGTACTCTGTTTGCCCGGAAAACGGTATCAGCGGCCTATCAAGTCTATTTAGAGGATCATATGAAAGATTTTTAAGAATAAATTTCTTTTTTGACAGGTTAAAATCAATGCGATCTAAATCTTTACTCTTTGTAATTCTATGTACTTCAGGTGCAGTCAAATCCAATTCTGAGGCTGTTTCACACAAACGATGTTTATCGTCGAGCAATTTCAGGACCTCCATATCAAAATGGACGAATTGACATTCATCCTTTAAGGCTTTTTTAACATGAGAGTCAAAATGTACGACCTTTGGACTGGCAACAGGAATCACGAGGTCTATTTTTTCGGTCTTCACGATATTACGAATTGCACTGAGGTAGGAACTGAGACCTTCATTTAGGTTAGGGAGCAACACAAATTTATGTATGCAAGTTGAAAAAGCATGCCCTGAACAACTAAATTTTTTTACTTCGGAAAGGTAAACTTTATGTCCAGATCTGTGCAATAGCCTGGCTAGCTGTAACGCCTTTGTCATCTTTCCACCTGTTAGGAGAATGTTCTTACTATTCGTTCTTGTCATAACAGTGTTCCGCAAAAACAAACGCATCAAGTTAGCGATACAAAAAATAAAAAAACTTATGGGGGCAAAACCGATCAACACCAGAAAGTAAAAAATGCTGTGCAGGCGACCACGTATTTTAGCCTTCATGATATATGCTTTTATCTTATGCGCTCGGACACAGTAACGCCATCACGAAGTGGTATTATAACTTGTTCCATTCGTTTTTCATTATTCAAGTATTGGTTAAACGAATTTATTGCGTGACCGGCTTCAGATCTGTCAGACTCATCCAAGTATACTTCTCCTTGAAGGAGAGTATTGTCGACCACACATAGGCCGCCAATGCGCAGGAGATTGCGCTTCAGAATATATTGCACATACTTTGTATAATTTTGTTTGTCGGCATCAACAAAAATCAAATCAAACGTTAAATTTTGTTTTGATATTTTATTCAAGGTATCCAACGCTGGACCGATTATAATCTTTATTTTTTTCTCCAAACCAGCGGAAAGTATATTTTTCTCTGCGATGGCAGCAGCCTCATCATCTATTTCACATGCTATTAATTCTCCGTCATCGGGCAGTCCCCTTGCCATTGAGATTGCCGAATAACCAGTAAACATGCCTATTTCCAAAATATTTTTTGATTTAGTTGCAGAAACAAGTGTTTTAAGGAATTGCCCTTCAACATGCCCCGATAACATTTCAGCTTCCAAAAAGACATCATCTTTCAAACGATCGGCTTCCCAGTCGAATTCGCGTGTTTCTTGCGAAAGAGATGCTAAGTATGCAGGCTCACTTGTGGTATTTTCCTCAAGGTACTTATCTAGGCCGGATGCTAAATTATAGACGCGGTTTAACTCTTTCTGAAAAACCTCGCTTGTTTCCTTCAATGACGGGTCATTCCTAAGTTGTTTTAACTTTTCAGTCAAAATGGAATGTGGTGTTATCGGCCTGAGCGTTTTCATCTGTAAACCTATCAATTATTCGGCGGCAAAAGCAGATTTTAGCGGAACATGCACAGTAGAGGGGTCTTCCAGACCAACATCACTGCAAAGCGGTTCAACGCCAATACCTTTACGTTCAAGGCTCTGGCAAAAAGAATGATACCCGGAAATAGAACTTTTTAGTTCTTCACGCCCGAGTTCATTAATGTATCCACAATTTCCAATTCTGTGCTTAGGAACGGGAGCTGCGAGATTACCTCCGCGTTTTTCTATAATGCGTTCCTGCGATTCCCAAATTAATGGTTCTTCTAGTAGTATGTCGTGCCAAAGACTGAGCTCGAAACTTTCTATCAATCTAATAATCCGAAGGAAAGTTTCGTCATCTATCCAATCCTTTTTTCTACTCAAGAAAGCACCAAAACCCATTCCTATTGAAACTGCGTGCCCATGCAATAAACCAGCTTTTATTTCAAAACCAGGTGACCAGGTGTGACCATACGCATGAGGTCTGCATTGATGTGTTTCGTATAAATTCTCGTATTCGGCAGAAACGTAACTCCGCATAGCGCCGGCCAAAATTTTGTTCGATTTTTCTACTATATTTTTTGTTTTAATATTTTCCTGTTCAATACCAAATTTTGACTTGAACAAATCTGCACCCACTTCCTCGAGGTCACAAAACAATTCCTCATCCTTCACAACACCCATTTTAATTATTTCAGCCACTCCGTGCCGGAGCCAGCCAATTTTAAGAGTCTTAAAAAACGAACGATCTGTTATTGTAAGGATCGGCGTGTGGTAGGAGCCAAGTAAATTTTTGTATCCATAACCATCACAGCAAGTACGAGGTGATGGTCCAGCGTCTATAGCAGAGACTATTGATGACCCAACCATGATATAGGGTGTATTGCGGTGGTAAAGAGCGCAAGCCAAGCCACCGATATCCGCTAAAACGCCGCCCCCAATAATTAGTACGGGCTCATTCCTTGAGACTCCGAGCGACTTAAAATTGCCCAATATCTTTTCAACAGTATTGAGCGCTTTATCAACCTCCATAGCCCGGTAGACTAATTTTTCCAGGTGCGTTGAACAACCCTTAAAGTAGTCCTCAATGTCCCTTCCAAAATGCTTATCTACATTTTCGTCTACAAGGCAAATACAGCGTTCTAGCGGTTGGTAGATATCACTTAAGGTGGTATTAGTTAGACTCAATATATTCTCTTCAATACGTATCGACGTGAAAGTATGGCATGACATGACTGCCTCAAATGCATGATCATCAGAGCCAGTCGTTACGGAGCCACGGCTTTCTCGATATGGTGATGTCGGATATAAGGCGTGCGGATTGTTATTTGTCAGTTCTTGTTCGTAATTTTTAAAATAGGAATTGAAGGGTCCCTCTGATAGGACCTTTGATAAACGGATTTTACCTGCACCATCATCTAGAAGTTCATTTCTGAAGCCCATGATAGCCTCTGATGCATGTGGTGCAAGAATTTTGCTGAGCTCTGCCAAATCAGAAAACACAAATTTCAGAGGCTGGGAATAACAAGTCCTAAGGCGACGAACAATAGGTATAGCCCTAATGTTGTTTAAAGAAGCAAGTTCATTCATTAAATCCGGTGAATCAATCACGGTGTTTGTGAGCCAAACCACTAACTCTTTAAACACGTCTGATGACCCTAATTTACTCACTGTGTCAGCAGTTGACGTTCCACCTACGACGATTTGTTCAAGCTCAATAAGTTTGGGTAAGACATCTAATTGTACAGTCATTAAGTCGCTTCTCTTTAAAATATTGTTTCAGGAATCAACAATTGCTCTCTTTTCTCTAAATTTCCATGAGGCAATTCGGCGCGGGTAATACTTCAGCAGGTCACTAACAAATGCTTTAGTAAATTGCTTACGTCCAAACGGCTAACCATCCCACTTGCTACAAGTTCAGCTGGAATACGAAATGTATTTTGTTTGTTGATTTAAACTGAACAGTAAATAGTACATCCCACCTCACGAGCTTGCAGCAGAACAGGCATAATCCATTCCNGTAAGGAGACTGGCCGAAACACTTTAAATTGCACCTGCAGGCANATCCCCGAAAGTACTACAGTCATGGAATACGGGACAAAGCCCAAATAAATAAAATAACAGGCATCAAGCACCTCACGAAAACTTTGAGGAGGAGAGCTCGGAGAGGGTTTTTCCNTTTTTTGTCGCGGTAGGATCTATCGTTTCTTTCCCCAAAGTCTATTTTAGGGGAACAAAGGACTAGGCTCTGATTTCATGGACAGCTGTAATTAGTCAAATATCAGTTTTTAGTGAGATATTGCTTAAAGATTATCAGCTTTTAACGTTTTAAAAANCTTGATTGCCGAAACCCTGAGATCTGTCAANTCAAATGACATTGCCTATCCCGTGGATATTCTTAAAACGGAATTTCATCATCAAGATCACTGCTGCCTGCCGGTGCGGGGCCAGAGTCCTCGGGCGGTGAGTAATTCTGAGAGATCTCCTGNCCAGCGCCTCCTCCTCCGCGAGAGTCTAACATTGTAAGCTGTCCTCTAAATTTNCGAAGNACTACTTCGGTTGTATATTTTTCTTGGCCTGATTGGTCTGTCCATTTTCGGGTCTGAAGCTCGCCTTCAAGAAAGACCTTCGCCCCTTTTTGCAAATACCGTTCCGCGACATCGACCAGTCGATCGTCAAAAACAACCACTCTATGCCATTCTGTCCGTTCTTGCTGTTCACCACTATTACGATCTTTCCACCGTTCGGAAGTAGCTATCGACAGATTACAGACCTTTCCGCCGTTCTGCATGGTACGCACCTCCGGTTCACGACCTAAGTTTCCTACCAGTATTACTTTGTTAACGCTTCCGGACATTGATTTCTCCCGTATTAAACCCGCTGTTTAAGTGCACCAAATATAACGCAAGCTATTTCTATCAGCATATTACCGCAGCGCTACCTCTCCATACAAATCTCCGATAAAAGTTATCGTCTCAAGCCATTGTGGGCCCTATATTAATACTGAATAATTTTTTTACAGCCAATCATCATATAGTGGAACATTAACTTAAAATGGCCGACTCGATTAGTATACGTGGCGCCCGCGAACATAACCTNAAGAATTTCGACATAGATTTGCCTCGTGATCAACTGATCGTCATCACAGGCCTTTCAGGATCCGGCAAGTCCTCTCTAGCCTTCGATACAATCTATGCAGAAGGGCAGCGCCGCTACGTGGAGAGCCTTTCAGCTTATGCTCGTCAATTTCTTGAGATGATGCAAAAACCTGATGTGGACTCCATCGAGGGACTTTCCCCCGCAATATCTATTGAGCAAAAAACGACCAGCCGTAATCCACGTTCTACAGTTGGTACAGTCACCGAAATTTATGATTATCTTCGCTTGCTCTTTGCAAGGGTAGGAACACCTTTCTCTCCTGTAACTGGACTGCCAATCGAAAGCCAAACGGTAAGTCAAATGGTAGACAAAGTTTTGGCTCTAAAAAAAGGCAGCAGGCTGTATTTGTTGTCGCCCATCGTAAGAGGAAGAAAGGGAGAATATCGTCGGGAACTGAAGGATTTACAAAAACGCGGTTTTCAAAGGGTCAAAATTGATGGTGAAATTTATGAACTCGATGATACCCCGGCGCTCGATAAAAAGCGCAAACATGACATAGAGGTGGTTGTTGATCGAGTGGTATTGCGTGATGACATTCAAGAACGTCTTGCGGACTCAATTGAAACAGCACTTGAACTGTCGGATGGGTTAGCNATTGCTGAAGATGCCGACAGTGGAGAACGAAGCATATTTTCCGCTCGTTTTGCNTGCCCCGTGTCTGGTTTCACAATAGATGAAATAGAACCACGACTATTTTCCTTTAATAATCCTTTCGGAGCTTGCCCTACTTGCGACGGGCTCGGAACTAGAATGACGTTCGACCCNGAACTTGCTGTACCTGACANCTCTAAGAGCCTTCGGGACGGGGCAATCGCCCCCTGGTCAAATTCCTCCTCTCCCTATTATCAACAGACACTCAAAAGTTTAGCGCGCCATTTTGGCGTACAAATGACCACACCATTTGGGGAACTGCCAGATGAAGTTAGAGGTGCTATTCTTTTTGGTACCGGCAATGTATCGATTGCGCTGGAGTATGACGATGGCCTTCGAAACTATACGACCAATAAGCCTTTTGAAGGTGTTATCCCCAACATGGCCCGCCGTTGGCGTGAAACAGACTCAAATTGGATACGGGAAGAGCTTGAACGCTATCAGACCAAAAACCCTTGTGAGACATGCAAGGGAGCGCGCCTCAAACCCGAAGCTTTAGCAGTNAAAGTTGCCGGTCTCCACATCAGCGAAGTATGTACAAAGTCGATTGGCCAAGCCGTAGAGTGGTTTCAAGTACTGGAAAACTCCTTAAACACTAATCAACGGAAAATCGCTGAGCGTATCCTAAAAGAAATTCGTGAGAGGCTCGGCTTCCTTGCTAACGTCGGACTTGAATATCTTTCACTTGAAAGGTCTTCCGGCACGCTTTCTGGGGGTGAAAGTCAGCGTATTAGGCTTGCATCTCAAATAGGATCCGGCCTAGTCGGTGTGCTATATGTACTTGATGAGCCGTCAATCGGTCTTCACCCACGNGATAATCAGAGATTACTAGAAACCCTGCGGCACCTTCGGGACCTAGGCAACACNGTAATAGTGGTAGAGCATGACGAAGANGCTATGTGTGCAGCTGACATGTTAGTCGACCTTGGCCCAGGTGCGGGGCGTCACGGTGGGAGCCTTGTTTCTTTCGGAACACCGCAAGAGGTGATGGCATGTTCAAAAAGTGTGACAGGTCAGTATTTGTGTGGAGAACGTCAGATNGTNGTACCCCAAAAGCGACGGAATACCAAANCAACACCAAAACTTGAAATAAATGGGGCATCGGCGAACAATCTCAGGAATTTGTGTGCNGAGGTGCCTCTTGGAACTTTGACGTGCGTGACCGGCGTATCCGGAAGTGGAAAATCGACATTTACTGTTGAAACACTATACCGAGCATTGGCACGGCATTTAAATAACTCCCGAGCNATTCCCGGNGCCTACGAGAATATCAAAGGTTTGGAANACTTGGACAAGATTATAGAAATTGACCAGTCACCAATCGGACGNACGCCTCGTTCTAACCCAGCAACCTACACAGGTGCATTCACNCCAATACGAGAATGGTATGCAAACTTACCCGAGGCAAAAGCAAGAGGATATGCTCCTGGGCGTTTCTCATTCAATGTTAAAGGCGGTCGATGCGAAGCCTGTCAGGGTGATGGAGTNATAAAAATCGAAATGCATTTTTTACCAGATGTATATGTCCAGTGCGATGTTTGCGAAGGTAGACGCTACAATCGAGAGACCTTGGAGGTGCGGTTCAAGAATAAATCTGTCGCTGACGTCCTTGCCATGACGGTAGAGGAAGGAGCAGAGTTTTTCAGTGCTGTTCCTTCNATACGAGATAAATTGGTAACCCTTAACCGCGTCGGACTTGGTTATGTACAAATCGGCCAGCAAGCAACAACACTTTCCGGCGGGGAGGCGCAGCGGGTGAAACTCGCGAAAGAACTCTCAAAACGGGCCACCGGCCGGACTCTCTACGTACTAGATGAACCTACCACTGGTCTTCATTTTGAGGATATACGAAAGTTACTTGAGGTACTGCACGCGATAGTCGACACGGGTAACACAGTTGTAGTCATCGAACATAATCTCGATGTAATCAAAACAGCCGATCATATTATCGACCTTGGGCCGGAGGGGGGGGACAATGGTGGAAAATTAGTGGCATGTGGGACCCCGGAAGAGATTGCCAAAGTAAAAAAAAGCTATACAGGTCAATATTTGAGAACAATATTAAAAAAACAAAACGAACGTTCACAAAGAAAAAGCCTTTAAGGCAAACGTATTTTCTCCATGACTTGACTCTGGAATGCCCTTAATCTGCCTCTTTCAAANCTATTGAATAATTTAAATGAAAGCGTGCNAACTATCTACAATCGCTAAGTCGGCANNNATAATGTCTAAGAAAAAANCACCCATCCACGTAATTGGCGGCGGCTTGGCAGGCTCTGAAGCTGCTTGGCAAGCTGCCCAAGCGGGTGTGCCGACAATCATTCATGAGATGCGCCCAACCCGTGGCACCGAGGCTCATAAAACAGATGGGTTGGCTGAATTGGTTTGTTCCAACTCGTTTCGCTCTGATGACGCACTCAGTAACGCTGTAGGATTNTTACACGAGGAAATGCGTCGATGCGGGTCGATTATCCTTTCAGCCGCAGATTCTAACAAGGTACCAGCTGGAGGCGCCCTTGCAGTAGACCGGGACGGCTTTAGCAATATGATTACCAATGCCATAAATGATGAACCTCTAATCGAAATAGAAAGAGGTGAGATCACAGAAATCCCATCGGAAGATTGGGACAATGTCATAGTGGCGACCGGNCCTCTTACATCAGAGGATTTAAGTGCTTCAATTCTGAATACCACGGGCGAGGACACTCTCGCTTTCTTTGATGCTATTGCGCCAATCGTTTATAGAGACAGCATTAATTTCGACATCGCATGGTTCCAATCTCGCTATGATAAGGGTGACGGCGCAGATTATATCAACCTTCCGATGACCAAAGAGCAATACCTGGCGTTTTTAGAGGAAGTTAATCAGGGTGAAAAAACAGCGTTTAAGTGCTGGGAGGAAACACCCTATTTCGAAGGCTGTCTTCCACTNGAGGTTATGGCAGAACGAGGCCCAGAAACACTTCGTTTCGGACCGCTAAAGCCGGTAGGATTAACAAACCCGCGAAATCCAACCCAAAAACCTTATGCAATAGTACAGCTCCGACAAGATAATGCNTTAGGCACTCTATACAATATGGTGGGTTTTCAAACAAAACTTAAGTATGCCGAACAAACTCGCATCTTTCAAATGATACCAGGGCTTGAAAATGCACGGTTCGCACGGCTTGGCGGCCTTCATCGGAATACTTTTTTGAACAGTCCGCGTTTACTTGATGGTCAATTGCGCTTAAAAACGGACCCCCGCATCCGCTTTGCAGGCCAAATTACCGGTGTAGAGGGTTACGTAGAATCTGCCGCTATAGGCCTATTAGCGGGCCGTTTTGCAGCCGCTGAAAATTTAGCAACCANCGTAACAGNACCGCCACTGACNACTGCCCTAGGCGCACTGATCAATCACATTACTAAAGGGGCAGAGAGCTCTACTTTTCAGCCCATGAATATTAATTTTGGCTTATTTCCCCCNCCCATTAATCCAGAGGGAAAACGCAAACTCCGGGGCCGCGAGCGTAAACTCGCATACACCTCTCGAGCTAATAATGCCCTCGAAGACTGGCTATCTTAAACTTAACCNAGCGGAATTATCCTACTGCCATTTTCTGCTCCATACCTTGANTGCAAGCCGCACCTCGTGAAAAGGNATGGGTAACGTAACAGCATAAGTATATGGATCGTAATTGACCCGCTTCAGGCGCATCAGATACCAGCGTGCCTGAACAGCCGACAGTACTGCAGGGTATGCCGCACGTGGTAGCGTGATGTCAGCCACTTCATTTAAACGCAAAAAGGCTATTTCCCCGAGCCTGGCAATTATCTTTGATAATTCCGGAGATGGCCTGAGTGAGAGCAAAGNNCGTTCACTGAGGCCCGCCTCAACCATCAAATCTACGGGTAAGAAATTTCGATTCTGTTTAAAAAAATATGGCGCTGCCCTTAACAGACCTGCAATGCCATAACTAAGAGATGCAGTACTAACTGCAAGCTCATTATTTTCATTTTCTGGCGCCTCAAGCACCTTTAAAGCTAAGCGGTTTAAAGGGGTTACGGTTTTATCGATATAAGCAAATAGGTCCTCTACGTTTGCAAAAGGTTTATTTTTNAGATCATTCATTCTTCCCATAATAAGGGTTTGTAATTCCTCTCTATCTAAACCCCACCTNTCATGCGCCCTAGCCAGCGCTTGAACAATCTGGTGCTGTCGTGGCTTTCCTTTGTAAATTTCTTCAATGGCATCTAACCACCATTGTAATCTTATCTCGCCCAGCATTGCTTCAGATACAGTTTCTCGAACTTTGGCAATTTCATGATTGAAAGCATGAATCGCCCAGAGTGCAGAACGTTTTTCAACCGGCGCAAAAAGACTCACGACGTATGCATCATGCGCCACACGCCGAACGAGGTCACGACAATAGATATCATTGTCATTCCAGTCCATTAGGTTACTCAGTCAACCGCAGTTAAATCATAAGTAAATAATTAAGTTTCATCTTAAAATATGTAATAGCCTTGCAAAACTTTTTACACCTGTTTGCACGCAAGCATATAATAGATCGANNAAAACTGGACCGTAAGAGAATTCATAATCATTACTGGAACTTTATCTGTGGATGAGACAGCAGAAAATCTTGTGGATTTTACTCTTGANACAAAATTCGATGTTTTGTCACAACCCACTATTGAAGCTTGCAAAAGTAGACTACTGGATACAATTGGATGTCTTGCCGGTGGATTTAATCATCCTGTTTCCATAGCTGCCAGAAATTTTAGCGAACGGTTCAAGATGGAAACATCTGCAACGATTTTAGGTACTGGTGTTTCCGCTTCACCAGATATGGCTGCATTTGCAAATAGTGTTGGGATCCGCGTTCTGGACATGAATGATAACTATCGTGTTAAGAGCGGCGGCCATCCAAGTGATATAATAGGTGCTCTTTTCGCTGGATCTGAGATAGGCGAAAAAAGTGGAGCATCGTTTCTAACAGCCATGGCAATCGGCTACGAAATTTATTGTCGCCTATGTGACGCCGTCGATATAAATGGTCAGGGTTGGGATCAGCCTGTTTGTGGAGTGTGCGCCTCGGCTTTAACCGTAGGAAAATTAATCGGCCTCAATCGTAAAGAACTTCTCCATAGCCTCTCAATGGCACTTATTCCAAACATGGCGATGATCCGAACACGTCAAGGTCAACTTAGTTCCTGGAAGGGGTGTGCGGCGGCAAATGCTGCTCGTAATGGAGTGTTTGCGGCTCTCCTTGCCAAAGAAGGTTTCACGGCTCCTAGCATGCCCATAGAGGGACGACACGGTCTATGGGATGTTGTTGGGAAATTCAATTGGAATATTGAGAAAGGGCTGTCGCCGGAACGTATTCTGNATTCTGACATTAAGGCGTTTCCAATTTGTGTACACGGGCAAACCGCCGTCTGGATCGCGCTTGAAATACGGAAACAGATATCGCTAAACGCGATAGAAAATATCCACATAGATACGTATCATAGGGGTTACGAAATGATGTGTAGCGATCAGTCTCGATGGTCTCCATCAAGCAGGGAGACAGCAGACCACAGCCTACCCTATGTGGTGGCTGTGGCGCTACTAGAAGGAGCTGTCGATGATGCTTCCTTCACCACTGAAATGCTAAAAAATACCCAATTATCAGGCTTAATAAAAAAAATAACTGCCAGCTCTAATCCGGAGATGTCCGCCATGCATCCAGAAAGCATGCCTTGCCGGATAACCGTAGGCCTCAAAAATGGCTCACAGTACACTCATACTCTGAAATATCAGAAAGGGCACCCGGCCAACCCTATGACTGAGAAAGAATTGGAGTCAAAATTCAGTAAACTGTTTTCAAAATTTGGTAATGAAAAACAGTCAGAAGAAGTGATAAATTTGGTAAGTATAGCTGATCGTTTGGAAGATATGTCTGTTTTAATTGCTGCATTGGAGAGACGAAGCTAAACCAACATTAATGCAGCTGCGACTCTACGACCCTCGGCTAACAGAACATTATAGGTTCGACACGCAGCTCCGGTGTCCATGCTGTCCACACCAACCCCCTGGGTCCGAATGCATTCCCTCANCTCATTTGGAATACGTTCCATTTTTTTCCCGGTTCCGATCAGCAGAACTTCTATACCTGGGTCAGCACTAAAAATGGGTCTAAGGCTATCTGCGTTGACATCTATGATACTTGAAATTGGCCACTCAACAGTCTGCTCCGGAGTAACAATAACGCAGCTGCTCCAAACCACCGATGCTATTCTGAACCGCCCGGGCCCATAGCTATCAACGACTTGGAGACCCTCTGGGACGCTGGTACTCACGTCCATCCAACGACCCCTTATTCTCCTGATTGCGATGAATATTTACCTTCACCGCCGCCATTTCGCTCGACCCTAAGATATAGTAAAGTGGGGACTGCAAGAGCCACTGATGAGTATGTTCCAATCAGCACGCCAAATATTAGAGCGATTGAGAACCCACGGATTACCTCGCCGCCTAATACCACTAGCGCCAGTAAAGCTAGCAACGTTGTCACGCTAGTCATGACCGTGCGAGCAAGCGTCTCATTTATGGACTTATTAAATAGTTCAGTAAGAGGCATGCTCTTGTATCGGCGCATATTTTCACGGACGCGATCATATATNACAACAGTATCATTAATAGAGTAACCGGCTATTGTTAATAATGCGGCTACAGAAGCTANNTTAAATTCGAGTCCTAAGAGCGAGAATAAACCAATTGTTGCTAGCACATCGTGACTAAGAGCAATCACAGCCCCCAAGCCAAACTGCCACTCAAAACGAAACCACACGTAAAGCAGAATGGCGCCGATAGCCAACAGCACCGCCAGAATAGCNGCTTCTTTGAGCTCGGCACCAACAGTCGGGCCAACCGTCTCAGTTCGACGAAATTCTATTACCTCTTNCTTAATCGCCTCAGAAATTATAGCCACAGCCTCCTGTTGTTGCGCATCGCCACCCTTCTGGCGTTGAACCCGAATTAGCACGTCGTCAGGAGCCCCGAATTCCTGTATGGAAACCTCGCCTAGCCCTANATTGCTAATCTTGTTTCTCAGACCAGCAACATCTGCAGGACCGTCAGTTTTAACTTCAACGAGAATACCACCTAAAAAATCTATCCCCAGATTAAGTCCCTTCCCCCCAAGTAAACTAAGCGATCCGAGGATTAGAACTATTGAAAAAATCAGTGCAACAAAACGCTTTTCTATGAAAGCTATACTTGTGTTGTCCGGAACGAGGCGGAGCTTAATCATGTTTGTAGATGCCTTAAATCATCATCTCTGTTGGGCGGGCTGACCTTAGCCAGGTAACCACCATTAATCGTGTAACCATTATGGCTGTAAACATGGAAGTGATGAGCCCAAAAGTAAGCGTCACAGCGAANCCTTGAATAGGCCCTGACCCAAATGCATAAAGTAAAATTGCCGCAATAAGTGTTGTAAGATTGGAATCAATAATAGTAACCAACGCCCGACTATATCCTGCTTCAACGGCGTTAATAGGCGTTCTTCCGGAACGTAATTCNTCCCTAATTCTCTCAAAAATAAGAACATTCGCATCAACTGCCATTCCAACCGTCAAAACTATTCCAGCTATGCCTGGCAAGGTTAACGTCGCCTGAAGAGCAGAAAGCAACGCTGTCAACAAGGCTACATTGATAAAAAGCGCAATATCAGCCATCAGGCCAAAACGCCCGTAGACCAACACCATAAAAACAAGCACTGCTACGAACCCAATTATACTCGCAGCTTTTCCGGCCTCGATTGAATCTCTGCCAAGACCCGGCCCGACGCTCCGCTCCTCTAGAAAAGTNACGCCTGCCGGCAGCGCACCAACGCGAATGAGCAGGGCTGTTTCTTGNGCTTCNTTAATTGAAAAACGCCCGGTTATCACGCCGTTACCTTGACAAATCGGTTCGTTGATGACCGGAGCGCTTATGACTTTTTTGTCAAGGATAATTGCAAGTTGTCGATTAACATTTTCCCGACTTGCTTTGCAGAATTTACGTGCTCCTATGGTATCGAAACGGAAAGTAACTGCAGGACGATTTTCATGGTACGTACCGGCTGCATCGACAATGTTTTCTCCACCAACTCTCACCCGTTTTTCAACGGTATAACAGATTGGTTGTCCACTAGCGTCTGTGTCATCTGAACGCATGAGCTGTGTTCCACCTCGCATTCTNCTTGGAGAGTCGGTGCANAGGTGCATTTTTTTTACCTTCTGGATGGTAAGCTTAGCGGGTTTGAACTTGTCTTTAAGCGAAGCATCACCGCCCGGAACTTGGACCAAAATGCGTTTTTCCCCTTGACGTTGTATTGATGCTTCCAATGTCCCGGTTGCATCAATACGACGACGTATCACCTCCACAGTGCGACTAAGGATATCGTCTTTTTGTTCAGCTAAAAACTTTGGAGAATACGCAATGGCGAAAGAACCATTTTCATCAACCTCATATTCAAGATTACCAATTCGATCGCGCAACTTTTTGCGCACGGCCTCGGTCTTACTAGGATCAAGCAATTTAAATCGAACACTGTTACCTGAGATAGATATACCCGAACTGCGTGCCTTAGCTTGTCGAAGCGTTATGCGCACTGATGACTTCAGGTTTTCTACTTGCTGCTTAAAGACGGAATCCACATCAACATCCATCAAGAGATGGAGCCCTCCTTGCAAGTCGAGCCCTAAATTCATTCGCTTGCCAGGCAACCATTCACTGCCAAGATCGAATGTTCCTTCCTTAAAAAAGTTGGGAACGGCATACAAAAAGCCCATCCCACAAATAGTCAAGATGAGTATTTTTTTCCATGTCGGAAAATTAAGCATTACNCAGCCCGACTTTTTTTAAAAAGCTATTTCTTCGCCGTGTCATTAGCCGGCTCTGTTTTGGATATAACCTCCGAAATTGTACCGCGGGCTACTCGAACACGAACTCCGTCAGCTATTTCAAGTGCAACTTCTGCCTCATTTGTAACCTTTGCAACGGTGCCGTAGATACCCCCTGCGGTAACAACCTTATCTCCACGGCGTAGCGCACTAATCATCTCGCGATGCGCTTTCACTTTCTTTTGCTGTGGCCGGATCATTAGAAAATAAAANACACCGAAAATAAGCACCATCATGATAATGGTCTGCATTAACCCNCCACCACCAGCAGCTCCACCGCTTTGTGCCCATGCAGTTGAAATCAACATTGAACTCTCCTTACCGTACTGATGTTGGCAAAATCAAAGGCCATTTAGTTGGATGAGACGCGACTATACTCAGAACCGCAGCAATTTCAATTCTGAACAACATCGCTGACATACCAAATTTTTCAACATAAATGTTTTAAAAAAGTACTTCTTCTAAATCATTCATGATACCTCCTAAGAATAGCTATATCACAACGAGTGTTAAAAGATGAAAATTGATAATCTAGCAAACAAATTTCTCGAAAGAATTGCAATAGCACTTGAAAAAATTGCACCGAAAGACGAGCTAAAAAATGAATTTAATCTGGCCGATGGATATGTTTGGCAAGCAGACCGGCGCTGGCTCGAACCGGTTGACCAAATCAATCGAGTAGACATAACCTTGCTGCAGGGCATAGACAGACAAATCGCGTTGCTGCTTGAAAACACTGAACGGTTTTCAAAGCAATTGCCTGCAAATAATGCATTACTTTGGGGCGCACGCGGTTCCGGAAAAAGTTCTCTCGTAAAGGCAGCGCACGCCGAAGTAAACCGCAATATAAAGGATGTGTCATCTCGAATTGCACTAATCGAGATACACCGAGAAGATATCCCCACACTGCCAAATTTACTTGCCATATTGCGAGAAACTCCACGACCATGNCTTGTTTTTTGTGATGATCTNTCTTTTGATGGAGAGGATGCTAGTTACAAATCGCTGAAAGCCCTTCTAGAAGGAGGAATTGAAGGCCGTCCCAAAAATGTGATTTTTTATGCTACCTCTAACCGGCGTCATCTACTGCCGCGAGACATGATGGAGAATGAACAATCTACCTCTATNAATCCTTCCGAGGCAGTTGAAGAAAAGGTGTCGCTCTCCGATCGTTTTGGTCTTTGGCTAGGTTTTCATAATTGTACCCAAGAAACCTATCTTACGATGGTGAAACACTACATAGAATATTTTGAATTAGAAACAAAATGTATGGACTGGAAAAAGGAAGCAAATGAATGGGCGGTTACTCGGGGTGCGAGATCCGGACGTGTCGCCTGGCAGTACATCCAAGATCTAGCAGGACGATTGGGCAAATCATTAAACTAATAACGNGCAGCTGTCCTTCGGACCAGATGCCTTAACGGATTAACCGAGCGCCTGCCCTTCCGAATTTCAAAATGCAGTTGCGGGCGTGCAACTGCTCCCGTACTTCCAACTTTTGCGATAATTTGACCTCGCCGTACTGTCTGGCCCCGTTTAACTAAAAGCACAGAATTATGTGCGTAGGCTGTCACATATCCTCCAGAATGCTTAATCAAAATCAGGTTACCAAAACCTGCCAATTCACTGCCGCCATAAGCAACAACACCATTTTCTGCTGCTCTCACTGGCGAACCGGCAGCCGCTGCGATATTGAGCCCATCATTGTATAAACCTCCCTTCTTTTTCCCAAATCTAGAAATGATTTTNCCGCGCACAGGCCATAAAAAACGAGATGAGGTGCGCGGTGGAGCCCTCAATTCCGGTACTTTTTTTGACCTTCTCGTCTTGGATNTTTTTGGTGTCCCTCTCAATTTTGAATATTGGTTCGAAGCGACTTGTCGATTTTTTGGCAATCTCAATATTTGCCCTATTCTAATTCGATAGGGTGCTTTTACGTTGTTTAGTCGCGCCAGTGCACTGACTGAAACGTGGTTCTGGCGAGAAATAGAATACAGCGTATCCCCTTTACGCACCGTGTGATTGGCGGCACCAACNAACCTCGTGATTCGTATTTGATCGCCAATCTGCAGACGATATGGTGGTGAAAGCTGATTGTCGTTAATAATATTTCGTATTGGAACACCAAATTTCTTTGAGATCCGGTAAACAGTGTCGCCTCGCTGCACAACGTAGGCAGATCGCTCGTGAGGTGATTTTACATAATCGACAAATCTCCCCCCGCCATCGCTTAGAGACCCGCAGCCAGCTAACAGTCCAAGCAACTTCGCCAGTATCATAAAACGGACAGTTTTCCGTCTCATCAATTCCTCAAAAAAAATAGCTTTACCTGCTGGTAGTTCCATCTGTCCTAGGCATCCCCTCAATCAACGGCAGAAACCGAACATCAAAAAGATCCTGAACATCGACTCCATCTCGGTTTTTTGCAATACGCATTACCTTCTGAACCCCGTGTTCTGGCCCAACGGGCGTTACCATAACACCATCTTCCGCCAATTGACCCAAAAGAATGTCAGGTATGTTCTGGGTTGATGCCGCGACTATAATGCGATCAAACGGTGACTGTGCCGGCCAACCTTTTTGACCATCGCCTACCTGCGTAGTAACATTGAAGCATTTAACGTACTCAAGTCTCGCCTCAGCATCGGCGAGCAAGGCAGCATGTCTTTCGATAGAATAGACCCGACGATAGAGGTGCGAAAGGATTGCTGTCTGATACCCTGAACCAGTACCTATCTCTAACACCTTTAACCGTTTTCCTATGCCAAGCGCACTTATCATCCGTGCGACAACATTGGGATCACTGATGGTTTGCCCCATGCCTATTGGCAGCGCTGTTTCATCATAGGATCTGTCTCGAAAAGTAGGAGGCACAAAATAATCTCGTGGAATACGCTCAAACGCAGAGATTATCTTAGCATCCGTTACTCCAGCCTGACGAAGTGACATGACNAGCCGAATTTGCTGGGTTGCAAGTGGCTCAGAAATTTTCTTTTCTCCTGCCAACCTCAACCTTCGCTAAATAAGATCTTAAGTTCACGAAGTGTCCCNGCATGAGTTTGGTTTACCTGTAATGGAGTTATAGAAATAGCGCCGCGCTCAACTGCTTTATTATCTGTGTCACCATATCCCAAAGATTGCCCCGGATGAGGATTTCCAATCATGTATAAATTATTTTTACGAGGGTCAGGCACTTCAATGATCTGGTACGACTTACTGCGCTGTCCCTGACGGACTGCAACAATCTCGGTAACGTTTTCCTTATGCTGATCAGGAAAGTTTATATTCATAAAAACATCCCTACGCCATTTTAACGATAACAACCGAATAATGATATCTGGAGCAAACCGTTTTGCAACAGACCAATTCGCCCTTCTTCCGTATTCGGACTGTTGACTTAATGAGATTGAAGGTAATCCCAGCAGCGCACCCTCCATGGCAGCAGCAACAGTGCCGGAATAACTNATATCGTCAGCAATATTCAAACCTTGATTGATGCCGGATAACACCAAATCAGGCGGCATATCTTTCATAATAGTATTGACCGCCATTAACACGCAATCGGTTGGAGTTCCCACAACCGAATACTTTTTTTTTGATACTCTCTCAATTCGGACCGTGGCGTTGAGTGTTAATGAATGACTGGATCCACTTTTTTCTGTTTCCGGAGCAAATATCCAAATATCGTTAGTTAGTTCACGCGCGATTTCTTCTAACACCCGCAAACCGGGAGCGTTAATCCCGTCGTCATTTACAAGCAGTAAACGTTTTCCTATTGGATCGATTGGCGTCACTGACACAAACTAGTCCTTCTCAATTTTAGTAATGCCATTTAGGTAGGGGCGCAAAGCACTTGGAATGGTAATTGATCCATCCGGGTTTTGATAATTCTCAAGAATAGCTATAAGGGTCCGGCCTACCGCCAAACCGGAACCGTTTAGGGTATGGACAAAGCTGGTTCCTTTCTGCCCAGGTGATTTAAAGCGTGCATTAAGCCGCCGGGCCTGAAAACAGTGGCAAGAAGAACAACTTGACACTTCTCGGAAACTGTTTTGCCCGGGCAGCCATACCTCAAGATCGTAGGTTTTAGTAGCTGAGAACCCAATGTCTCCGGCACATAGCGTCATCACTCGATAAGCGAGTCCCAAACGCTTTAGAACCTCCTCAGCGCATGACGTCATTCTTTCTAATTCCATGTCGGATTCATCAGGATGAACAACACTCACTAATTCGACTTTACTGAATTGGTGCTGACGCAACATCCCCCGAGTATCCTTTCCTGCTGCGCCGGCTTCCGACCGGAAACAGGGCGTCCAAGCGGTTAGACGTAACGGCAGATCACTAGCGTTTAGAACTTTCCCCGCAACAAAATTTGTAAGTGGAACTTCAGCGGTTGGGATAAGCCAATGATCACCTTCAGTTTTATAAAGGTCATCTGCAAATTTTGGNAATTGCCCAGTCCCAAAAAGAGCCTGCTCGCGCACAAGAGCGGGTGGCACAGTTTCTATATAGCCAAACTCAGCACAGTGAAGGTCTAGCATAAAATTACCAAGCGCACGATCAAGCTTGGCTAACATGCCTTTTAAAATTACAAACCTTGATCCAGACATTTGCGCGGCAGTCTCAAAATCCATTAACCCTAATGCCTCTCCCAAATCAAAGTGCTCTTTAGGAGACTCAATAATAGGTTTCTTCCCGACCTCGCGCTCAAGCCGATTAGCAGCCTCATCTTGACCATCTGGAATACCCGGATCTGGAAGGTTTGGTATGAGTTCCAAAGTGGCGTTCAATTCAGCATCAATATTTTTTTCTATTTTTTCGGCCTCGGTCAGTTTGTCTTTGAGATTAGCTACCANCGCCATTAATTTGTCAGTACCATGCCCTGCCTTTTTCATTTCTCCGATTTGCTTTGAAATATCATTTCGTGATTGTTGAAGATTTTGCATTTCAGTCTGAGCTGAACGCCGTTTTTGATCGAGCGCTATAATCTCATCTACTGAGGACACAAATCCACGGCGCTTCAAAAGTGTATCAAATTCGTCAGGGTTTTCACGAATATAACGAATATCATGCATGGCAGTTGAAATATCCTACTAGGCAGTTGCTATATATTACGATTAGTGTAATCGTGACCGTCTATGTTAATCATTTTCTTCGCATTGCCCTGAAGCCAGGCGTTTACGTTCCACGGCGATCGAACACCAGATAGAAATTTCATAAAGAAGTATTATAGGNATTGCCAATGCGAACTGGCTTAACGGATCTGGTGGGGTTAAGATNGCNGCAACTANNAATGCTATCACAAAAGCATATCGACGTTTCTGTTTTAAAAATTCTATCGACACCAAACCCGCTCGAGTTAAAAGAATTANAATAACCGGAAGCTCGAAACTCAGCCCAAAAGCAAAGATAAGCCTCATTACTAAGGCAAGGTATTCATTGACTTTGGGTTCAAGTTCTATGGCAATTTGGCCCCCTGTTGCCATTTGTTGAAATCCAGCGAAAAATTCCCACGCTATGGGTAAAACCAAATAGTAGACAAAAGCACCACCTGTAAAGAAAAGAACTGGCGAAGCGATAAGGAAAGGTAAAAAAGCCCATTTTTCATTACTATACAGCCCTGGCGCTACAAACTTCCAAACTTGATTAGCCACGATTGGAAACGATAAAAAGCCAGCAGCGAAAAAAGCAACTTTTAAATCAGTAAAAAATTTCTCGTGCATCGCGGTGTAAATCAGCCTCTTCCCCTCTTGACCTTGCCACAGGTCAGCAAGTGGATTAACTAGAAAATTGAAAATAGGNCCTGCAAAATAAAAACAGACTATAAAAGATATTAGTAACGCTCCAATTGAATATATAAGCCGCCGTCGCAGCTCCACTAAATGAGTAAGCAGCGGCAATTTGGGATCATCAGTTGCTTCGCCATCCTTTTGATTTTGATCACTTGGCCTGACGGCTTCAGATGTATCGCTCATNTNAGCGCTTTGTCTGGCTCAGGTTCAGCATNATTCGGCTTTTTATCTTCCTCAACAATGTCATTCAATTCATTGAATTCGGTTTCCAAGTCAAGCTCTTCATCAACCTTATTGAGAATATTTTTATACGGAACTGCTGACAGNTTTTCACGCACCTCATCGAGTTCTGCCTCTCGGGCCAGGTCGTCGAACCCAGACTGAAAGTCAAAAATCAACTCTCTCATTCGCCTCACCGCTCGAGTACACGTTTTAAGAACACTCGGTAATTCCTGTGGGCCTACAAGCACAATAGTTACTACCGCTATAATAATCAGCTCAGGCCAGCCAATATCAAACATGCAATTTAGTCTCTAAGGTTAAAAATGTGCAAATTTCTACTTACCAGCTTTTGCTTTTTTTGATTCCTCTTTAAGAATCTCAGTTGCAGTTGAGTCAATGGTCTTCGGCTCGACCTCTCCTATCTCCAAAGACTTTTCACTCTTATTCTCGTCCTTAATGTTCTGCTTGAAATTCTTGAGTCCTTTTCCAAAATCACCCATTATTTGCGAAATCTTTCCGCGACCACCAAAAACTAGCAGAGCAAGCGCAACCAGAATCAAAATTTCCCACGGACCCAGCGACATCAATTTCTCCTTTTTTGAAAATTTTCCTCATCGAGGTGGGAATTTAAAAGTCGATCATATAAGCTATAANGTCTTTGGGCAAAGAATCCCTGTAAATATATGTTCATACCTTAGGAAAGATGAAAGTCTGGTTTGGGTCAATGTCGANTCTCAGCCTTTCATTTTGTTCCGGCAAAAANCGCCCCGGCATGCGCGCATGAAAATGGATCTTTTCCCCATTGGTCCCGTCAGCACAAAAATGAATAAGTGAAGAACGTCCTAACATACGCGACTCAAGTGCCTGCACAAGAAACTCAACAGATTGATTTGTCGGACGGGTTAANCGAAACGCTTCCGGTCTAATAAGGATTTCAACTTNCGTTCCTGCAGCGATATTTCCTGAATCTATAATACCAATTATTGTATTTACCTTTCCATTTTCAACAAAACCGTTAATTCGGTTAACTTCGCTGAAGAATTCAGCCACAAAGGTATTCGTCGGCTTACAGTAAATTTCTTCGGGCCGNCCAATTTGCTGCGTCACTCCATTGNTTATAACCACTATGCGGTCACCCATGAACATAGCTTCTTCTGAATCATGGGTGACCAATAACGCTGCAGCGCCAGATTGCTTTAATAAATGCAAAGTGTCATCTCGAATTTGATCGCGCAGCCTGGTATCAAGTCCCGAGAATGGTTCGTCCAGCATTATAAGCTTTGGTTTCGGGAGTAGCACTCGAGCCAACGCGACCCTTTGCTGTTGCCCTCCAGATAGAGCGTGAGGGTAACGNTTTGCCAAATCCGCAATCCCAAGAGTCTCAAGCAGGTGTGAAATCTTATCTGCAATTTCTTCGCCTCCGTATTTTCTCACTCCAAATGCCACATTTTCTATAACTGTGAGATGGGGAAACAGAGCATAGTCTTGAAATACTAATCCAATATCACGCTCTTCGGGCGGGAGACTAACCCCTGAACTTTTGGCAACCGGGTTTCCCGAAATTCGGATTTCGCCTTGCTGGAGCACCTCTAGCCCCGCGGCCAATCGCAACGTAGTAGTTTTACCGCAGCCTGATGGCCCCAACAGACATACTAATTCACCCTTAGCAAGCTCGAGTGAGAAGCCTTGCAGAGCGGAGGTTTTACCATAGCAATGGCTTACATCAATAAACTCTAGTGCGGGGTCAGCAATCATAGCTACTCCCATTCCTTGTCTATGAAACTTAAGATTTCAAAACAGGTGGCTCTCAACTCCAAAGATATTAATTTGCTTGAAAAGCTTATACACTAATCCTGAGAAATGTCGCCTTCATCCTTCTCATAACTTCCAGAAGCAGCATTGTCACTTCCATCAGATATTTGACCNAAAGACATAAACCCCGGACGAGCGTCTAAAAGACCAGCAGCTTTTAGTTCCTCAATCCCAGGTAAATCTTCAATGTGCTCAATTCCAAATTGATCAAGAAATTGCTCTGTCGTTCCCCAAGTTACGGGACGCCCAGGAACGCGGCGTCGCCCGCGTGGCCTAATCCACTCTGCCTCCAGCAATATATCCAGCGTCCCCTTTGATGTAGCCACCCCCCTTACTTCTTCAATTTCAGCCCGAGTGATNGGCTGATGGTAAGCAATAATNGATAGCGTTTCNATTGCCGCACGTGACAAACGGCGCTTTACTTCCGTATCAATCCTAAGATGATTTGATAGGTCAGGAGCAGTTCTAAAAGCCCAGACTTTCTTCCCTACCGATACAAGATGAACACCGCGGTTAGAATAAAAGGATTTGAGTTCTTTAAGAAGCACATCTACATCACTTCCTTCAGGAAGTCGGGCTTTCAGAACTTTCTCCGGCACCGGATCAGCGGAAGAAAACAGTATGGCCTCTAAGACNCGCAATTGTTGAAATCGGTCCATTGTCATCAAGCTGATANNTCCTTGTTGCCCGATTTAAGATAAAGTGGACCAAAGGCTTTGGATTGGCGAAGGGAGGCCTCTCCACCTTTNACCATCTCCAGTGTTGCAGCAAACGTAGCTGCCATCGCGGAGCGCCGTACAATTCCTGAACCTAGTTCGGGGGGCAAAAAATTTTCTAGGATTGTCCAATCTGGAGCCTCACCTATCACTTGACGTAACCAATCAAGCGCTTTTTCCGTGGTNTACAGTTTGGTTGGATCAATGCGAAGAGCTGAGATATTTTCACGATCCCGCGTAGAGCTNTATGCCCGCAACAAGTCGAACAAACTGACTTCAAAAACCGAGGTTCTAAATATCTTCATCTGCTCGGGACTACCCCGTTTGAAAAAATCACGCCCTAGTTGTGGACGTTCAAACAATTTTTTGCCAGCATTACGCATTCCTTCCAAACGTTGAAGCTGGAAAGCGAGCCGGGCAGCCATTTCAGCTGCGCTTAATTCTTCTTCCTCACCTTTTTCCGANGGCAATAAAAGACGTGACTTTAAAAAGGCCAACCAAGCCGCCATCACTAAATAGTCGGCGGCGATCTCAATACGNAGATCACGAGCTTGTTCAAGGAATTCAAGGTACTGATTAGCTAGCTGAAGAATAGATATTTTAGTCAGGTCTACCTTTTGTTCGCGCGATAAAGAAAGTAGTAAATCTATAGGGCCTTCGTAACCATCCAGGTTTAGGACTAATTCGTGCTGAGACGTTCTGGCAGATACATTCGCTCTATCTATGTTGTCTTCTTGAAATTCTGAAACCACTGCATTTTCCTTTTCAACCAACAGGAATATAACCTGAANGGCTTCTGCTGCTGAAACTCTTCCCACATCACGACCTAAGGCGCCGTTACCAGCATGGCTAATAAATGCACAAACGCCTATTGAATAACTACCGGTAACATGTTGCAGAGGGGAAGGACAAGCATATGTCCATATTCGCTAAAGNCNTGTTTCAATGTAATATTTNCGATTTGTTATATTAATTCCTCAAAAAATGTGGTTGGGGAAGGTAAAAGACCATAATTTAGATTCGGCTAAGCAGCTTCATTGCGTGCCGTTTNCNAGCAGCTAACAAAGTNCAGTGGTACGATGCANCAGAAAACAAATTCCTAATCTAATATAGTCGATAGGGCCTCTCGCATCGCTTGCAAATTTTGTGCATCAAAAAAAGCAGAGCTACATGCTTTACGAGCGTAATAGAGCCGTTTCATCGCTNCTGTTGCCATAGGCTCAACACCATTTGCTACTGCTACCATTTCATCGAGATTTCCGCTGCAGTGAAGGACTACGTCGCAGCCTGCATTTAGAGCTCCATGAGCACGCTCTGCGAACCCTCCCGTAAGTGCTCTCATTCCAATATCATCACTAAATAGTAGACCATCAAAACCTATATCATTTCTGATAACATCATTGATCACAGTTTTGGATAAAGTCCCAGGCACCTTTTTATCAAAGGCCGCATAAACTATATGGGCGGTCATTGCTGCAGGCATATGACATAGATGACGAAAAGGT
Source organism: Rhodospirillaceae bacterium (assembly GCA_002711555.1). Next base: position 15,948 of record PARQ01000024.1, on the reverse strand, counting down.
ACGAAATCTATTTTCCGTAAGTCGTTGCGACCAGTGTTAACCTCCGGCAATTCTATGTGACTATCCGCCATCGCTCTGCCGTGACCCGGAATGTGNTTTACAATGGGCAAAATACCCTTGGAAAGATAGCCCTCACAAACCTCATGTGCCAGAACGGAAACGACTTTTGGATCGTTAGCGAAAGCGCGATCACCGATTACTGCATGCGTATCCGGCCAGGCGAGGTCGGCCACCGGCGAACAATTAACATTAATGCCGAGATCAATCAATTCAAGCGCCTGGATTTCAGAATTTAATCGTACGGCCTTAAGAGCGAGAGATGGATCGGAGTCAAAAATTAAGCCAAATTCACGTGCCGCTAACGTTTTTCGCCAAATGGGTGGACCGAGCCGGGCTACCCTACCTCCTTCTTGATCAATCANAATTAAAGGTTCAGGAAATTNTATCGAGTTACGAAAATCAGATATTAACTGGCGAACCTGCTCCGGAGTATCAATATTCCGCGCGAACAGTATCAAGCCAAGAGGATTNTTCGCAGCAAAAAAAACTTCCTCTGCANCGGTTATTTCTGTGCCAGCGCAACCGTATATGACAGCAGANGGAATATTTTCAGCGTGATCGAACGACAATGCAGCCCTGACCCTGCCTTTTGAGCTTTTTACAAATACCTATAGCCTTTAGACGAGAATTTATAGGCCCCGCCCTTACCCGGTAATATACCTTACCACGAACAACGGCACGTGAAACTTTAAGTTGTAGCTTACCAACAACATCAGAATACCTTTTTTGTATTTTTGTCCATTCACNCTCCGCACTCATTGAAGTTGCAAGTGCCCCTGTTTGTATCAAAAACGCTCCCTCATTTGACCGACTTACTTTCTGCCGACGTTTTGTTTGTGCTTTACGAACCTTTTTTGGATCGATAGGGGTCAGTTTAGTCGGTGCTCTTTTATCTTTTGGGGTAACTGGCGGGCGGATCAGTTTAGTTTGTTTATTATTAANATCAGATATATCTGTNGCGCGTTGCCTAGTCATTTTGCCGGTAATNCTTGGTAATTTAGGTGGCGAGGGCGCAGCCTTTATGGGGCTAAGTGGCTTCTCTGGGGGCGGCAAAATTCTTTCAACCTCGCGGTCTTTCCTGGAACCTTGCACGGGATTAAATATCGTTTTTTCTTGGTGAGCCACCGTAACCCCTCCGGGCTTAGGGGGAGGCACTTTTATCGGTCCGCTCATTTTTAACAACGGTGCTGCATCTTCACTGCCGGCACGAACACCGGCGTCATAAGCATACCATACAAGCCCTCCAAAGGCCATNAACACAAAGGTTAATATAATAATAGGAACAAACCCAAACCGCCTAGGCTCAGATGCAGTATCGAGGGCTTCTGCATCTATTTCAGCTAATGCACGTTCNAANGGATCATTATCGCTAGCCATTAGTGCATTTCCTCAACTGGCTCAATTCCTAGCAGTTCAAGACCACTAGCAATAACCATTTGCAATGCACGAACAAGCGCAACTCTTACCTTGGTCAACTCAGGATCATCCTCNATAATGAATCGCAATGACGGACTTTCCTTACCCTGCGTCCATAAGCTATGGAAAGCAGATGCTAAGTCATTCAAATAGAATGCAATGCGGTGCGGCTCTTTTGCTATTGCAGAAGCCTCTATCAGCCGCGGCCAGCCCGCCATTAATTTGATAAGGTCTATTTCGGATTTTTCCTGTAAAAGTTCAAATTTTGAGGTCTTTAAAGCTGGGTAGCTGATATCTAGACCTGGCATTTGACTAGCGATCATGCGGCTCAACGAATTACAACGCGCATGGGCATATTGCACGTACCAAATTGGATTATCCCGTGATTGCGCGGTTACTGATGATAGATCGAAATCGAGTGGTGCATCGTTTTTGCGGGTGAGCATAATAAAACGGACAATATCTTTTCCAACCTCATCGACGAGTGCACGAAGAGTAACAAAGTTTCCTGAGCGCTTAGACATTTTTATAGGATTACCATTATCTAATAACTTCACTAACTGGCAAATTTTAACATCTAAAGTAGCTTTATTGTCTGTGACTGCTTTNACTGCAGACTGAACCCGCTTAATATATCCCCCGTGATCAGCTCCCCAGACGTTTATTTGATTGGAAAAACCACGATCAAATTTATCTCGATGGTAAGCAATATCCCCGGCAAAATATGTCCACGTTCCATCAGACTTTTTCAACGCTCTATCAATATCGTCTCCAAATTCCACCGCCTTGAATAACGTCTGAGGTCTTGGCTCCCAGTCATCTAACTTTTTACCTTTTGGGGGGTCTAAAACGCCCTCGTAAATTAGGTTACGTGAATCCAAGTCGTTTAGACAAGCGACTACCGCACCTGAGTCCACAAGAGCTCGTTCGGAGGTGAAAACGTCGGGTTCAACACCTAATTCGGCAAGATCGGATCGAATTAACTTCATCATTTCGTCTATTGCAACATTCCGAACGGGGGCAAGCCATTCGGACTCCGGAGCATTCTTAAACTTTTCCTGATATTTTTTAGCTAAAATTTGTCCAACTGGCTTGAGGTAGGCACCCGGGTACAGTCCTTCTTCAATCTTACCTATTTCATCGCCAAGAACTTCCCGATATCGTAAAAAAGAAGATCGAGCTAACGTATCAACCTGCGCCCCAGCATCATTGATATAATATTCCCGTGTCACATCATAGCCTGCTTTGGTCAAAAGTGATGCTAAGACGTCTCCAAAAACCGCGCCTCTAGCATGGCCAATATGAAGCGGCCCAGTTGGATTAGCTGATACATATTCGATATTTACCTTTTCTCCCCCACCGATAGTAGATTCCCCAAACCTTTTTTTAAGATCTAGTATGTCACCCAAACATTGATGCCAGAAGGGCATCCTCAAATGAATATTTATAAAACCTGGTCCTGCGATATCGGCACTTTCAACCTCATCAAATTCTTCTAATAACCGCCCAAGTTTTTCGGCTAAATCTCGGGGTGCCATCGCGGCAGGTTTCGCTAATACCATGGCCGCATTGGTTGCCACATCACCATGCGCCGCATCACGGGGCGGCTCTACCGCTATTTTGTCTAGAGCAAGCCCCTGTGGAATTACCTTAGTTAAGGCCAACTTATCGATACAAGAAGTAATACGTTTTCGAACATTTAAAAACAGGTTCATGAATTGGNGCCGCTTTGGTAAAACATGGCACGGTGCAAATTGATAGCGTAACGATCCGTCATACCCGCGATATAATCTGCAACAATACGCGCAGTGACTGCTGAGTCAGGCACATCTGCTCCTTGTGCCCATTCCTGAGGTAATTTTTGAGGCTCATCATGGAATAAACGAAAAAGGTCACACAATTGTTCCGCCCCAATGGACGCCTCTTTTAGTACCGCAGGGTGTAAATACATATTTTTGAATAAGAACGATTTAATTTTTCCTTCATCGCCTGCCACCGCCGGCGAAAAACTAGCGATTGCTGTTCCAAAATATCGAATATCATCTGCTGNGGAAACCCCTGCNTCAATCAAATTAACGTTGGTTTGATCTGTCAAATCATCAATTGCTTTGCCAATCAAACGACGTATAGACTCATGAATTACACGCGACATTTCCAGTCCTTTGTATTCTTCAAGAACTTCGCGAAAGAGACCTTCAATGTGCGGCACGTCTTCGAGCATTTCAAGTGTTATGATACCGGCACGCAATCCATCGTCGAGATCATGATTGTCATAGGCTATATCATCGGCCAAAGCCGCGATTTGTGCTTCAAGGGCAGGATAAGAAGCAAGCTCCAAGTCTTGTTTTTTGTTATATGCACCTATAGTTGGGGGTAATCCTCCGTCAGTACCGTTTGAGATTAGCGGCCCGTTGTGTTTAACCACTCCCTCAAGTGTCTCCCAACAAAGATTTAGACCTTCAAAACCAGGGTGGCGTCGCTCCAGAAGAGTAAGAATTCGAAGAGTTTGNTCATTATGATCAAATCCACCGAATTCTTTCATACANTTATTTAGAGCTTCTTCCCCTACATGACCAAAGGGCGGATGCCCCAGGTCATGAGCTAAGGCTAGCGCTTCCGTAAGATCTTCATCTAACCTTAAAGAACGTGCAAGTGCGCGTGCTATCTGAGCCACCTCNAAACTATGGGTCAGACGCGTNCGGTAATGATCGCCTTCCGGAGAAATAAAAACTTGGGTTTTATGCATCAATCGTCGAAAAGCGGTTGCATGAATGATGCGATCACGGTCTCGTTGAAATCCAGTTCGGCGTCGACTGGTAGGCTCGATATATAACCGACCTCGACTTTTATCGAACCGACTGGCGTAAGGGGCAAGTGTTCTGGACATGCTCGGAGTATCGTTGTCACGTACGAAAAGGCAAATATACAAANTATATTAAAAAAATTATTCTGGTGATTGACTTTTCATCCTCTGCTATCAACTATATGCTATGCTAATGCAACCATTTTCAGGGGTTCAATTACCTAAATGGCTGATATGTTCGAAAGTCATAATGAGCATTCACAGCGCAACTTCAGTGTAAGTGAAGCCGCTATCAACCGAATCGCTCAAATAATGGAGACTGAATCGGATAAAGAAACAAAACTTCGTGTTTCTGTATCTGGCGGAGGGTGCTCTGGCTTTCAATATGGCTTTACTTTTGACAATAACATAACACCGGATGATCACTTGTTTGAGCGTGACGGCGTTACTGTGGTTGTCGATGACACTTCGCTAGATTTACTGAACGGAGCGGAACTCGATTTCGTTACTGATTTGATAGGGGCATCATTCCAAATAAAAAATCCCAACGCTACATCCTCATGTGGGTGTGGCTCGTCATTCTCAATTTAGGATACAATATTGGCACGTGTTTCACCGCGTCATCCATCATCCGACCATATTGTAAATCTTCTAACTATGTGCCCGACGATCACATNCCCATTACAGAAAGATATTAGCAAACGGAGCTATCTTTGAAACTTGCTACATTTAACGTCAACTCAATAAAAGCTCGCCTTCCAAGAGTGATTGAATGGCTGTCCGACACAAAACCGGATGTCGNTTTGTTCCAGGAAATAAAGTGTGTAGACGAGGCCTTTCCATTATTGGAATTCGAAACTCTTGGNTATAAANNCGCGACCCATGGTCAAAAAGCCTATAACGGCGTGGCTATTTTATCCTTACACGAAATGGAGAATATAACTCGTGGTCTTCCCGGCGATCCCAGTGATGATCAGGCCCGTTATATCGAGGCCACCATAAAAGGCATACGTGTTTGCGGCCTNTATTTGCCTAATGGCAACCCCACTGATACTGAAAAGTTTACCTATAAGATTGCTTGGATGGACAGGCTCATTGAACATATTTCAAGGCGGCTGCTACCAACAGAGATGCCTTTTGTCCTTGGCGGAGATTTCAATGTATGTCCTTCTGACAAAGATTGCTATGATCCAGAACGCTATGCAACCGACGCGCTTTGCCGCCCAGAGTCCCGCGCACGGTTCCGTACAATGATCAATTTAGGACTTACCGAGGCGTGGCGAGCTCTCCACAAAGAAGTAGCGTATTCATATTGGGACTACATGGCTGGCCGATGGCAAAAAGACGAGGGTGTTAGGATTGACCATTGGCTTTTGTCGCCGCAGGCTGCTGATCGCCTTCAAAGTTGTGAAATTGACAAAGCTCCCCGCGGCAGGGAGAAAGCTTCGGATCACACACCTGTATTCCTTGAAATTTCTGATGGGATTAAAGTCTTAAATAGTACCTAAATATCTAGCCCAAGTTATCAAAGTCGTTTAGTGAAGAGATACAAAGTAATGGAAAAGTTCACCGCAAAATTCCCGATTGGGCAAGTAGTACGGCACCGTCGACANCCTTTCCGTGGTGTCATTTTTGATGTCGACCCGACCTTCGCCAATACCGAGGAATGGTGGCAATCTATTCCTGAAGAATCACGGCCGAGGAAAGATCAGCCTTACTATCACCTGTTCGCTGAAAATTCTGAAATCACCTACATCGCCTATGTTTCCGAACAGAACCTACTGCTGGATGATACCGGTAAACCTGTTAGACACCCAGCGGTTTCTTCGGTTTTTAACGGAATGGAAGATGGTCGCTATGTATTGCGTACGGAACACACACATTAAATCTAGACNGTAATCTGCATCTGAGCCCCTCCCATAAAACCAAAAACCACTATCTAACCTTCAAAAGAAGGATTGAGCCTAGAGAGCAGGTTTCCATTAACCACGTAATTTATGAAAGGCTTTTAAATTTACACAATGTTTTTGAATGAAACGAGATTTAACCCTGTTTTTACGAAGGCATACTTTTAATCATAATACCTAATAAGAAAGATTTATTCGAAGTAGGCTCCATTTTTAAAANGGTAGGACTTTACCGATGAAGCTAAANCCCTATTCAACGAGATTAATCGCAAACTCTCCGTAATTGATATCCTAACGTTAGACAAAAACACAGAACTTTAATGAGCATTATTAACTCTAAATATCTGCGTATACATGCTTTTCTGCCTTTGCGCCCGGATGAGTTACGGCACCTTTGTAAGCNGGCCCAACCGTTTGGGCGTAGCGCCACAACGCTCCCGACTGGAAATCCGTTTCTCGTGGTCTCCATTCTTCCCTACGATGGGATATTTGCTCATCATCAAGATCGACCGACAAAATTCCCTCTATGGCATCTATTGTGATCATATCACCATCTTTCAGTAACCCAATAGGTCCGGCGACCGCAGCCTCAGGACCTACATGACCAACACAAAAACCACGCGTAGCTCCTGAAAAACGACCATCAGTTATTAGTGCNACCTTGTCACCCATCCCCTGTCCATATAGTGCTGCGGTGGTCGCAAGCATTTCTCTCATGCCGGGCCCTCCCTTCGGGCCTTCATAGCGTATTACTAACACCTCACCTTCACGATAATTTCTATTTTCAACGCAAGAGAAAGCGTCTTCCTCGCAATCAAAACAACGGGCTGGCCCAGTAAANGACTGATTTTCCAGACCTGCTACCTTAACAATGGCGCCTTCGGGAGCAAGGTTCCCCTTCAAGCCTACAACGCCTCCCGTTTTGGTAATTGGATTGCTAACCGGGTAAATAATCTTTTGGTCGTCGGGAACTTTTACATCCTCTAGATTTTCACCAATCGTCTTACCCGTTACCGTCATACAGTCGCCATCAAAATATCCGCCATTCAACAATGCTCGCATCAAAACCGGAACGCCTCCTATTTCAAAAAGATCTTTTGCCACATATTGTCCGCCGGGCTTTAGATCTGCTATATAAGGNGTATCTTTAAATATATCGGCCACATCAAAAATATCGAAATCGATCCCGGCTTCATGGGCCATCGCTGGCAAATGTAATGCTGCATTTGTTGATCCGCCGGAACTAGCCACTATGCGAGCGGCATTCACCAAAGAGCTACGNGTGACAATATCACGTGGCCGCAAATTATTTTGTAGTAACTCCATAACGGACCGGCCGGATGCCTCTGCATAATCGTCACGTGACTCATAGGGTGCAGGAGCTCCCGCTGAGCCCGGTAACGCCAGTCCAATTGCNTCCGAAACACATGCCATTGTATTCGCAGTGAATTGCCCACCACAGGAACCAGCTGAGGGACACGCAACACACTCCAATTCATGCAAATCCTCATCGCTNATATTACCAGCACTATGTGCCCCTACAGCTTCAAAAACATCCTGGACCGTGACATCCTGGCCCTTAAATTTACCTGGTAAGATTGAGCCACCGTACATGAAAACCGACGGTACGTTGAGCCTGAGCATAACCATCATCATTCCCGGTAAAGACTTGTCACAACCAGCGAGCCCAACCAGAGCATCATAACAATGCCCACGCATAGTGAGTTCGACAGAGTCCGCTATCAGATCTCGACTTACAAGGGAACTTTTCATGCCGGCNTGGCCCATAGCAATTCCGTCGGTTACGGTAATTGTAGTGAATTCACGCGGTGTTCCGTAAGCTGCTTTGACACCCTTTTTTGTAGCTTGTGCCTGCCTTGACAGTGAAATATTGCAGGGAGCCGCCTCATTCCAACAAGTCGCTACACCCACGAATGGCTGTGCAATTTCCTCTTCACTCATTCCCATTGCATAATAATANGAACGATGAGGAGCACTTTCTGGGCCAACGGAAACGTATCGGCTTGGTAGTTTTGATTTATCGATACTCATAATGGGTACACTCTTTTGACAGCTGCTAAACTTATGTAGATCTCACTGCCCTGACCTCAATGACTTGTCAACCAGACATTCATTCTGAATTATTCGATTGTTTGATGTAATAAAGACAAGTGTCAGCGGAATAGATATTTTTNTAGCGTTATCATTGGTGTGCCGTTAAACGCTCAAGTGCCAACGCTAATTTGTTTTTCACAGTCTTTTCAGATACTAAGCGTAATCTCTGCTCTTCTATGACTTCAACCGGAGCCTTTTGAAGAAATTGTTCGTTATCCAATTTCCTTTTNAGTCTGTCTATTTCAGCNATAGCTTTTTTCATCTCTTTGTCTAGACGATTTTTCTCGGCGTCGAGATCAATGACCGCCGCTAGTGGAAGAAATATTGTAACATCATCATGGACCAACTGAACGGCGTCCGACGGGATAGACCCATCGGTGGAAAAATCAGAAATACGCGCAAGCCTACAGATTAACTTTTCATGCTCCACGAGCCAACCTCTGTCTTTTTCTCCCAAACCAACAATAATGGCGGGAATTTTAGCCCCCGCAGGTACGTTCATTTCTGCCCTAACTGACCGGACACCGGTAATTAGGCGGATAACCCAATCAATTTCGCTAGCGGTAGTTTCTTCTCTACGACCCAACTCAAAGGAGGGCCAACGCTCAAGCATTAGTTGCTTGTGTGCACCACCAATCAATCTCTGAAACAGCTCTTCAGTGATAAAGGGCATAAAGGGGTGCAGCAATATCAACACCTGCTCGAACAACCAAGCTGTAGTATTTTGAGTCTCCGTTTTTATATTTTCATTCTGATGGGCAAGCAACGGTTTAGCAAATTCGAGATACCAGTCACAGTAGGTGCCCCAGACAAACTGATACAGCGTTTGCGCAGCATCATTAAATCGAAATATTTCAAGTTCCTTACTTACTTTGGTACTGCAATTCAAAAGTTCACCAATAATCCACCTGTTTACCGTCTGAGATACACACCTAGGATCAAATTCAGTTCCAAATGGGCAATTATTCATCTCACAAAATCTAGCTGCATTCCAAATTTTAGTAGCAAAATTTCGCGCGCCCTCAACCCTGCCTGCCGAAAGCTTAATATCTCTCCCCGGGGCAGCCAGCGAGGCTAAAGTAAACCTAAGCGCGTCGCACCCATACTGGTCTATAAGCTCCAAAGGATCGATAACATTCCCTTTGGATTTTGACATTTTCTGACCATTTTCATCTCGAACTAAGGCGTGCACGTAGACTGTCCGAAACGGAACTTCCCCCATGAATTCGATACCCAGCATCATCATTCGTGCAACCCAGAANAAAATTATATCGAANCCAGTCACAAGGACATCGGTGGGATAATGGCGTTCAAGATCGGGGGTTTTTTCCGGCCAGCCAAGTGTGGAGAAAGNCCAGAGGCCAGATGAGAACCAGGTATCCAAAACATCCTCATCGCGCCTGAGTTCCGTAATCTTACCATAATGTTTTTGTGCGGCTTGATGGGCTTCTTTTTCAGATAACGCCACAAATATTTCACCGTCAGGACCATACCATGCAGGAATTTGATGTCCCCACCATAACTGCCTTGAGATACACCAAGGCTGAATATTCCTCATCCATTCAAAATAGGTCTTTGACCAATTTTCNGGGACAAATTTGGTATCACCGTTCTCGACAGCCTTGATCGCAGGCTTTGCGAGCTCTTTTGCATTAACAAACCATTGGTCCGTCAAATACGGCTCTATCGGCACTCCACCTCGGTCACCATAAGGAACNATGTGAATGTGATCTTCAATCTTCTCCAGGAGCCCTTCGGCCTTNATNTCCTTTATGATTTTTTCCCTAGCTTCGAATCTATCGAGGCCACGGTAGCGTTCAGGTGCCTTATCGTTAATCCGACCCCTCGCATCAAGCACATTAATCATGTCGAGCTCATGACGACGACCAACCTCAAAATCATTGAAGTCNTGCGCAGGAGTAATCTTTACAGCACCTGAGCCTTGTTCAGGGTCTGCGTATTCGTCTGCAATAATTTCTATGCGTCTTCCAACCAAGGGTAACAAGCANTATTTACCGATTATACCTTTGTATCGCTTGTCGTCCGGATGCACTGCAACGGCTGTATCCCCAAGCATCGTCTCTGGCCTAGTCGTCGCAACAGTAATGAATTTTTGATCCAATNCTTCAATCGGATACCGGAAATACCAAAGGTGTCCGTTGGTTTCCGTCTGTATGACCTCAAGATCGGAAATCGCAGTTTCTAATTTTGGATCCCAATTAACCANCCGTTTGTCGCGATAGATTAATCCTTTGGAATAAAGTTGAACGAAAACCTCTAAGACTGCTTGGCTCAGCCCCTCATCCATAGTGAATCGCTCGCGATTCCAGTCACAGGAAGCACCTAATCGGCGTAATTGCTTTGTGATGATGCCACCAGACTGTTCTTTCCACTTCCAGACGCGACTGAGAAAATTCTCTCGTCCGATTTCACGCCGACTTTCTCCATTCTCAGACAATTGCCGCTCAACAACCATCTGCGTCGCGATGCCAGCATGATCCATTCCTGGCTGCCACAGGGCATCTTTGCCAAGCAACCGAGCGTAACGAATTAGAATATCTTGAAGAGTGTTGTTGAGTGCATGACCCATGTGAAGGCTGCCTGTGACGTTAGGCGGCGGTATAACAATAGTAAATGGGTCGGCATCGGGTGATCGACCCGACGCAAAAGCACCACCATCCTCCCACTTAGCATATAGCCTTGGCTCAACCTCATTTGGTTGATAAAATTTATTGAGATTGCTCATGAATGCCTANTTAAGGGACAGCTCACAGCCCATGATCCCCCGTTTGAAGAGAGATTTACTTTTGTTCTGCTTGGTCCGCCATACGTTGTATTTCCTTTTGCACCAAACGTTCGACCATATCTGGGAGGTTGGCGTCAAGCCATTCTCTCAACATTGGTCGGAGAAGGTCTTCCGCTAATTGTTCAACGGTAGCCCCAGGCCGATGCTCGCGAATTGCTGCNGATAGACTAGTTAATGAATTAGTCATTTTTGCTCGTTGAGGGTCCCCAACCAACGCATCAGCTTTTTTCTCGGGTGGTTTGGGTGGTGGCGGTGGCGGCGGAGGTGGCNGGGGTGGCGGAGGTGGCGCAGCCTCGATTTCAGCAGCAACATCAGAATTTTCCGACTGCTGCTTATCCCCATTATCCTTACCGGAAGCGTCTTCTTTTACTTCATCTACCAGCTCAATTTCCTCTTTATCAACATCTTCATTAGAAACCTCCTCTTGCAAGACAAGCTCGTCATCATCACCGTCAACCGTATCAGGAGGTACACCTTCCATATTCGATTTCTCGCCATCATCATCCTCGGAAATTATCTTTCGGATAGATGCCAAGATTTCATCCATTGAAGGTCCTTGCTGTCCGCCACCTTCACTCATGATTGAATACTTTCTTTATTAAACCCCTTCGGATCCATGCCAGTCACTTTGGTTATAAATATTCTCAGGGTTTCTTTACCTTATCGGACNTATTAGATGAACTAATATCATCGCCAAGCCCAAATATTTTCCACTGCACCGCTTTGTGGTGCACATTGGTGTCGTAATAACCGCTAGGAAGCCTCAAAGCTGGACCGGTTAGTCGACCGGTTGCACTCATAACATCAAACCTCGCAACAACTTCATCGCGTTCTGCTCTAACCAAATCAACTTTAGCGTCTAACAACTCTTGTTCTGCATCCAACACATTCAGTACAGTGCGTGATCCCACTAACGCTTCCTGTTGGACACCCTCCAGAGCAATCTGCGCAGCACGCACTTCAGCCTTCAAGGAATCAATTCGAGCACGCGCCGTTGATAATGCTTCCCAGCCACTCGTGGCCTCCTCCACCGCCTGTCGCCTGGCCTCTTCAATTTGCATTCTCGACTGAGCATGCAATTGCTTAGCCTCACGTACTCTACTGAAGACTGCCCCCTGTTGATATATTGGAACCGTCAGTTGCGCCCTTAATTCATAATCTGTGTTATCCCGGTTTAGTANCGATTGATTACGACCCTTNGTTGCCTGACCTATCAAATCTAAGCTTGGAAGTAATTCACCCGTAATTTCGCTAGCGTTATGACGAGCTGCAGCCTCATCAAATTTCGCAGCCAAAACAATCGGACTGTTTTCTATGGCGAGCCTAATCGCGTCTTTTGCATCACTAGGTAACTCAAGAGCAGGATCAGGCTTATTCAAATCCTTTGCCTTTACGCCAACAATTTGCTTGAAAACACCGCGGCTTGTCTCAAGATCCCCTTCTGCCTGAATGCGATCTGCTTGCGCGCCTGATAACCGAGCCTCAGCCTGAGCAACATCAGTCCGCGTGACTTCTCCAACATTAAATCGGTCTTGAGTCGCCTCTAATTGCCGCGCCAAAACTTTTTCATTATTAACCGTAAGCTTCAAAACCGCGCTATCTCGAAAGACATCCATGTAAGCAGTTACCGCATTTAGAAGTACGGACTGCTCCGTCGAAACTAGCCTTGCTCGCTCAGCAAGGACCTTACTCTCTGCCTCCTCAGTAGCCGATAATGTCTGTCCGCCCTGAAAAATATTCTGCGTAACGGTAACTTGCGCCTGATATCCGCTGCGTCTATTTATTCCGTTGTTGTCGTTATTTCGTGTATTCCAAAAAGTATTACTCCGAACTGAGCCCTCTATTTCCGGACGCCAACCCGACAACGCTTGGCTGACTTGCTCGTCTGTTGCGCGGACTAACGCGCGCTGTGCAAGCAATGTTGGGTTATTTTGATAAGATAGAACCAGTGCCTCTTCTAAGCTCATCGCATTAGATGCCTGTAACGTACACAGACAACTCGCTATCACCCAAANTCCATGCAGAACCATTTGGATTGTAAATTTTTTAAAAGTTTGTACCACCAAGGAAAACTCTCTCTAGGCTGTAAGAACGGTTACCCACCATTCCAGCCTTCAAAAAGCGTTTGCGAAAAATTAATTTAATTGCCGAAAATTCCTTTGCTAACTTCACACAANCCGACCAAATAATCACGACTGGCAAGCCACTACGCCACCAATAACGCAATAATACCACAAAATCTAGTGCTTTGTTATCTACTAGAACACAAAATTTTGTGGCATCTCAAAATTTGGAAGTATAGGTGCTTTCGCATCAAATAAAACGCGACCGGATTGAGCAGCCCCACTCTTTAAAAAACGAGTTGCCCTGCCCACGCCATTTTCTTGTATAATAGCNGTTAACCTGCCACCATCAGCCATCTGATTNAAAATGCCGTCGGGCAGTATTTCTATAGCGCCGTCAATGAAAATAGCATCGTANGGCCCCTCCTTGCCCCAACCCTTTTCCAGAGGCCCTGTAACAGTTATAACGTTATCGAGGCCAAGCTGATTACAAACACTACTTGTTTTTAAACTTAACTCTTTGTCATCATGCAGCGCGAATACGACACAAGCCAAGCGACTCATGACTGCTGCAGTGTAGCCACTAGCCCTTCCAATAGCGAGACACACGTCCCCCTTTTTTAACTCTAAGCATTGCAACATNCTTGCTGCGGTCATGGGTGCAAGCATTGATCGCCCCTCGGCGATGTTTAGCTCTCCGTCAGAGTAAGCAAAAGCCTGGAGGTCGACGGGCAAGAAAGCCTCCCTCGGAAGGTCGCCCATAGCCGACAACAATGCCGCATCAGTAACCTTATTGGTGCGCAATTGACAGTCAACCATGTTTTGNCTTGCTTCGACTATATCCATATCAAGTCCATCCAATTTTTCCAACTAAACTGCAAAAANAGTAACGCCCCATAAAACTTAACAATCCCATCTGTCTGTTTCAAATCACACGTAAAAAATTTATCCGTGCAGCTTCCGCTTGACCTACAGCATTCTCTGATTAATATCCCGCTCCTGCATTAAATGAATGGTCCGGTGGCAGAGTGGTTATGCAGCGGATTGCAAATCCGTGTACGGGGGTTCGATTCCCTCCCGGACCTCCATGTTTCAAGACATCCCCATNATAAATGCAAATCCTNNCTGACATTAATATGACTGATTGCCGTATCATTACAAAGCAACATATNCAGATGTTCATTAAAAATACTTTATCATAGCTATTCGTCTTGCCTGTGATCAAAGCCATTGCTATAAGCCAGCGGCGGACAGGGTATATTTGNTCATCCATTTTGATCCGCGGTAGCTCAGTTGGTAGAGCAGGCGGCTGTTAACCGCCTTGTCGCAGGTTCGAGTCCTGCCCGCGGAGCCAATAAAATCAAGGGTTTAGAGGAAAATAAAAACAAACCTCTAAGCCCTTNTTTNATNTTNNGGAAGCANAATTCGGGCANTTCGAGAGAACCGTTANNCGNCCNNTCNAGCCATTCCCTGGCGCTTTCGCCTGGCAGCCGCGATTCGAGATATCGCTCCCGAAGCGTTGTTATCGCCAGATAATANNAATCGACGGCGTNTTTNTNCCCAATNATAACTCAAGGGGTTTGCTCCATACNTCNTAGCTGCACCGCATGGCGCANGGGCTNTCCCATATNGAGATNGCCANGGCNCGATCNGGGGATCCGCCTTTGCCCAAATAGTCTTCCCCTATCTAGTCTTAATTCACGAAACGTGATTATATACCGAGCTTAATTTACTAAAGAGANGCGGCANCGGAATAGGAGGCTCTTATGAGCGGAACTTCTGTCGAAACGATTGGAGTTACGCNGACCGGTTCTGCGCTCGGCGCTGATATTCAGGGGATTGATNTGTCGGGGCCGCTCAGCAATCAGCTTCTCGCAAGGCTCATAGAAATTTGGGCAGAACATTTAGTATTGCGGTTTTCCGATCAGAGTTTGGCCGATGAAAAACTTCTCACCCTTACCGAATATTTTGGTGGTCAACAGCCAAGCGGCGCGCGCAAACGCCGTCAGGAAATGGGTTTGGGTGAGCATTCCAAAAACAATCCAATCGATCCACGGTTTAATTATGTCACTAATTTGGATTATGATGGGAATCCGTCTGCTACGCCGCGCGGTAATGGCGCTTACGAATTGCGCTGGCATTCGGATAATAGCTACGTCGAAGTGCCGCCAATGGCTACCCTATTGTGGGGGCAAAAGATTCCCGTCGATGGCTCCGGCCAGACCATGTTTTGCAATCAAATTTTAGCTTATGAAGAGCTGCCTGTTAGTTTGAAAGAGATTATCGAAGGCAAACATATGATCCATGATGGATCTAGGAACACAGCTAACATGGTGCAGGTGGGCGGGAAAGCACCGAAAACGCAGGCGGATATCAAAGGGCCGGTCCATCCAATGGTCCGCATTCACCCGCCGACCGGTAAACGGGCGCTATTTCTAGGCCGTCGTTGGGATTATCCGTCGACTTATATTCTGGAAATGCCTGGCGATGAAGGTGAAGAGCTGATGGATCGCCTATGGGCGCATGCAACCCAAGAGAAATATGTTTGGGTGCAAAATTGGACCCCGGGCGATCTTATCATGTGGGACAACCGGGCGGTTATGCATCGGCGAACAGCCGTTAACCCTTCTTCGCCTCGGATCATGCACCGGGCTTTGATCAAAGGCGACCCAGTTATTTCAGCATGGGATAACGAAGCCGCTGCCGAATAGGAGAAATCAGTGATCGCTAATTCAGTCGAGAATATTGAAATTATACCTACCGGTAAGGCAGTTGGTG
>PARQ01000023.1 GCA_002711555.1 Rhodospirillaceae bacterium | reverse complement strand
AAAGTTGCAAAATTATTGGTGCAAGAAGGAAGCGAGAACGTTGCTGTTAATTCCGTTATTGCCCTTCTTTTGGAAGACGGTGAAACCGCTGATGATATCGAGCTTCCAGAAGAAGCTTCTTCTGAAAATGATGCGGAGCTTGATGCGGAGAATGATGCGGATGATCTTGAGCCCGCAAAAGATACTTCTTCTGAAAATAATGTAGACATATCGGTTTTGCAAAGTAAGCCCGAAGCGCTTCCGGTTAAGGCTGACCAGACATCTTCGGGTAGTTTAGGGTTTGGAGAGGGTATAGATACCGTGAATAAAGGCCGCGTACTGGTCAGTCCACTAGCAAAAAGAATGGCCTCTCAGGCCGGAATTGGACTGGATAAAATTAGTGGGTCCGGTCCCAATGGGCGAATTGTAAAACGCGATGTTGAGGCAGTCATATCGGGCGGATTGCCTGCGGTTGTTGCTGCAAATCCGCCCAGCGACACACATTATCAAGAATATGAATTAATAGAACACTCGACTATGCGCAAGACTATTGCAGCACGCCTAACAGAATCAAAACAAACTGTACCCCACTTTTATTTGAGAGTGGACTGCGAAATTGACAAACTTCTGGAATTTCGCGCGGAGCTAAATAAAAAAGCTGATGGTGCCTACAAGCTCTCAATTAATGACATCATCATTAAACCAGCTGGTGTAGCCTTGAAAAAGGTGCCCAACGCGAACGCTTGCTGGACTGAGGCTGGAGTTAAAGTTTTTAGATCTGCGGATATATCAATAGCCGTATCCGTAGAAGGAGGTTTGATTACTCCGATAATCTTCAATGCAGATGGAAAAGGTTTGGAGCAAATTTCAAAAGAGATGCATGAACTTGCAGAACGAGCGCGTGACGGGAAGTTGTCTCCCGAAGAGTATACCGGCGGAACATTCAGCATATCTAACCTTGGGATGTATGGGGTAAAAAGTTTTGATGCAGTCATTAATCCCCCACAAGCCTGTATCCTTGCCGTTGGGGCAGGGCAACAGTCCCCGGTAGTTCACAATGGTGCGCTTGCAGTGGCAACCGTAATGAATTTAACGCTTTCTGCGGATCATCGTGCAGTGGACGGCTCNGTGGCNGCGGAATATATGAAATGTTTAAGTGGATTAATTGAAGATCCAATGACAATGCTATTATAGGCGGCATCTCTGAGATGGAAAAAAAACAATATGATCTCGTTGTAATTGGGGGTGGCCCTGGGGGGTATGTTGCAGCCATTCGTGCGGCCCAACTAAAAATGAAAACAGCTGTGGTGGANGCTAATCATCTGGGAGGGATCTGTCTAAACTGGGGTTGTATTCCGACGAAAGCGTTGCTTAGGAGTGCGGAGATTTATAGTTATTTGCAAAAGGCTGAAGAGTACGGACTAACGGTATCTGATGCGAGTTTCGACATTTCCAAAGTCGTTCAGCGAAGTAGAAATGTGGCAAAAAAGCTCGCGATGGGCGTGAAGCATCTGCTTAAGAAGAATAATGTTGACGTAGTGGACGGTCATGGCAAGTTGAGCGGAGGGCAAGCCGGGTTGCATGAAATCACGGTTGAAAAAAGTGGTGAACCACAGATCGACTTAGTTGCTAAACACGTAATATTGGCAACTGGAGCGCGGGCACGTGAACTGCCTCACATGGAGTCGGATGGCAAACTTATTTGGTCGTACAAGGATGCAATGGTACCGGAAGCAGTACCAAAATCTCTGCTTGTTATCGGGTCCGGCGCCATAGGCATTGAATTTGCCAGTTTCTTCCGTAACCTGGGCGCTGAAGTAACGGTTGTCGAGATGTTAGACCGCATATTACCCACGGAAGATCGTGAAATCTCTGCATTTGCTCAAAAAGAGTTTGAAAAACAAGGTATCACATTTATCACAGGCGCGAAAGTGAGTGATTTAAAGAAGGGGGCCAAAACAGTAACGGCAAAAATAGAAAGCTCAGACAAACCCCGAAGTATAACGGTGGATAGAATAGTGATGGCANTTGGCATTGTTGGAAATACTGAGAACCTTGGTTTGGAGCAAACAAAGGTAAAAACTGAAAATGGTCATATNTTNGTGGATCAATGGCTNCAGACTGATGAAATTGGCATCCATGCAATCGGAGACGTTGTTGGTTCCCCGTGGCTCGCTCACAAGGCAAGCCATGAGGCTATTATTTGCGTTGATAAAATAATGAAGCAAAAGGATGTTCATCCGCTGGAGATAACAAATATACCTAGTTGTACCTACTGTATGCCGCAAATAGCATCGGTCGGTCTCACCGAGGAGGCTGCAAAGATTGGAGGCCGCCAAATTTCAATTGGGCGTTTTCCATTTATGGGGAATGGTAAAGCTATTGCTCTAGGTGAGGAAGAGGGACTCATCAAAACAATCTTTGACAAGGAAACAGGCGAACTACTTGGTGCGCACATGGTTGGTGCGGAAGTGACGGAATTAATTCACGGTTATGGGCTAGCAAAAACCCTGGAAAGCACGGAGAAAGAGCTCATGAGTACTATTTTCCCGCATCCGACCCTTTCAGAGATGATGCACGAGTCGGTCCTTGATGCTTACGACCGGGCCATTCATATNTAGTTAGGCAATGATGCAAAAGAAACGTACCCGACACCCNGAAAAACAGCGGCGCCCTGACAATCCAGCCAAGCGGAAGCCTCCTTGGATCCGNGTCAAAGCTCCTGTTTCTGATGGATATCTNGAAACCAAGGCAATAGTTTCTGAGCACGGCCTCAGCACTGTTTGTGAGGAAGCTGCTTGCCCAAATATTGGTGAGTGTTGGGCTAAGAAGCATGCGACTTTTATGATTATGGGAGATATTTGTACGCGTGCTTGTGCTTTTTGTAATGTTTCGACGGGAAAACCTGGATTGCTAGATCCGTTTGAGCCCGCGAGAACTGGTGCTGCTGTTTCAAAGCTTGGTCTGGAGCACGTAGTTATAACTTCGGTGGATCGTGACGACCTGCCTGATGGTGGAGCGCAGCACATTGCGGCAGTGATCCATGCCATTAGAGAGATGGCTCCGAAAACCACTATTGAAGTACTCACCCCTGATTTTATGAAAAAAGCTGGCGCAGTTGAGATTGTGGTAGAGGCAGCNCCTGATGTCTTTAACCACAATATTGAGACGGTTGCGCGCCTTTATCCAAGCATTCGACCGGGCGCTCGCTATTTTACAAGCCTATCTTTGTTAGCTCGAGTAAAGGAGTTAGACCCCACNATATTCACAAAGTCTGGTCTTATGGTGGGGCTTGGTGAAAGTAAGGGTGAAGTATCGCAGTTGATGGATGATTTACGCGCAGCAGATGTAGATTTCATGACAATCGGACAATACCTNCAACCTACAGTTAAACATGCAGCAATCGATAGGTTTGTTACACCAGAAGAGTTTGAAGGGTATGCAAAGAAGGCTCGAGCAAAAGGATTTNTGCTCGTATCATCCTCGCCTCTCACTCGTTCTTCATATCATGCCGATGACGACTTCAGGCGATTGCGGGCTGCTCGCCTTGACACCCTCAAACGCGCNCAAGCCTGAAAATCTTCAATGTATCGTCATTCCGAACGCCGCTACCTCGCACACTCTCCGAATTCTGTTTTTAAAATTGTGCTGGATGTAGAAACGTATCCAGAATTTCTTCCATGGTGCGTGGCGGTACGCATTCTTGAACAAAACGAAGCTAGCATGATAGCCGAAATGGCTGTCGGATATAAAGGCATTCGGGAGACTTATACAAGCGAGATAAACTTCATTGAGGAAGACCTGAAAATCGAGGTAGGTGCTGTTGATGGTCCATTTAGCGCGCTTTTAAATACCTGGCACTTCACAGAGGCGCAGGACGGCGGGTGCGTTGTAGATTTTTCAATTGAGTTTGAGTTTCGTTCTCGGTTGCTACAGGGCGTGATTGGGGTTTTTTTTGAACAGGCGGTAGCCCGAATGGTGGCTGCTTTTGAGCAAAGGGCTGATAGCATTCATTACGGTAAGGCCTGATGTCACATGAGTCTTGCAAACTCTNTTTANGAAAGAAATAAAAAACTACANATGTAGATGCATTNACATCGGCCCATAATTAATTGCATTCTTAGTTCTACTTGTTGTGGCGCGTTGAATAGTAGACACCAAATATGGAAAATTAGTTGTGCTTAACCAATTTTGGACCTATTATTTTAGGTATCGTAGGTAGTTTTTAGAAAGTAGGACTTTTTGTTAGTGATAATGATAGCGCTGCGGCAGTCGCTTTGATTAAAGCTGGCCAAATTAGAGCAGCAAGAGCGCTGGTCGGCGCAAAGCAGNTAGATCTTGCTAAGGCCTCTGGGATATCACTCGCGACTATGAATAACATTGAACGTGGTATTGGGGATCCTCGGGCTAGCACCTTGGGAGCAATTGAAGGTGCGCTCAATGATGCAGGAATTACGATAGCAGGCGACCCTTGCACTGAAACTGTGACACTTAATGTTCTNTATCGCCCTAAAATTTATGAGACTCTTTTGGCAAGCCAAAAAATTCTTAAGATATTNGGCCCTAATTCGTTAAACGCGGCGGATCAGGTAGTATTTTTCGTTCGACGATGCGGCGAAGAAGCAAACGGCGTTGTCGAAGGAGTNAGAATGTGNCTTTTGGTGCGGTCGAAAGATCGAAATCTGCTGTTTGATAAAATTAATCTAAGTGTTGAGAATGTGGCACGGGCTGCAGAAATAGCAGGTGTTATGCTCGCAGCCTTTGCTCTCCACCGGAACAATTTATCATATATAGAAAATATCTTAGATGATACTACAACCCTGGATGATGTTGATGCATTGAGTAGATTGCGCGCAGAAAAATGGATTTCAATGCAGCACCCAAAGGAGTTCATTGATTTATTCTCGAATTGGAACGATCTGGTTGAACGTTATGTCAGCCATCCCGGGCATCCGTTGAACGANCTAAACGAACTGGTTAGTAAGTTCGAGCCTGGCGATTTAGCATAGTTATTGCTTGGGCTACAGTTTTATTGCGGACAGCGTCNCGGTCNCCTGAAAAGATATGCTTCTCAACAATAGTATCGGACCGGATGAGAGCGCTANCTATACACACTAAACCCACCGGTTTCTCTTGGGTGCCTCCNCCCGGACCGGCGATCCCTGTAACTGATAAAGATAAATGGGCACCGGAGTTGGCGAGCGCCCCATCCGCCATTGCTTTGGCAACTTGCTTACTCACTGCTCCAAATTTGTTGATCAAGGAAATTGGCACTCCANGGCAATCGGTTTTGGCATCGTTCGAATACGTGACGAATCCCCTGTCAAAAACATCAGACGACCCCTCAATGGCCGTNATAAGCGAAGCGATGAGTCCACCGGTGCATGACTCAGCAGTCGCCAGCATAAGTTTTTTNGATCTACAGGTTTGAAGAAACTGAGANCCTTGAAGTAATATTTTTCGCTCAAAATTCATTGAAACCCANAGTGTTACCAGATTAAAAAAATACCGAAAGTCAAATACACATATAGTGCGGCTAAAATATCATCTGCCATGACGCCAAGGCCGCCCTTAACACCTTTATCGACTAAATTAATCGGCCAAGGTTTTNTAATATCATACAATCTAAACAACAAAAAACCGAACCCAAAGTAAAGCAAATCGGGAGGTAGAAAGGCTAAGGAAAGCCACTGGCCAGACAACTCATCTATGATNATTTCTGGGGCATCAGTCCGCGCTGTTGATTTCTGATACTTTTCTGCTGCCCAGCATCCAATGCAAAAAGCGACAAATGCAGCCGCAGCTAAAGAGTATGGCGGTCCGTAAACATGTATTGGCCATGCGGTTCCTACNCCAATAAGTGAGGCAATTGTCCCGGGTGCGGGTGTCTGATAACCCAAACCTCCCAGAGTCGATATTGGCTTATAAATATTTAAAAACAATAATCTTTAGCGCTTTCCTAAACCTTTACCTAATCCAAATTGTTGCCGCGGCCTGTGCAGCTATGCCCTCACGTCTCCCTGTGAATCCAAGCCTTTCTGAAGTTGTCCCCTTTATGCTTATGAGTTCAGATGACAAGTTTAGAATTTCTCCTAATCGTGATTGCATAGCCTCTCGGTGTGGTCCGATCTTAGGCGTTTCGCAGACAATTGTTAAATCAATATGGTTGATAGCTCCATTTTTCTGAGTAACCATCTTTGCTGCTTCAGTGAGGAATATATCCGATGATGCGCCTTTCCATTTCATGTCGCTCGGGGGGAAATGGGTACCTATATCGCCAGCACAAATTCCCCCTAATATGGCGTCTGTAATTGCATGCATTGCAACGTCAGCGTCTGAATGTGCCAAAAGTCCTTGAGTGTGNGGTATTGGCACGCCGCAAAGTATGACATGATCTCCCGGACCAAAGCGATGGACATCAAAGCCGATTCCCATTCTGATGCCCGACAAATCAGCAATTTTGTGTGTTGCCTTTTCCTCTGTACTAGACACAACTTCACCTCTCAGAAAATCACCAGGGTTAGTCACTTTAAAGTTTTCTTCGCTGCAATCGACAAGGAGAACTTTGTGGCCGGCCGCTTCGGCGATTGCAGCATCATCTGTATAGCTTTCATCCCGAAATTGGATGTGTGCGGCTAGTATTTCCTCAAACCGAAATCCTTGCGGTGTCTGAGCTCGCCAAAGTTCTTCTCTAGCTAATGTCTCATGTACATAGCCTGCCTTGTCTTGTTTTTTAACCGTATCAGTGATTTTTGATGCAGCCAGCGCTGCTGTACTACTATCAAGTGACCTAAGAATTCGCGTGATGGTATCTGCTGCAACAAAAGGCCTTGCAGCGTCATGGATTAATATTTTGCTGGGNCTGTGTTCGATGAAGCTTTCAAGGCCGTTAAAGCCTGACTTTTGTCGGGTATNACCACCGAAAACCGGCGGTTCAAGGGGTAAATCACGGGCAACCATGTCATATAAATGCTNATCTTCNGGATGGATGACTGCGCGAACCAAGTCGATTTCAGGATGATTGCAAAAAGCAATAAGTGACCGCCGAAGTAATGATACTCCCCGAATCTCTCGGTACTGCTTTGGCATGCCCTGGCCTGCACGGCTGCCTCGCCCGCCCGCTAGCACTACTGCTGCTATTTTTCCCATCAACGATTCTTTCTTCAATAAACTCGGCAATCNATATGCTTGAACGGCATATGCCAAGGGTTCGCTTTTATAGTCAATGTCTCCATGCCAAAAATGGAGTGGTTTTTTACGTTTTTCTTCCCAAACACCCACTTTGAACAAATTTTTCATAGATCATTAAGTGAGAGGTTTGGGATTGATCGTTCGCCTGACAGGCGAGTGTAAAAAGTTGGTCCGNTTTTTTGGCTNCCACCAANAATTCAGNTTGCCAANGCAANAATTTGATNATATATTACGCATANNGATTAACTGCCTATTAAAGNGGCATGATNTTCTCTGATGTTCGATACCCATTGGTGATATTAGCACCTCTATCTGGGGTCAGTGACTACCCCTTCCGTCAAACTGTAAGAGGTTTTGGCGCTGACCTCGTATTATCTGAGATGATTGCAAGCGATGCTGTTCTTCGGCAAGTGCGCTCAGAGATGAAGAAAATTCCGAATGATTGTTTGTCTGAATTTCCTATATCGGTGCAGATTGCCGGGCGGGACCCTNCGTTAATGGCTGAGGCAGCGCAAATTAATGAAGACAGAGGGGCTGCCGCGATTGATATAAACTTTGGATGTCCCGCCAGAAAAGTAACAAATAAAGCATGTGGCTCCGCACTTATGAGGGACGAATGTTTGGCTGCTCAAATCATAGGCGCAGTTGTTAAAGCGGTATCAGTCCCAGTGACTTTGAAAATGCGCACTGGGTGGGATGAAAAAAGTCGTAACGCACCTAACCTTGCCCGCATTGCAGAAGAACAGGGCGTACAAATGGTTACTGTACANGGCAGAACCCGATGTCAATTTTTTAAGGGAACCGCCGACTGGAAATTTATTAGAAAGGTGAAAGAGGCTGTTAAAATACCTGTTATAGCCAATGGAGATATTTTAAGCCCCGAGGATGCGAAGGACTGCCTTTCTTTATCTGGAGCCGATGGGGTGATGCTTGGTCGAGGGAGCCAAGGGAAGCCATGGTTATTAAATCAGGTAAAATTATTTCTTAAAACTGGAGTACAAACGCCAGATCCTTGTTTAGAGACTATTTTGTCGTCTGTACTCTCTCATTACACTTCGATTTTGTCACATTATGGTATCAATCAGGGTCTCAGGATAGCACGCAAACATTTGTGCTGGTATGTCGGAAATTNNCAAAATTCCAATGATGTGCGCGTGAGTATTAGTAAAAGCGACAACCCTGACCAAGTGATGGAGTTGTTGAAGTCATTTTTTTATGATCAGCAAGACACATTAGCGGCATGACAACCAATATGCCTTTTGAAACCAACCTCGTATTAGATTTTTCTGCAGAGCTTCTCTCCGCAATCCCATTGCCGGTGCTGATAGCAGACGGGTCAGACGAAATTGTTTATGCAAATCCCGCTGCAGAAAATTTTTTCCAATTGAGCATTGCGGGGCTCACAAACCGGAATTTACAAGACTTGATTCCACAGGATAGTCCTTTGATGAGCCTTGCCCACAAGGTCAGGCGGGCTGGAAACAGCATGCAAGAATTTTCTATNCGATTGGCGACACCAAGAATAGGAGATAAAATGGTAAGTGTGACTGCGGCAACACTCGGTAGTCATACATCTTTTGTTGCAATCGTTCTCAATGAAATCACCGTGGCCGAACGGATAGATACTTCCCTGGTTCATCGGGATGTAGCCCGTTCCGTNACAGCTATGTCGGCAGTGCTTGCTCATGAGATNAAAAACCCGCTCTCTGGGGTACGAGGTGCTGCTCAATTGCTCGAGCAATCTGCGCCGTCTAACGAAAGGCCTCTTGCCCGTCTAATAATCGATGAAAGTGANCGTATTTGCAGATTGATAGATCGAATTGAAGCATTTTCTGACAGGCCAAGAATTGAAAAATATGCAGTGAATTTGCACGAAGTTCTAGATCACGTGATTCACATAGCTAATACCGGGTTTGCAAAAGGAATACCGATTGTAAAGGCTTACGATCCCTCCTTGCCAAAAGTATTTGGGGATAGAGATCATCTTATTCAAGTATTCCTTAATTTAGCAAAAAATGCCGCTGAAGCCCTAGATGGAGTGCATGAGCCGGCTATAAGGGTACACACCGCATTTCAATATGGAATGCGATTAGCGACACCAGGATTGCACTCGCGAGTAGACCTCCCTCTCATCGTTTCTATAGAGGATAATGGCGGCGGTATTCCTGACGAAATGGTNCGGCAAATTTTTGATCCTTTTGTTAGCACGAAAGCCCAAAATGCGGGGCTAGGGCTAGCTTTGGTAGCCAAACTTATCGATGATCACGGCGGAATGATCGATGTTTTAAATGGACCTGACAAAACAACCTTCAAAGTGATGATGCCTATGGCACGGAGCGACAATCGTGAATAAACAACAACCCGTTATATTGGTAGCTGATGACGATCACTCAATTCGGACGGTCTTGGGACAGGCACTGTTAAGGCAAGGTTATGACGTGCGATCCACTAGCAATGCCACAACTTTGTGGCGTTGGATTACAGATGGCNATGGTGATGTGGTGCTTACTGATATTGTGCTGCCAGATGAAAATGCTTTGGATTTGATACCTAGAATACGAAAGATGCGTCCAGAACTGCGGGTTATCGCAATGAGTGCCCAGAACACATTGCTTACGGCTGTNAAGGCAACCGAACGAGGCGCTTTTGAGTACTTGCCGAAACCCTTTGACCTGGCCGAATTGTTTAGTGTGATTAACCGTGCGCTTGAAGAACCGGCATTGAAAGATATGGTAGCCGAGGAAGCTGTAGAGAGTGACGAGCGTCTTCCATTAATTGGCAGATCGCCAGCTATGCAGGAGATTTATCGTGTACTTGCCCGTCTCATGGGGACTGACCTCACAGTGCTAATCAATGGGGAATCTGGCACTGGGAAAGAGCTCGCTGCACGTGCACTCCATGATTATGGGAAACGGAAGCACGCTCCATTCATTGCTATAAACATGGCCGCGATACCTCATGATCTTATAGAAAGCGAGCTTTTTGGTCACGAAAAGGGGGCGTTTACTGGTGCCGGAAACCGGTTCTATGGACGCTTTGAACAAGCAGANGGTGGTACTTTGTTTTTAGATGAAATCGGCGATATGCCGATTGATACGCAAACCAGGCTTCTTCGGGTGTTGCAAGAGGGAGAGTTTACAACGGTGGGAGGGCGCATTCCAATCAAGGCCAATGTAAGAATTGTGGCAGCTACTCACCATGACCTCGTCAAATTAGTGCAGCAAGGTCATTTTCGGGAAGACCTGTATTACCGGCTTAATGTCGTCCCAATGCGGCTACCACCCCTGCGCGAACGGTCAGAGGATATTCCGGATCTAGCGAGGTACTTTTTGCAGCAAGTTTCTGCTGAGGGTTTACCCGTTAAATCGATTGATGGTGACGCCTTATTGCGACTTCAAGCACATCGTTGGCCTGGAAATGTCCGTGAATTAGAGAACATGATCCGCCGANTGGCAGCCCTTTACTCACAACAAAATATCACCGTTGATATTGTGGAAAGTGAATTGGCAGAAATATCACAAGTTGATGAAACTGTGAGTGCGAATTCGGAAAGTTTGTCGGAAGCGGTTGAACGTCATTTGTTAAAACATTTCGCAACCTACGGGGACGCTCTTCCTCCAAGTGGACTATACGAAAAAATTATAAGTGAAATAGAGAAGCCCCTTTTAAGCATTTCACTCAGTTCCGTGAGGGGAAATCAGGTGCGTGCGGCAGAAATGCTTGGGCTTAACAGGAATACCCTGCGAAAAAAAATACGTGAGTTAGATATAGAAGTAATAAGGCGTCCCCGTTGATAAATTCCAAAAAACAGTTACCAAAATCATCATAAAATTTATACATCTAGAACTAGGGACTTATTGTTTTAATTGAATTATAACTTTGAGATCACAAAAGCCTGGGAACACCCTATGACTGGGANAAGAAGCAACCTCCACAANCCGATCAGCACCCCTAAGGTCGCGGAAACGGCACTTAAGAGATACCTAGCCGGGCGCTGGGTTGCTGTGGCATTGGGTATTTTGGCATGTTTTTCTGTAATAGCTACGTATATGGCCATTCGGGGGATGGATCCTTTCGGACCTGATTCGATATGGGTGTCGCGGCTCCTGGTTACCGACCTTGCCCTTTTACTGATACTGGCTATTTTTATTGGTTGGCGNGTTGCTCGGGTTTGGACAGACCGGATAAGAGGTTCAGCTGGGTCNAGAATTCACGTGCGCCTTGCAACTCTTTTTGGTTTTATTTCTATNGTTCCGGCGCTGTTGGTCGCAGGTGCCTCAGTTCTTTTCTTCAAGTTCGGCGTGGAAACGTGGTTTTCGAGTGAAGTTAGAACAGCACTCAACCAATCCGTGGCAGTTGCTGAGGCTTACATGGCAGAGCACAAAAATAATTTACGCGCAGATGTGCTTGCTGTGTCGAAGTCGCTTAACCTGGAAACTAATTCTTTGCAGGGAAACCCTAAACTTCTGAATTATGCGCTGAATATTCAATCTAATCTGCGCGGCTTAACTGAGGCGATAGTATTTATCTCAAGCACGGGAGAAGTTTTAGCCAGGGCAGGGCTAACCTACGTTTTAGAATTTGAGGGAATACCACCTGAAAAATTCAATTTGGCGCGTAAGGGTGAAGTGGCAATTTTAACAAGCAAAAACGACGACAGGGTNAGGGCACTTGTACGCTTGGACAATTATATTGATCACTATCTCTACGTCGGTCGATTTGTTGAACCGAAGGTTTTAGCGCAGACTAAGCGTACACAACTTTCAGTTGAGCGGTTTGAAAATTTAGAGCTCAAACGGGAAAACATAGAAATCTCATTCGCATTATTATTTATTGGTCTGGCGCTTATTCTCTTGCTGGCGGCGTCGTGGTTCGGACTTATCGTTGCCACTCAATTTTCNCGTCCAATCAGTGCTTTGATTGATGCAACTGAAAGAGTGCGGTCAGGGGATCTAGCCGTACGAGTANCAGAGGAGGCGGAGACAAAGGAACTTGGTCTTCTGAGCCGTGCTTTTAACCGAATGACGGGTGAACTCGGACGAAGCCGTGGAGAGTTAGTTGAAGCTAACCAGCAATTGGATGAGAGACGGCGGTTTACTGAAACCGTTCTTTCCGGCGTATCTGCCGGGGTTATTGGATTGGATGAAGAGGGGCGAATAAACCTTCCTAATCGGTCGGCGTCAACTTTGACCGGCCAAAATCTGGAACAAAGGCTTGGCGAATTTCTCGGTGCGGTTATCCCCGAAATGGCAAACATGCTTGACGAGGTAAAAAATTCATCAAGCGGCCGTTTCATCGAACGTCAAATTCGTATCACACGAGAACGTGAACCTTGTACNCTAATTGTGCGAATTGGAACGGAGCACGTAAGCGGTCAGGTTTGTGGCTTCGTTGTTACATTTGACGATATTTCACAGCTAATGTCGGCTCAACGAAAAGCAGCCTGGGCAGATGTAGCCAGACGAATTGCTCACGAAATTAGGAACCCGCTGACTCCTATACAGTTGTCTGCTGAGCGTTTAAAGCGGAAATATGTTAGTGAGATCAGCTCAGACCGTGAAACGTTTGAAACCTGTACCGACACAATTATCCGCCACGTAGAAGATATTGGCCGCATGGTAGATGAGTTTTCGAGCTTTGCCAGAATGCCACTGCCGGTGATGCGATGTGAAAACCTATCTGAACTTGTTCGCCAGGCAGAGTTTTTACAGCGAAGTGCACATCGCGAGCTCAGTTTTAAAACCGAATTACCGGACCAACCGCTTTATTTTAGATGCGATGGTCGGCAAATAAGTCAAGCGCTCACAAACCTTCTTTTAAATGCGGCAGAGGCCATTGAGGCATGCCCCAATTTAGGGACAAAACAGGGAGAGATTCATTTACGGCTAAGTTATTCTGATGAGATTGNGACAATTGAGGTAGAAGACAACGGAAAAGGTTTGCCCAATAAACAACGTGATCGTTTGACGGAGCCATACTTCACAACTCGTTCAAAGGGAACTGGATTGGGGCTGGCTATAGTTCGTAAAATTATGGAAGATCATAAAGGTAGTCTGCAACTACGTGACGGGAAGATGGGTGGTGCTTGCGTTACTTTGTGCATGAGCGGTCCAAGAATTGAAAAAACTGAAGATGAATCAACGCTCGGTGTCACGTTTGGGGCCCCGCAGATATCAATGNAACAAGTTGGTGAATAGGAAACGAGACTAAGCCGGTGGCGCACGATATCTTAATAGTTGATGATGAGGGGGATATCCGCAATCTTATAGCGGGTATTCTGCAAGACGAAGGATATGAAACGCGCGAAGCCGCCACGAGCCAAGAGGCTTTTGCCGCTTTTTCCAGCCGCCAACCAAGCCTNATAATCTTGGACGTTTGGTTGCAGAACAGTGAGCTTGATGGACTCCAAATGNTGGAACAAATACGCCAAGAAAACCCTGAGCAACAGGTGTTGATGATAAGCGGGCATGCCACTTTTGATATGGCCGTGAATGCGACCAAGATGGGTGCATATGATTTTCTTACTAAGCCTTTCAAAACAGATGTTCTTATCCATACTGTGGGGCGTGCTGTAGAGGATATAAGACTGAGAAACGAAAATGAAGAACTGCGGGCTCGTTCTGCCGAACAGCAAGCAGAACTGGTGGGTAAGTCTGCTGTGATGTCCCAATTGCGTAGCGCTTTGAATAAAGTAGCGCTAACAGACAGTAGAGTGTTGATAAGCGGCCCCCCAGGAAGTGGTAAAGGGGTCACCGCGGCCGTGCTGCATGCAAAATCTCTCCGCAATGAAGCGCCCTTTGTTGCTTTATCCTGCGCTGGCCTTGAACCAGAAGACTTAGAAAGAGAGCTGTTTGGTCACGAGGCTAATGATGGGCTTGCTCGTCGTGTCGGGGCCCTCGAAAAGGCTCATCGTGGTACATTACTTTTGGACGAAGTTGGCGATATTCCCATAGAGACCCAAGCAAAACTTGTTCGTGTTTTGCACAAACCGGAATTCACGCGTATGGGAGGTACGTCAATCGTAAATGTAGATGTGAGGGTGCTTGCATCAACGAACCGTGACCTTAAGATTGCCATTGCTGATGGGTCTTTTCGTGAAGATCTTTTTTATAGGCTCAGTGTTGTACCCCTTCAACTACCACCCCTATGCAGCAGGCTGGAAGATTTACCAGAACTCGCCGAAGATATAATGCGAAGAACTGCCCAATCCACTAACCGTCCACCTAGAAAGTTTTCACCGGATGCACTTGCTGCACTTCAGGCACATAAGTGGCCAGGCAATGTATGGGAATTAGTAAACGTAATTCAGCGTCTCTTACTATTATCGGACGTTGATATTACGGCTGCAATTCTGGCTAGTGATGTGATTAAGGCCATAGGCGTGGACGAGAGCGAAAAGAATGAGGAATTTTCTTTTGAACTAATGAATTTCTCTCTGCGACAGGCGCGTGAAGCTTTTGAAAGGCAATATTTAAATTTCCAATTGATACGTTTTGGCGGCAACATAAGCAAAACTGCTAGCTATGTTGGTATGGACCGGGCCGCGCTTCATAGAAAGTTGAAAAGTCTCGGCCTACACGGTAACGAAAAAACCGCGGGTGGTGCGGGTTAACAGATCAATTTTAATTGTGAGATAGTCAATGAACGTCATAGTCTGTGGTGCCGGACAAGTTGGTTTTAGCATAGCACGTTATCTTTCGATTGAGGGTAACGATGTTACGGTGATTGATCGTGCCCCGGAACTTATCGGACGCGTTAACGAAGCGCTCGATGTGCAGGCTATGGTGGGGAATGCCTCCGAGCCTGCAATTCTTGCCGCAGCAAATGCGGATGAGGCAGATATGATTATTGCCGTGACGTATGCTGATGAAGTCAATATGGTAGCATGTCAGGTCGCTCATTCACTATTTAACGTTCCAACTAAGATTGCGAGGATACGCCAACAAAGTTTCCTGGATCCAGTTTGGGCTGATTTATTTAGCCGCGATCATATGCCAATCGACGTTATTATTTCGCCAGAGGTAGAGGTGGCAAAGGCTATAGATAGGAGGCTTGCCGTGCCTGGGGCATTTGATATGATCCCTCTTGCTGAAGACAATGTGCGTGTTATTGGCGTTCGCTGCTCTGAGAAATGCCCCATTATTAATACTCCCCTTCGACAATTGACTGAATTATTCCCTGACCTTAACGTCGTGGTGGTAGGTATTTCACGTGATGGTAATGTGAGAATACCCACTTCAAGAGAACAGATGCTGCCTGGCGATGAAGTGTATTTTGTCAGTGAAACTGAGCACGTAAATCGAGTAATGGAAATTTTCGGGCATGAGGAAATAGAGGCTAGTAGACTTGTGATTGTCGGTGGCGGAAACGTTGGCAGTTATCTTGCCAAAATGATAGAGGAACGCGAGGGTGTCACAGCAAAAATAATAGAAATGGATCGAGAGCGAGCAAGAAAAATTGCCGAAGCTGTTCCAGAAACCACGGTTTTGCAAGGGGATATATTCGATCAAGAGATACTCGCAGAGTCCAACATCGCATCTGCCGATACGATAGTAGCTGTGACAGATGATGACGAAACAAATGTGCTTGGATCTTTGTTGGCAAAACAAATTGGGGTGAAGCAAGCTATAGCGCTGGTCAAACGAGATAGTTATGCATCCTTGGTTACCAAACTAGGCGTAGATATTCTTGTAAATCCTCGGACAATAATTGTGTCACAAATACTGCGTCATGTAAGGCAAGGTAGAATACGTAGCGTTTATTCGTTATGGGAGGGTTTTGGAGAAATCATGGAGGCTGAAGTAATGGAGACATCTCCTTTAGTAGGCGCAACGCTTGGTGACAAGAAACTTCCTCGTGGTGTCATAATCGGAGCAATAGTCCGTGATCGCAAGGTACTGATACCACGGGTAGATACTGATATTCGCACAGGTGATCGAGTAATATTACTTGCTGCTACTGGTACTATTCGGGAAGTGGAGGAACTGTTCGCTGTACGATTAGATTTTATGTAGCACAATTGAATAAAAAAACAGATGCATTAGNTNTTTCTNNNNAGGACAAAAAAATGACAANATGCGTCTACGTAAATGGACAGTTTTTGCGCCGTCGTAATGCAACGATTGATATTGAGGATCGCGGCTTTAACTTCGGTGACGCTGTTTACGAGGTTATTTTTTTGAACAACGGTATTCTCGTTGACGAAGAGGAGCATCTCAAACGGCTCGAATATTCTCTTTCGGAGCTGGGTATTCCGTTACCAAAATCNCGCCGAATTTTGTCGCTTCTTATTAGGGAANTTATCCGNCTGAACAGGATAATAGACGGTTTTGTTTATCTTCAAGTTTCGCGAGGGGTTGCTCCCCGTGACCATCTCATTCCTGATAACATCACACCTAGTCTAGTTATCATGGCCCGTTCGTCAAATCTTGTTGCAAAACCTAGCATAAAGGATGGTGTTTCGGTCATAACGGTACCTGACTTAAGATGGCACCGTCGTGATATTAAGACTACCCAACTCGTAGCCAACTGTTTGGCAAAATCCAATGCGGTTAAAGCGGGCGCAGGAGAGGCTTGGATGGTCGATGAAAATGGCGCCATAACGGAAGGGTCCTCTTCAAACGCCTGGATAGTAACCTCAAATCGAGAGCTTTTAACCCGTCCGCCGTCCAGTGAAATTTTGAATGGTATTACGCGCCGNACAATTCTTGCACTCGCAAAAGAGGAANGNCTCGAATTNTATGAGAGNGCGTTTACAACTAGTGAGGCTTTAAAGGCNGCTGAGGCTTTTTTCACCTCGGCAACATCNCTCGCCACGCCGGTTTTATCCATCGATGGAAAAAAAATAGGAAGTGGGAAGGTAGGGCCCATTACCAAAAAATTACAGTCGATGTACATAAAGTTTGCCAGTGGTCAATAAAGGGTAAGATGGGTTCAATAGAGATAGGAAAACCTGCGGTAATTTTATTTGATTGGGATAATACTCTGATCGATAGCTGGCAGATAATNCACGCTGCATTAACNGAAACATTCAGAGCTATGGGCAAAAAGCCTTGGAGTCTAGAGGAGACACAGCAGCGTGTTCAAAAGTCATTGCGGGACTCTTTCCCCACGCTTTTTGGTGAAAAATGGCATGATGCAGCAAATGTATTTTATGAGTCTTTTGAGAGCCTTCATTTACAGAACTTAAAGCCTATGCCGTACGCTCATGAAATGCTCGTAAGGGCGGGTGAGGTGGTAGATGTTTTAGGCGTGATTAGTAANAAGACGGGAAAGTATCTGCGCAAAGAAGTTAAACATCTTGATTGGGACAGGCACTTCATTGACGTCATTGGGGCAGGTGATGCTGACCNCGATAAACCTGACGCCGCTCCTATTAATTTGTTTATGCAGAGAAATGCCATACCGGTTTCCTCGCANGTTTGGTACGTAGGAGACTCTNAAATTGATATAGAAACTGCNAAAAATAGTGGCTGTATCCCTATTTTAATAAATGGACAAAAAAAGAAGTTTGTAGAGAGTGCAAAGAATAACAATCAAATATCGCTATCCAGTTGCAAAGAATTGGTTAGTTTGCTCGATACGATATAACTAAGACTGTNAGATTGGTCACTTTTGTTTGATTAGTGGAGAGTACTGTGTCTCTATACAGTCACAAAAACATAAGGGTGCTAAACAAATAAAATAACTGTCGTGATCAGGATGGTATAAAAAGGGACATGTAAGATGAAGAATGCGGACAAGCATCAAAATCTCCAAGATGTATTTTTAAACTCAGTTCGAAAAGCTAAGATGCCTGTTACGGTGTTTTTGGTTAACGGNGTAAAACTTCAGGGCATTATTACTTGGTTNGATAATTTCTGTGTGCTTCTGCGTCGAGATTCTCATTCTCAGCTGGTTTATAAGCATGCGATTTCCACGGTTATGCCATCACAGCCGGTACAACTTTTCGAAGGCGATGATGCNGGCGTTGAAACAAATGAAGATACCGACGAATAATAATCGATAGGGTTTCCATGTCGGGTTTCCAATTNGAACGCTCCGACAGCCNTACGAATGGACGATGTTTNTTAGTTCAGCCGAAATTGAAAAACAATATCGTTCGGCGTTCTCCAGAAGCGTGTCTTGACGAGGCTGACGGGTTAGCGGCAGCAATACAACTTAAAGTTGTTGGCGCTGAAATTATTTCAGTAAACAAGATCGATC
This sequence comes from Rhodospirillaceae bacterium, assembly GCA_002711555.1. Next base: position 16,173 of record PARQ01000023.1, on the reverse strand, counting down.
CCGGCAAATATATCGGTTTGGGACAAGCTGAGCGCATCGGCATTAAGTTNGATGANCTAAATCGNCCATCTTTAGTAATCATGAANTGCACGTTATCACCNGTGCAACAAAGAAATTTGGAACGTATTTGGGATACAAAAGTCATAGATCGTACCGGATTAATATTGGAAATTTTCGGAGCTAGAGCCAAGACAAGAGAGGGCAAGACCCAAGTAGAATTAGCGGCGCTGAGTTATCAAAGATCGCGTTTGGTTAGGAGCTGGACGCACCTTGAACGTCAACGTGGAGGGCTCGGTTTTCTGGGCGGCCCGGGTGAAAGCCAATTAGAAATTGATCGTCGACTGATTGACGAACGGATGGGCANNTTGAAACGTGANCTCGATAAGATCTGTAAAACACGACGCATTCATCGAAAAGCGCGTAAACGTGAATCATCTGAAGTTATTTCATTGGTGGGGTATACAAATGCAGGGAAATCAACCCTATTCAACCGTTTAACGAGATCAAGTGTTGTTGCGCAAGATCAGTTATTTGCAACACTCGATCCAACGCACCGTGCACTGAAACTGCCCTCGGGAAGACAAGCAGTTATATCCGATACGGTTGGATTCATTTCGGATCTACCAACTGAGCTGATAGCTGCGTTTAGGGCTACACTTGAGGAAGTCAGTGAAGCCGATATTTTAATCCATGTACGCGATGTTTCACATGCGGATACAGAGGCTCAATGTGAGGATGTTATGGGGGTGCTTTCGGGATTACTAAGGCCAGATGCACAGCCCCCAATAGAAGTACTTAATAAAATAGATTTACTCGATGATTGCCAGAAGGTTGCGTTACAGCGTAGCAACAGTTCGCTCTTAGAAAAAATTCCTATTTCTGCCATTTCGGGCGAAGGGCTAAGCAATTTAATTAGCACAATAGAGGGCGTGTTGGATCAGACGCATGCATGTCATCATATCAAAATCTCGCTGGCTGATGGTGCGGCATTAGCTTGGCTCTATCGGAATGGTCAGGTTCTTGAGCGTAACGATGATGATACGTATGCGCATATATCTGTAACGCTAAATTCTATTGAATATCAACGATTTAATGGTCTTTTCCCAAGTTTCACAAATGCAAAATAAAAAAAAATATCACGGACTGGTTGACAGGGCACCTTACGATACTTACATCACGGCTGGCACTCGTTTTATTAGAGTGCCAAAATTTTAGCGTATTCGGCCGGGAGGCTGGCGTTAAAAACATTTGTTCAGAGAAACTTTTGACATCTGTAGGAGAAAACTAAATGAAACTAAGGCCGCTGCATGATCGTCTTTTAATCCGTCCATTGGATGCGGAAGAGAAGACTGCTGGGGGGATCATTATTCCAGACACCGCCAAAGAAAAGCCGATGGAGGGCGAGGTTGTCGCCGCTGGATCTGGCACGAAGGGTGAAGATGGGAAAGTTACCCCGCTCGACGTTAAAAAAGGAAATCGCGTACTGTATGGCAAGTGGTCGGGAACCGAAGTAAAGGTTGACGGCGAAGATTTGTTGATAGTTCGCGAAACCGACGTCATGGGCATCATCGAATAAGGATCTTAAGGGAAGGTTATATACAATGGCTGCTAAAGAAGTAAAATTTTCAACTGATGCACGCACCAAAATGCTTGCGGGTGTCGATATCTTGGCCGATGCGGTCAAGGTGACGCTGGGTCCGAAAGGACGTAACGTCGTTTTAGATAAGGCTTTCGGTGCACCTCGCATCTCTAAAGACGGTGTAACCGTCGCCAAGGAAATCGAGCTAAAAGATAAATTCGAAAACATGGGCGCTCAAATGGTCCGTGAAGTGGCGTCCAAAACCAACGATATCGCTGGTGATGGGACGACTACTGCCACTGTTTTAGCTCAAGCAATCGTTCGCGAAGGCTCTAAGGCTGTTGCTGCTGGCATGAACCCGATGGATCTTAAGCGGGGTATTGATCTAGCAGTGGACGCGGTTGTCACTCACATCGAAAAAAGCGCAAAAAAGGTCAAGACTAACGAAGAGATTTCGCAAGTCGGTACTATTTCGGCGAATGGTGATGCGGATGTTGGCCGNATGATCAGTCAGGCGATGGAAAAAGTTGGAAACGAGGGCGTTATTACGGTGGAGGAGGCCAAGGGTCTTGAGACCGAATTAGATGTCGTTGAAGGTATGCAATTTGATCGAGGTTATTTATCTCCGTATTTCATTACTAATGCAGAGAAAATGATCTGTGAAATGGAAAATCCTTATATCCTTTTGCATGAAAGTAAACTTTCAAGTTTACAGGCAATGCTGCCTGTTCTCGAGTCCGTAGTGCAGTCTGGACGTCCACTTATTATTATTGCCGAAGATGTAGAAGGCGAGGCTCTTGCTACTTTGGTTGTAAATAAATTGCGTGGTGGGCTNAAGGTCGCTGCAGTTAAAGCACCAGGGTTTGGGGATCGCCGTAAAGCAATGCTTCAAGATATTGCAATACTCACCGGAGGACAGGTGGTTTCTGAAGATCTCGGCATCAAGCTTGAGAANGTTACTTTGGACATGATGGGNAGTGCTAAGCGCGTTCACATNGACAAGGATAACACCACGATTGTTGAAGGGTCNGGCAAAAAGTCTGACATCACGGGTCGTTGCAATCAAATCCGTGCGCAGGTCGAGGAGACTACGTCGGATTATGATCGTGAAAAACTTCAGGAACGTTTGGCAAAGCTCGCGGGTGGTGTTGCTGTGATCCGCGTTGGTGGTGCAACAGAAGTTGAAGTTAAGGAGAAAAAGGATCGTGTGGACGACGCNATGCATGCCACTCGTGCCGCTGTTGAGGAAGGAATCGTTGCTGGTGGTGGCACGGCTCTTCTCAAATCCCATAGAGCTCTCAACTCCCTTAACCCGGCTAACGACGATCAACGTCGGGGCATCGACATCATCAAGGAGGCTATTTTGGCACCAATCCGTCAGATTGCTGAAAACTCTGGTGAAGATGGCGCTGTTGTTTCCGGCAAAGTATTGGAGGCAAAAGGTGCCACTAGTGGCTTTGACGCACAGACTGGCAAGTATGTAGACATGGTTGCTAAGGGTATCATTGACCCGGCNAAGGTNGTGCGGACTGCTCTTCAAGATGCAGCCTCTGTAGCTGGGCTTCTTATTACTACGGAAGCGATGATTGCTGAAAAGCCAGAACCTGCTGCTCCCGCAGCTCCACCAATGCCTGACATGGGTGGTATGGGCGGCATGATGTAAGGTTTCGCCATCATTAGTAATGTAAGGGCCGCACTTAGTGTGCGGCCCTTCTCATTAGGAGGTTATGTGTCACATATAGATCCAGAGAAGGTAGCTGCGATCATAAGGACAGTTGCAGAAGATGAAATTCTCTCACGGTTTGGTGCTCTTGGAAGTTCTGACATAATCGAAAAAAGGCCAGGTAATGCCGGTAACTTGGTGACAACAGCTGACATAGAAGCAGAAAAGATATTAATTCGTGAATTGCAAATATCATTCCCCGGCACCGTGGCAATTGGTGAAGAAACAATTGAGAATGATCCATCAATTATAGGGGCATTAGATGGAGAGGCCCCTGTTTGGCTAATCGATCCTGTAGATGGAACATCCAATTTCGCGGCCGGCAAGGAGCCATTTGCGGTTCTTGTGAGCCTCATAATAAAACGTGAAACCATATTGGGCTTAATATATTCTCCGATGACTAACGAGATGGCTATCGGTTCAAAAGGAGAAGGTGCCTTTTGCAATGGAAAGTCAATGCGNGTTGCCTCTCCGGTTTCTTTAGAAAAGTCNTTCGGCTCGGCTCATGCCAGTGCATGGGGGCGAGAATATCGCGACATAGTTCGGCCCAAATTCGACAGCTTCGGCAAAATGGTTAATTATCATTGTGCTGGATTTGATTTTTTGAGGTTGGCCTGTGGTGATAAACATTTTTCCCTTTATCGGACATTACACCCCTGGGACCACGCTGCTGGAGTTCTGTTGCATAAGGAAGCGGGCGGTTACTCTGCTTTATTAAACGGTGATTTTTACAGCGGTGCTGATAAGGTGTATGGTTTATTATCTACTCCTGATGAAGAATACTGGAATTCAATCAATGCCTACCTACGGCCACATTAAAGTTTCCCGGCCATATGAAATAAGTTTTCACCGTCAACAGAAAAACGAGGAATTTCAATGAGTAAAATTGCTTTCATCGGCTTAGGTGTGATGGGCTACCCAATGGCCGGCCATCTGCAAAAGGGTGGGCACGATATTTCGGTTTATAATCGCACAAGGAGTAAGGGAGACGAATGGGTAAAGGAATTTCAAGGGACACTTGCAGCGACGCCAAAGGATGCGGCGTCAGGTGCGGACTTTGTTTTTTCATGCGTTGGTAATGATGCAGACGTTCGTAGTGTCCTTCTCGGTACAAATGGGGCACTCGAAGGCATGAAAACTGNCTCTGTCTTAGTNGACAATACAACAGCCTCAGCAACCCTCGCAGTCGAATTACATACAATTGCAAAAGATAAAGGGGTCGGGTTCATTGATGCCCCCGTGTCAGGTGGTCAAGCCGGCGCAGAAAATGGAATTCTAACAGTAATGTGTGGCGGCGATATNGATACCTTCGAAAAAGCGGAGCCAATTCTTGATTGTTTTGCACGCCAAGTAACTCTAATTGGGCCGCCGGGAAGCGGCCAACTAACAAAAATGGTGAATCAAATATGCATTGCCGGCCTTGTACAAGGCCTTGCAGAAGGCATGAATTTTGGGATGAAAGCCGGCCTTGATATGGGAAAGGTCATTTCAACGATTTCAAAAGGTGCAGCCGGGTCNTGGCAAATGGAAAATCGGGCGGAAACCATGTGTAGGGATGAATACGACTTTGGCTTTGCAGTAGATTGGATGAGGAAAGATCTCAATATTGCGCTCCAAGAGGCAAATAGTAATGGGGCGAGGCTTCCCGTGGCTGCCTTAGTAGATCAACTTTATGCCGCCGTTCAAAGTCGAGGTGGAGAACGTTGGGACACATCCAGTCTTATGCATTTACTTAAAAACGATTAATCACAGAGGACTACTTTATTTTCTNAATTGTGGTTTTAGCCNTTTGCCATAGGTCTTCCATTACCTCTAGGCTAGCATCTTCAACGCTCATATTAACAGCTTCAAGCTCTTGTTCGATAAAATGAAAGCGTTCAATGAATTTTCTGTTCGTTTTTTTGAGTGAGGTCTCAGGGTCAATTTTGTAATGCCGCGCTAAGTTAGCAACCGTAAAAAGAAGATCCCCAATNTCATCTTCTAGACNATTTTGGGCTGNATTGGCACTTATTTCTGCTTTTACTTCAGCAAGTTCCTCATCAATTTTCGCAATAACCTGGTCCGNTTNCGNCCAGTCAAAACCTACCCTTGCAGCCCTTTTGGTNAGTTTTTCGGCTCGTGTTAGCGCNGGAAGATTGNTGGGAACATCGTCTAAAATACTTATCGATCGTTTTTCTAAAGCTGCTCTTTTGCTCCGTTCCTCTGCCTTCTGCGCTTCCCAATTATTGGTTCGTTCCTCTGCATCAATAAAAGTCGCATTGGCGAAAACATGGGGATGGCGTTTGACCATTTTTTTCGTAATCGCCTCAACGACATCATCGAAAGTAAACTCACCGTCTTCATTCGCAATTTGCGAGTAAAATACAATCTGAAATAAAAGATCACCTAATTCTGATTTAAGCCCTTGCATATCTTTCCGTTCGATGGCGTCTTCGACTTCATACGCCTCCTCTATAGTATAGGGTGCAATCGACTCATAAGTTTGCTTTTGATCCCATGGGCAACCAGTTTCCGGGTGACGAAGTTGTTTCATAACACCTAGCAAAATGTTGATTNTATTACTCATTATACATTNATATCCTGTTTGTCGACGCGGTTGGGATGTGGTTAGTAAAGCCGTTTATATTTGAAATCCAAGAAAGTCACCTAATGATTATTTGCCAAGGGCACTTGTTTTATGATTATGTAACAGGCATTGATTCAAGATAAAATATTGAGCATCGAAATGGAGGCGGACATGGCGACGGCAAGGGCGCAAAACCGCTGGCGGTCAAAAAACCGCTTTGTTAAGTCTCAATTGAATGTGATGGCACGAAGACTAGTGCACGATGATTTGGTTGACATTGCAGGACGCTACAGGCTTCGAGGTAAGGGAGAAGCCGTAGGTTTTTCGTCCTATATCACGAAAGGTCTAATGCAATATGCAGATCACAATTCGGAGGCACGGAGGCTTTTAGAGATTTTTCGGTGTTCTTATGAGCGTGATCGAGAACTATACGACTAGTACTTTTGGTCTAAATGCAGCGATTCCCATACAAAAATCGGCACAGTCATAGGGAATGGTTGGATACATCGTTATTGCGGCGTAGTTCTAATGCACTTTCCTCAATTTTTATCCGCCAAATNAGNGCTGCGGCGTTTAAAATGCTAAATATTATTGCTATCGCCACCGCCCCAAAGACCAGTGGTAACACCGCTATTTCTGCGCAAACCACTAAATAATTTGGGTGTTTCATAAAGCGATATGGCCCCCTTACAACAATTGGGAAGTCGTTAGATGAAATTACTCGTGTAGTCCAATAGCGGCCGAGACTTGCAATAACCCAAAACCTGCAAAATTGAAGTGCAATGAATACACAAAGCAGTCCTAAGCTCGGTTCGGTTTCAGATGGGACAACCAACCAAATTGATATAATCCAGCTTATATGGATTAGAACTAGTAATGGATAATGCTTGCGGCCGTACTCGACCCCACCACTTTCGAGGAGACGTTTCGCATTCCTGTAAGAATGTATTANTTCAACAAGGCGAAGTAACACCACAGTCACTAAAATTAAATGTAAAATAGACAATTTTGTTAACGCTCCAAAACTGAAAAGCCAGCTGTAAAACCGGGCCCTAGTGCACCTACCAAAGTTTTACCTAGAAGCCCGTTCTCTATGGATTTCTTTAAAACAAAGAGTACAGTCGGCGCAGACATATTACCATATTCTCGTAGGACAGTTCGAGCGGTTGCTAGCTGAGTTTTATCCAGTTCAAATGCTCCTTCTAGAGCATCTAGGACTTTTGTTCCCCCCGGATGGAAGATGAAATTCTGAATTGAAGAACGAGATATATTTTTTGAAGAAAGAAATTTTTCGGCAGCGTTTCTCAGATTTCGTCGCACAAGCGTTGGCACATCACGACTGAACTGCACGCCAAAACCATCTTCCTCGATTGTCCAACCCATAATCTCTNTGGTATCTGGCCAGCAGTATTCTCCGCCGGCCATTATCTTATACCCATTTCCATGGGTTGAAATAACTCCACCTGCTGCACCATCACCGAATAGTGCAGTTGCGATAATATTACTTTTGGAAAGATCTGAACTGCGAAATGTAAGGCCACACAACTCTACTACTAAGAAGAGCCATTTACTACCAGGCGTGGCCCGCGCAAGTGCTGCAACCCGATTCAGCCCCAAAATTCCTCCAGCACAACCAAGCCCAAAAATGGGAAGACGTTCAACATTGCGNCGAAACGGGATTTTCTCCATCAACAACGCATCGAGGCTGGGTACTGAAAGGCCTGTCGATGATACTGTTACGATACCGTCTATATCCGCCGGACTGAGTTTTGCATCTTGAAGCGCCTGCATGGCAATGTCGTGAAGGAGCGTTGTAGCGTTTGCAACAAAAAGTTCTGTTCGATTTGTCCAACCNGTGGCTGTGGTGTACCAATCAATCGGCACACAAGAGTAACGACGCGTGATCCCAGCATTCTCATATGCTTTTGATAGGCGCGCAAAGGTACTCGGTCTATCCTTAAAGATAGTTCGCCCTAACTCTTTAAATTCAGATTGCTCTATGACGTATTTAGGCACGGCAGTCGTCAAAGATAAAATGTATGCAGGCGTTGGAATTGAAGGTGTTGTGGACACAGGCAACTCCTTTACGGTTGAACGTTATCACCCGGATTAAGGTATCACTGATCATGTAATTTTTTGCCGAGGCGAAAAACCAAAATCGGTGAGCACAAATGCAACACGCTTCATATAATGCAAAAACCGCAGAGTTCGAGGTAGTATGTCAAAGATATTGGCTAATTTTTTTGGCTTAGGTAGATTTCATAGCCAAAATTTGTTGTATTGGTGTGTAATTTAAATTTTAGAGACCATAAACATGGAAGATATCAAGTGGCAAAAAGAGACCTTCTCGGTGTTGAGGCGCCAAGGTATTGATTTAGTGTGTCATGTACCAGATGCAGGTCATGCTAAAGTAATAGAAATGTGTGAAGCTGATAATGAGATAGATTGCATAACATGTACCAGTGAAGAGGAAGGTATTCATATGCTTTCTGGCGCGTGGCTTGGAGGTCGCAAGGGTGTAATGTTGCTGCAATCAAGTGGTGTAGGAAACATTATCAATGCCCTTGCAATGCCTAACACATGCCGTATTCCCATTCTGATTATTGTTACAATGCGTGGTGAATATGGAGAGTTTAACCCATGGCAGGTGCCAATGGGGCAGGGTACACCAGTCTGCTTGGAAGCTATGGGGATGCGGCTATATCGCGCTGAGGAGCCTGAGCAAGTNGCTCCTGCAGTGGAGAACATGGCACGACTGGCATTCGACTCNCAGCAACTCTGCGCAATTTTGTTGTCGCAAAAACTTTTAGGAGCAAAAGATTTCAGGGAGTTGGCCAAATGACAAATGAAATTTCCCGACGCCCATTTGTTAAATCACTTCTTGATGCGCGCCCAGATGGCTTAGCAGTTGTTGCGGGTCTCGGTTCTCCAAGCTGGGATGTAGCGGCGGCGGGCGATCATAACCATAACATGTATGTCTGGGGAGCTATGGGCGGTGCAGCGATGATCGGGTATGGCCTTGCGCAGGCTCAAAAGGAAAGACGAATTCTAGTTATTACCGGTGATGGTGAAATGTTAATGGGTATGGGTGCTTTCTCAACTATCGCATGGAAACCAACCCCCAATTTGGCTATCTTGGTACTGGATAATAGCCGCTTTGGCGAGACCGGTGCCCAATTTACTCATACATCGGGACCAACTGATCTTGCCGCGATTGCAGAAGCCTCCGGAATAAAGTCTGTCCGTTCTGTTAATAATTTAGAAGAAGCTGAAGACTTAAAATCGTTTCTCTTTGATGAGCCCGGACCAGTCGTGGCTGTTGCCAAAATAAAATATGAAAAGCTTAAATTTGTCCTTCCATCAAGTAGTGGTAGCTACTTGAAGGATCGGTTCAGAATAACGTTGTTGGGTACAGAGAAGGCCACGTTACCCTAAAAATATCCTAGTTTGTTTTCTTAAAAATAATAAGGCAAGGCTATGAAAGAAGAGTTTGAGAAAAATGGGTTTTATGTCCTTAGGGGGGTTTTGACCAACCAAGACGTAGAGCGTTTGTCTACGCCGATCCGTGCAGCATTTCGCAGAGGTGATTACGATACGTTTCATAAAGGCCCAGCGTATCCTGCTCCCGGGATACATTCAATGGGTCCGCGTGTATTAGATAAACACCCTGAGATAGCCGAAGTTAGCTTGGCTCATCCGGCCATCCTGGAAGCCGTTGAGGATCTTTTTGGTGAGCCCGCCGTATTAGCGCAGTACTGGTCCATCATGCGGCCTCCCGGTGCTGGCGTTGGTGACAAGCCTTTTGTAAACGGCAGTGGAGCCCACTACGACTACAAACCCTGGAGATGTGTCGGCTCGAACATAAATTGGATGTTTGCGGTTATACCATTCATCGATTATACCGAAACAGTAGGGCCGTTAACCGTCGCTCCCGGCTCCCATCGAAAATCAACGGTATTGCCGTCGGATGGTCGCGTTCATCAAGTTGATGCGGCGAAGGTTCCAGTGCCGACCCAAATTGAATTAGTTGATCCGTCACTAAAAAAGGGCGATGTCGTTCTAATGAATGGGTTCCTTTGGCATGAGCCTCGACCAAATTATGGTAATTCTGATCGTTGTGGGCTCTATATGAAATTTCATGCGAAATCATCGCCTCCTGCCTGCGGCCCCACAATTTATCCCTCTGCAGTGCACGACTTTCTGTCTGAGGATACTAAGCACGTGATCCCGTATCATCGTGGAGATGGCCGATACGCAGCTATCCAAGAAAAACCCGTGAACTGCATTGACGAAGCACAAGTTCTAATCGAAGACCTCGATGATAAAATCCTTTTAATTCGGAACAATGCCGGCGAATGGGAATTGCCAAAATGCGATGCTTCAGAAGATGAAGGGGCGAGTATACTAGACGCTTGCAACGTTATGGGTTCGGTAATAAAGCATTTTAAAGATCGCTTTGGTTTGAACCTACCTTGGCTGAGTTGGCTGACGGATACCGTTAGCAGACTGGATGATAACGATGAGGAAGAGAGCAGATGCAGGGTATACGGGCACCGAATAGAATCCTCACCAATAAATCTAACCCATGCAGGCGAGGATTACATTTGGATGTCCTCCATGGACATACAAAAGGCTGACAAGGCAGGAAAGATTTATAAGGGGTCAGAAATTTTAAAGTGGATGGCTATGTGGCAAAACCAGCGGGATGAAGACGGAAACTCGGTAACAAGAAGCTACGGGTTACCTACCACACATGTGCAGTATTTTCGCTATAACGGTAATGGTAACGAGGAAGGTATCTGCAGGATTGGCGCGTTTAATGAAAATGGACTGCCTATCTCTTGATTGAATGCTATTATCATAGAAGAGTTACACCGATCCCTCGGCCCGCAGTGGAGGCGACACTGAGGTAGTCATCCAAGCTCCATTCAGCGATCCTGTCTTTGCTTTCCTCAATTCCCATTTAAACGTCGACATGACGTTATCCTTAGAAATAATCGTCACCTTAAACAACGCATACCGATTTGTTGTCACAATTGTTTTAATAGTGTGTTTAGAGTGGTTTATCATATCTCTGTAATTTGGGCTCTTAACCATCGCGGCAAACCTGGCAAGCGGCCCGGTATACCGTTTATTGTCAGGATGGGCAAAAGTCCATGTTTGCACGATACCAGCATCAATTGACGGGCTATCGTTTCGTTGGAGAGCCGTTAATTGTATCTCTACCACACGTTTTGCTGACATATGAGGATTTGGCGCCAGCAACTCCTGTGCATTTGCAAAGCCTGTTAAAAATAATACCAAGGTCGAGCCTAAAATAAAATTTTTCATTAGAACCTCCAGAAACCTAAAACATGCCACACTACAAAATTGCACCTGCCGATACTAAAAATAGTAGATCTGAATAACAATTTTTCTACCCTTTATAGGGTGAATAAATTGACGCACATTGGATGATATGCCGGTCGTAATTTTGCAAAGCACCAAATGTTTGAGAATATATTTTTCCAACCTAAAATTATTTAATTAGGTATATCGCGAAAGTTATTTAGGTCCTCTTCATTTAGAACCAACCTGACACCAAGTTTCCCTTTAGCTTCGCCCTTACTCTCTTTTCTAATCGAAACATCAATTTGAATGATTTCTCCAAATTGTGCGCAACGGCGCACAATTAACGTCAATAAGCACTCCTGTGTTTCGTATCGTTTGCCTTTTATTGAGTCGTATATAAAATCTAATACGGGATCGTAGTCAAAGACGTCAGACATTGTGTCGGTTTCTGTGCATACTAAAATTGGATCCACGGTTAACACAAGGTCTAGCACGTGTATTTCAGGCGAAATTTCAGCAGCGCTATGCTCGCCAATACACACATTTAGTTGAAGATCCGTGAGCTCTACAGTGGCGTTCAATTTTTTTTCCTTTGAAATTATAAAAATTCTTTATGAGTATCTTAGATTATTTGCAAAAAAGGGTTGGGCAGCGTAACAGTTTTCTAGCAAGTAACCTCTCAACGCGTAAGCAGCACGTTACGTCAATATTTGAGCATAGTACAAAGTAACAGCAATGAATTTTGACCCTGTAAAAACCCAAGATGATCCCGGTTCTCAGGAACGCTTGCTCATTTACCGTAACATTGAAAAACAAATTACGCAGTTTGCTATTTATGGGAAGCATACAGNCGGCGAATGTTCNAATCCTATACAGGATCTTATTCTGCAGCACTATAAAGTCNGTNACGTTGGCGANTTAAAACCCAAAGATATCAGAGAAATATGGACTTTTGCTAAAGGCTTGAATGAAGTTGGTGGGCTGTGGATGGTGTTCCACGGATACCGACGTTTCATACAAAGCTGGATAGATCTCACACGTGATCATGCTAATGTCGTCAATTTAAACGAATTTTGGATCAACTCAAACGAGTTGATTTTGCAAACCGACAGGTAGTCCCACTTAACTAGCAATATAAACGGCTGCCGCAAAGATGAATACGTAAGCGGCGGCGTAGTAGTAAAGCACCCAACGGGGAAATCTACTTTTGATAGACATTGACGGCTCCTTTAAATAATTATGACGGTCCCCCTTACATAGATAACTTTAACTAATTTTGTAGGCCAGCGTACTATAATTTGTTTTGCACGTCTTGCCGTCTAGTTTTTGATAGGTAGGATAAGCCTCTAAGCCTACGATGTATTTTTCCAAAATTTAATTTGTAAAAAGTTGTCTTCAAATGTTTTCAGATAATGATCATTACATCAGTTTATCTACTAGAAAACGTAACGGGAAATTCGTGGATACGCCTGTTTGGTTTGCTTGTGAAACTGTGAGGTCCGGCATCTACGTATATACCGTTAAAAATTCCGGCAAAGTCAAACGTATTAAAAATTTTTCAAATGTTCGAGTTGCGAAATGTAATGTTGTTGGGAAAATAAGCGGCTCATGGACTGATGCTCAGGCTGCCTTAATTGACGAGGAAGAAGAAATTGCGACTGCTTTTTATCTTTTGAGAAAGAAATATGGCTATAGGTTTGTGATAGCAGACCTTTGTTCCCGTATTGTGGGTAATTATCACCGACGTCAGATTATAAGGTGCAATATTTTAGAATAGAGAAATAAAAATTTTACAATTGATATCTTGATATACTGTTGATCATCCGTTTTCGCCAAAAAGTAGCGCTTTTAGCACGTGTGCGTAGACCATGGTCCAATAAGGCCGCTTTAAATGGTCAGAGTCACGAAAAGCATAGTCAGAAAACCTTAACTTTTTATTTGTATCGAGTATTGTGCTTTTGTGGCATCTAGTTTTTGTTACGTCTATGAGATGATCAGTTAACTGTTCCAATTTTTTTTCAGCTTGCCAAGCGTAGAGAACACTTCTTGGTATAGGTGCCCATACAAATAATAATTCAAATTCATATTTTTTTGATAATGCACATAGTCTTTTAACTGAATAAAGCGCACTTTGGGAAATTGTTAGGTCTGATTTTTTTCTTTCGGCCAGTTGAATAGCTGACGCTTGGGTGTCCTGTTGCTGAGATGTATTTTTTGGAAGCACGGCAGCTAATGGGATTTTTTGTGAAACATTTTTTCTTGAAAACATTAAAGACGCCAATCGGTCCGAAATAGATCGTTCGAACCTAAGGATACTTGGTTTCCAGTTGGTCCTTTTTACGGCAAGGCCTGACGCACGTAACTCGGCAATTTCTGATGGTTTTTCGAATACTGTTCTAAGGTAGATATCGGTAGCATGATTACCGGGTTCGTAGCTGAAAAATTCGGGGCTTGATGCTATTACCACCCTGGTAGGTGTACTTTTGTGTATCCGAATGTAACGCATTAACAATAGATGACTTCCAATTAGTCCGCTGGCTAAATTGGTAGTTAGATTCACTAATGATTTTTTAGGTGATATTTCATAGCTCCAAATCACATCTTGTGTGACGCTGTCTCCCAATAAGACTGTATGTGCATTTTTAGAAAGATCGGCAATATTAGCGGCTAATCTATCTAATGGATGACGAAGCTTGGGGGTATCTGATAGAAGAAAGGCCAACCCCTCGATTAATAGGGTGAGAAAAATAATTGATACAGGTATTTTGAATATTAAAAATGATTTCCAATTCATTGATTTTCTAAATATTAAAATTGAAAATATATAAATGCCTGGGGCCTATCAAATAAGCCTACGCTTATAAGCAAGGCGGTTGCAGTGCAAAAGGCATTTTTCCAAGTAGGTTTCAACAAATTTAAATCTTGAGTCAGTTTTGAGACAAATAAAGAAGCCGCACCCGCTATTGCTATCCAAATACAAAGCCTCAAAGTGTAACTCCCGGTTGCGATAAAGGCTAGGCTACGCCACGGCACCCCGAGGGACTCAGCGAGGGGAGAGAGCCAATTTGGAAATACCACTGTCGGGTTCCAGAACATTTTACTGAGCATCAATGTGCCAACCTCAATACTAGGAGCTCGAAAATAAACAAAAGAAACAACTACTGTGCAAATGGTCAAAATCCAGCCGATAAATGCAGGGATTCTAAACAGTCCCGCTTGTCTCCACGCATGATTAATCACAAGTGCAAAACCATTCACGGCACCAAACATTACGAAGTGCCAAGAAGCACCATGCCAAAGCCCCGATAAGAAAAATGTGATTAAGGTTGGTATGGCTATTGATGCTATGAAATTTAGCGTCATAGAAAAGTTCCGTTCAATAGATAGTCTTCCTATGCGAAGCGCCATTGGCGAGTAAACATACAACATAAAAAAACGTGTCATCGTGATGTGCCAACGCTTCCAGAAGTCGATCATTGAAGTGGAGCGAAAGGGTGTCCTGAAGTTTACAGGGAGCGTTAAACCGAGCATTAGTCCTAAGCCAACCGCCATGTCTGAGTAGCCGGAAAAATCAAAATAAAGCTGTAAACTGAAGGCAAGGGCAGCCAGCCATGCTTCTAAAGTGGTCAAACGTTCTACCATTCCAAAGGCCATATCGGAATACGGTGCTATTGAATCAGCCAACACCACTTTTTTGAATAATCCGATTGAAAAAATAATTACCCCAGGACAGAAGAGTTCCAAACCTTTGTGATTGTTAGCTTTTATCTCTGCAAACTGGCCTCTCATTTCTTTGAACAAAACAATCGGTCCAGCTATCAACTGGGGAAAAAGCGCAACAAATGCAAGGTAGTCAAGAGGACTATCAACTTTGGTCCTTTTGTCTTTTACGTCGAAAAGGAGAGCAATTTGCTGAAATGTAAAAAATGATATTGCTAAAGGTATGACATAATCAGCAGCACCCTTTATCAGCGCTGACGTATCAAAAAAAAGTGACAAATTTTCTGCTAAAAAAAAGCGGTATTTAAAATATGCAAGAACAGCCAAATTTAAAATAATCGCAGCACTCAAATGAAAATTACTAGGGCGTTTCGATAATATTCTCACGAAGACATAATTGATTAATATCGACGCGACTAAAAGTCCCACAAATGGTGGGCTCCAATAGCCATAAAAAATCAAAGATGCCATTACTAATGCTAATAGAGCGGCGCTACCACCTATGTACGTGCGTGCTAAATAAAAAATAGCAAGTGTTAGTGGTAGAAATGCAAATAGAAATATGGGGCTATTAAAAAGCAATCGAGTTACCTACCCGTAGCAATACAGTGAATAAATCAACTGTGATTAACTGTCTGATAACACTAACTTGAGATGCTCTACCATAGCCCCAACATCATCGAGTGAGTTAATGTCTCGCGCGTTTAGGCGTACATTGAATTTTTTTTCACACGCTAAGATAATTTTGATTTGATTGAGGCTATCCCATTCCTCAATATCGGATGCTGTTGAAGAAACGGACAGCTCAATATCTTCATCGAAGACATCACAAAATACTTCATTAAGCCTGCTTAAAATTATGTCATCATCCATTACAATCATTCCTCAGTTTTATGAAATGCTTGGGAAGGGAAATAGGCTCTGCTAATTCAAATGCGAAGTAATCTTGTTCTCCTTTCCTCCTAAATCCTAGCTCAGCTAGTACATCGGCTAACAAGCTATTTTTACCCGATGGTATATATTGAAGTTGAAGTGCATTGAGGCCCCGCTTTAAAGCGATGTTAGTAAGTTGCTCCATTACCAGAAACTCAATTCTTCTGCTAAAGACACGACAGCTCATAACCCAATTGCAAATGTTAAGAGCATTATGTAGCGAGTCTGTTTTGAAAACCACAACGCTTATTATTCCATAATCTTGTAAACGGTCTTTAAGACTTATCGCGATAACATCTAGCTCTTTGCTCTTTAATTCAC
>PARQ01000022.1 GCA_002711555.1 Rhodospirillaceae bacterium | reverse complement strand
AGACCAACAGAAAATTATGACCCGCACAAACTCTAAAAAAATGCATCGGATCGTTTACTGCTTTTCTCAATACCAGACGTACGGCTGGCTTGCCCCTGCTTTACCTTTTGCCCCGTCTTAAGTGTCCAAGAGACAATTGCTTTCAGGGCCTTACCCAAAGCCTGATCAAAAGAACCTATTATTTCTTTCATTGTATTATCTTTGGCACGAACGCGTCGCTCAAACGTCTTAGTAGCAACTATCTCACGTCTAGGCATTCTAACAAGTTTTACGTTTATACGGACGCGCGCCACTGGGGGCGAAACGCCTTGGTCCATTACTTTTATACCTTGTGGTAATGCATCAGAATATTCTGCCTGAAATTCGCGCAAATCTGTTTTGAGTAGAAAATCTGATCTCAAGCCTATTTGTTCCCGCCCGACACCAATAATCTTTCCAGAATTTTCGAATGATTCTATCATTAGGGTTTGAACCATCTTTGGTGCAAAATCAGTCCAGTTTGCTCGATCAAAATAACGAAGTTCGATTGGGCTATCATTCATTGCAATTCGTGCAGTGCTCAGCCCCGCCGGTGAAACCGGCGTATCAACCAATAATTGCCAGTTTACCAATGGAACGTCATCAGGAAAGGTACTCTTCGGTGTCAAAACATAAAGGCGTGGTGGAGCCCCCTGTCCTGGCAATGGTATCGAGCACCCAGTGCACATAAACATTACCAATAGGACCAAACCGCAAAAATATTTTTTTTTCTCTGAATATCTTGCTGTCATTTTACTTCAACCCCCGGCTTAGTCTGACCAAAAAGGAAACGAGCGGGATCGCGTTCAATTTGAGCAGCTATTCTTGTTAAAGCACCCATCAACACTCGTGCCTCGGTCAGCATTTGTGTCAATTCATACAACCCGGAGGAGGCAAAAGCATCGACGGGTTCTCTATTGGCCTCAACAAGTTCACTTAAAGTTCGTGCCGCTTGCCCAAAATCTTTAAGAACCCCTCGTACTTCCGCTAACGCGACCTTCGCTTCTGCGCCGACACCATCTATTTCATTTCCAATGCTGCCGCTCAGATCTCGCGCTTCAACGGTGAACTCATTTATGTTCGTTAATAGAGTACTTGTCTGAGGTATAATTTCATCAACACCCCTTTTCAACTCCGCCATAGTCTCTCGGGCATCGGCGGCAGCTGCACTCAATTCACTCATGGTGCCCGAAGTACTGGTTAGAACTTTATCTATTTCGTCGGAACGATTAGCAATCGTACGCGTCACCTTCTCGATATTTTCCAACGTGTTTCCAAAACTTTCACGATTCCGAGAATTGAAAAGCAAGTTAAACCGATCAACCAGTGCTGTAACACGTGTAATCAATTCTGGTGCAGAATCGAAAAGTTCTTGTAGTTGAGACGCCTTCGCTGGAATCTCAGGCCTCTGTTCGTCGGGTCTTTTTTTAAGCCGCGGGGCGGAATTTGTGCCACCCGAGATTTGAACGTATCCGACTCCAGTAATTCCTTGAAATTCCATTGATGCAACAGTGTCACTTTTGATGGGCGTCGAATCCGGTATCTCTATTGTTACCCGCACTCGTTCTACATTTTTTGAATCGATCCGCATTTCCGATATGACTCCAACCGGAATTCCACGGTACCGCACGGGGTTTCCGGGCTTCAGGCCAGTTACCGAACCTTCGAAATAAATATCGTAATAAGCGAATTCCTCATCGATATTTACCCCAGCCATCCAGATTATCGCAACAACCGAACCAATCATTACCAGCAAGGTAAAGGCACCGACAACAATGTAATTGGCCTTAGTTTCCATTGTATTACCTATCCATCCCCAAACTTTACGCCTGCAGCACGAGCCCTGGGCCCATGAAAATAATCGTGGATCCAGGGATGATCATCCTCCATGTGCTCAGCCAAGGTACCCAGCCTGACTTTCCGTTCCACCAATACCGCGATTCGGTCACAGATAGCCGCCAAACTGTCAAGGTCGTGAGTTACCATGAATACGGTTAAGCCGAGACTTTTTTGTAAATCTGAAATGAGAGAGTCAAATGCTGCAGCTCCAATGGGATCAAGGCCAGCTGTTGGCTCGTCCAAAAATAATATCTCAGGATCAAGCGCAAGTGCGCGCGCCAACCCAGCTCTTTTGCGCATGCCACCAGACAACTCCGATGGGTATTTATTGGCGGCCTCAGTAGGTAAACCTACCATTGCTACCTTCAACGCTGCCAACTCATCTAAAAAAAACTTTGAAATGTCTAGGTGCTCACGCATTGGCACCTGAATGTTTTCTAGGACAGTGAGAGACGAAAACAGCGCACCATCTTGAAATAAAACTCCGTATCGCGATTGTAACTTCCGCCGTGCTAGAGAACCGGCACTCTTCCAATCAAGCCCTAACACTTCAACACTACCGCGGCGGGGCGCTATTAGTCCAATGATAGTTCGCAGCAGCACCGATTTGCCTGTACCAGAACCACCAACCACACCAAGGACCTCGCCCTTAGGAACCTCAATATGAAGCCCATCATGAATAACCTGAGATCCAAATTGTGTTCTAAGCCCCTGAACACGGATAACAACTTCTCCAGACAATCCGTCACCGCCCCTTATATTTTAAGCACTGAAAATAAAACAGAAAACAGTGCGTCAGCGATGATGACGAGAAAAATAGATTCGACAACTGATTTTGTCGTCATCCTACCGACACTCTCTGCGCTCCCTGAGACCCGCAAGCCTTCATAGCACCCTACAATCCCTATGATATAGGCAAAAAAAGGTGCTTTTACCATTCCAACCAGAAAGTGCGTGAGCGTGATAGCCTCTTCTAATTGTCTTAGAAATTGGCTGAATGTCAGGTCAAGCACTGCAACGGCCATTAATGCACCGCCAAGAATACCCATGACATCAGATAGAAAAGTCAATATCGGCAATGATATTAAAAGTGCAAGAATACGTGGTATTACGAGCACTTCGACTGGATCCAATCCCAATGTACGCAGGGCATCGACTTCTTCATTAACCTGCATTGTCCCAATCTGAGCCGTAAACGCTGAACCAGATCTGCCAGCTAACATTATTGCAGTCATGAGAACCCCAATCTCGCGCAACACCGACAGCGTTAATAAATTAACAGTAAAAATTTCTGCACCAAAGCGACGCAATTGATCCGCTCCCTGAAAAGCCAGCACGACACCTATGAGAAAGGACAAAAGACAGACGATGGGCACAGCATCTAATGCCGTCTGCTCAACTTGATGCACAAGTGAATTTAACCTAATTCGGCGCGGATTCTTTAAGCTACGCCCAAAAGCAATAACAGTAATGCCGAAGAAGTTAATTAGGGCTTTGCATTGCCTTGCTACCTCGAAAGCTCCCCGCCCGATATGCTCAACATTGGCAAGCCACGTTTGTCGCTGCGGTGTTTCTTTTTTCTCTGGGCTGCCTGTCGCCTGTTGTACGAGCGCAATTAATGGTTCGTGCAGTGCGCTGATGCCTTCTATTTTTGTTTCGATACCCAAGCGTTGAAACCTGTCCACAATATTCTTCAGAAACCAAGCACCAGCGGTATCAAGCTCTGTGATCTCTGACAAATCGATTACCGGACAGGCATATTTACCAAATTCAAATTTTTCCAGCTGATCAGCTAAGTCTGATAACTGACGCACATTCCACTCGCCACCGGCACGTAATAACGACGTACCAGCTTGAACTTGATAATCAAGCCATGCCGCGGATTTGGACACGCATTACTCCCCGCTCTGATCCAGGACGATACTACCCTTTTATTATTCCATATGGATAACACAGCACTTATCTGGCTGGAAGCATACCGTTTGTTTGTTTATTTGATTGATATACGCCGTCACACTATAACAGAACCGGCACATGAAAGCTTCGATTATCAGTATGGACTGCAAGAACATGAACCTTAAAGATCATATCCGTGGGATACCTGATTTCCCGAAACCAGGGATATTTTTTTACGATATCTCCACCCTCCTCGCGAACCCATTGGCTTGGAGTGCCTGCATAGAAAAATTGGCCAATGTTATTGCTCCACAGAAACCCGATCTATTAGTTGGCATTGAATCACGTGGATTCTTAACCGCTGCACCGTTGGCGCTAGAACTTGGTGTTGGCTTTGCGATGATCCGCAAAAAGGGAAAGTTACCTGGAAATACAATCTCTCATGAATATGATCTCGAATATGGGACCGATATAATAGAAATTCAGTCTGATTCTATAAAAACAGGACAAAAAATTATCATCTTAGATGATCTGCTGGCGACAGGTGGAACAGCATCAGCAACGGCACACCTTCTGCAGCAAGCAGGAGCAAATATTTTATCAGCTGTTTTTATTATCGAGCTCAGTTTTCTTGCAGGACGAAAAAAAATGGAGTTCCCGGTCCACTCGATTATTGCTTACGATGAATGAGGCGGTATACGGTTAACATCATAAAGAAATTCTATAAGCCCTTTCACAGCTCGATCGAGAATCTCCTTCCCCATAGATGATGTTGCTTGGCGTGCATCACCCACAGCACCCGTTTTGTTCAAATCTTCAGTCATCCATGCGTAGGTATTCCTGCCGGTTGGCTGCAAATGAGTAGATTCTTCGGTTACTGATTGACCTTTTGATATAAAGTTATTTATGAACTCCATTTTAACCACTTCTGGCGCAATATGGAGCATTAACGCTGTTTCAATGGCACCGCCATGAATGCCAAAGCGCCGCTCCTGTGGTGTCACTAAATCCTCCAAATTGATAAGGTGGGTCCAACTTGCCGCCGCAACGAAGAGACCAGCGGAGATACGTAGCTGCCTTGCAGCTAGCGTCATTATTTCGTTCTGACCACCGTGGCTATTAAAAATGACGAGTTTCCGGAAACCCGCTTTTGCAACGCTTTCTCCTATTTCGCACCAAGTTGAAAGCAACGTTTCTATGCTAAAACTCAATGTTCCTGGAAACGACTGATGTTCCTCACTATACCCAATAGATTGCTGCGGCAGCACGAGAACCGATAGGTCTTCTGGAGCAAAAGCCATCACTTTGGTGACGATTGCTTCATTAATAAAAGCGTCGACCCCGAGTGGAAGATGTGGCCCATGCTGTTCCACTGCCGATACTGGGAGCAATGCGATACTGCCTGCCGTGTCAACGAATTCCTCGGTGGTGATACTGGACCAACGCATTATGCCATTATTCATAGCTTTCACCTTAAATAGATAATCATGTCTGCCATGATGTGCCTTAAAGTCGGGACATAGCTAGGCATTTCATTAATATGTCAGTTTTGTGAACTAACATCAAAAGCGTACTACTTGCCTACCATTTAGAATATTTATTAAACAAAGGAAAAATTATGTTTGTGCCCTTACAGTTTGGGTGCGCTGATATAACCGCCAATACAGGGTATTCCGCCTAAATTTAATATGGAACAGCTAGAGATATTCTTGAAAATATATTCGTCGAGCACAACTCCCCATTAGGTGAGATGGGAACTTCGAATAGTTTGAATTTTTCCTTTTCAAATCCTTCATAGACTACAAAATCTTTACCGAAACTTTTGCCGAATGGTATTTCTCGTGTGATCTGGTGAACTACCCCTGCTTTGAGTTTTAAACATCCGGCATTTGATTTCCTCATGTGCCGTGTATCATCTCTGATTTGATCCTCTTGGAGGCCTAACCGAAACGCAATAGGCAATAAACCAGCGACGGCCAGGATTTTATATATTCCAAAAAATTCTATGAATTTCGAATTTACTTGGCTAACTTTAGACGAAAAAAGCTCCCTCTCTGCATCAAGAAGTTCCGAAAAAGTTCGCTGCCTGCGATTGAACTGACCCCGAAAAACATTTCTCACTCTATGATTCACTTTGACGTCATTTTGTAAACCCTTCAGGCGCATTCTTTCGTGTTGAAGGGCACGCCAGTAATGGTGAATTTTCGTACCCTGTCGAAAATTTTGAAAAACTAATAATCCAGAAGAATTTCTCAGGCACACCATGTATTGTTTCTTGGAAAATACCGAATGTTTTTTGTCATTTGCCTTGTCCGTTATGCCTAGCTCGTTAACAAACAAAATTTCATTACTGTCAGCAGAATTAGTGCGCATGTTATTATTTCGCGATGTGATTTCTCCGAAAGTTCGGTGTTTTCGTACGGCTTGACTACCTAGCTCGGTTTTTGAGCTGCTGGCTTCTAAATCAGATAAGCCCTCATTTCGAGTTAAACATGTTACTGCTATAAGCAATGGAGCTAATTTTTGCATCAAGCGAGCTTCAGGCATGCGTGGCCGAACCAAATATTTCGGCCTCATCTTTATAACATGGAAAAATGCGGCATCCACACCAGCCAACTTGGTTAATGCCCTCGAAAATTTTGTTCGTGCGGACCCTAATGATCCTCGAACGCGATTTATATCTCCTGTCGTCAGTTTTTGCTGGCCTTTTCTTTCTTGAGCGATAGTAAGATAGTTTCTTTGCGCCTCGACATACTCACCAGCAAGCGCCACAAGCTCTCGTTGACGTACAGCGTGAAGGTAAGCGGCAACAGCCCTTAGTGTTATACGGGTATACGATTCAAAAGCACTGTTGGCAGCAATCTCTGCTGACCGGTGCTGCGTCCAACCAATGGCACGACCGGTTAGAGCGTTGGGTAACTTTTTGAACGCTGTTATATTATTTGGAGCAGATAAGAAGATTGCATCGTTTTCAATAGAAAGGTCCCCTATTATAGGGTTTGCCTTTACGGCCATCTTTACAGCTGCAGGCAGAGTGATAGCCTCTACCGGCTGGATTAACTGCCATTCGCTTTTGTGACCAATTGCATAAATAAACAGCAATGAAAGAAAACATGTCTTGATGAGGTGCCCGCGCCTTCCCACCAGCCTACCAGATACAAACCAAGAAAAAAGGTCCATGCTTGCAATTCTCAGAATCATTTCACCACGGAGCAAAGAAGACGAAACATAGTCCCTACCTTGCGAAAACATCTATGCAAGATGTGGGCAAAAATGCTCACTACAGAAAATTATCTCATATACATATGTATTTTTATCAAAATCTGTGTATTTTCTTATACTAGCAACTAAAATACAAATAAGTTTTGTAGATTTTTAAATAAATACTTAGATAAGTTTTCCCCATTGTTGTTTAATACTATATTTATACATAATTTTTCTGTCTATATGATCCTCTTTTTAAGTAATAGGTATACAATTCATATTGAGTGCAGAATATGCCTACCGTATCGACTCTAAATGCTTGAAAGCAGTTTAGAGACTCCACCGGCGCAAGGCCGTGCCTCACGGTGCGACGCGTTGACTAATAACCTAGGATGTCTTTAAAGAGGGTAGTTTCAAACGACCTAAAAAATAAGATGCAGATCCTCAACATATTTGAAAGCACCGAAAAAATTCAATCGTCGATGCGGAATGCCGTCATCGATTTTTCAAAAATGACCACCAGCATTGTAGCTTTGGTGACGGATCAAGTCCGAAATGGCGAAACGGTTATTGGTTACGGCTTTGGCTCGAATGGACGATATGCTCAAGGGGGTATCCTTCGCGAGCGTCTCATCCCTCGCATAAAAGAAACGCCACCAAAAGAATTGTTAGATGATCGCGGAATTCTCGATCCACTGAAGATTCAAACAACAATGCTGGCAAATGAGAAGCCCGGCGGTCACGGAGATCGTGCAGTTGCGGCTGCAGTAATTGACATGGCAGTTTGGGACGCTGTTGCGAAAATTGAAGAAAAACCGCTTTGGAAGTTACTTTCCGATAAGTTTAACAACGGAAAATTTGACGAGGAAGTTTTGGTTTACCCAGGTGGTGGATATTATTACGACGGTCGTGAAATCGATGGCCTCTGCGAGGAAATGCAACGCTATCTGGACTTGGGATACCGAATATTGAAAATGAAAATCGGAGGTACCAGCCTTTCAAAAGACATGGCACGTATCGAGGCCGTTCTCAAAATATTAGGTGATAAAGGCGAACATTTAGCAGTAGATGCTAACGGTAAATTCGGACTTTCTGAGGCCCTTGAATATGCAAAAGAAATCGAGCCGCTAGGCCTTGCATGGTATGAAGAGCCAGGGGATCCTCTAGATTACGAACTGCACAGAGAATTAACATCTCAATATGATGGTGCAATCGCGATTGGGGAGAATTCTCTTTCTCATCAAGACGTGGTCAATTTCGCTCTATACGGCGGCTTACGTCCAAATTCTGACTGGATCCAGATGGACCCAGCACTAGGGTATGGCCTCACTGAATACCTTCATACAATCAATATATTAAAACCACTAGGCTGGGCAAAGAAACGCCATGTGCCACACGGAGGACATCAACTGGGCCTCAATATGGCAGCCGGCTTGCAGTTAGGGGGCACGGAGTCTTATCCACTTGTATTTAAACCCTTCGGAGGGTTCGCTGATAACGTATTAATTGAAAATGGCTTGACCAAAGTGCCTGAAGTGCCTGGAATAGGTATCGAGTTAAAGTCCGAAATATTTAGTCTATTCAGTCGCCTAACACGAGGGTAGTAAGCTTATGGCAGAAATTGTGATAACAGAATTTGTCGATGATGCGACAGTTCAGAACTTGTCTCAAGATTACCAGGTGCACTTTGATCCAACGCTTGTGGACCAACAACAAAACTTGCCAATTTTGCTTCAAGATTGCCGCGCATTAATTGTGCGAAATCGCACACAGGTCACCTCCAAACTTTTGAAATCTGGACCTAACATTCAGGTTATAGGGCGCCTCGGAGTAGGTCTCGACAACATTGATACCGAAGCATGTCGGGAACAAGGTATCCAAGTTTGTCCTGCTATTGGAGCTAATTCCATCTCAGTTGCTGAATACTCAATAGCTGCAATGCTGCTGCTCCTAAAACGTGGTATTTTTAATGTGAGTGAACGTGTCATAGCAGGTGAATGGCCTCGCAATGAACTTATGGGGTTAGAAGCCGCGGGACGAAATTTTGGGCTAATTGGATATGGAGCTATTTCTCGAGAGGTAGCTACACGCGCAAAAGCTTTAGGCATGCAGGTAATGGCGTTCGACCCTTTCATCAATCACAATGACCCTATCTGGAGTATCGCTAAGCAAGCCACACTTGATGAGATCATCACGACAAACGACGTCATAAGCTGTCATGTTCCGCTCAATAACGATACATACCATATGATTGATGAGACCGCTATTGCGCGAATGCGTACAGGCACGATTGTAATCAACGCCTCAAGAGGTGGTGTTGTTGACGAAAAAGCAATAATCGCTGGATTGAAGTCCAGTAAGCTTGGCGGAGCCGCATTGGATGTCTTTGAATATGAGCCACTTGACCAAAAGTCGGGAGCTGAGTTTTACGAGGTGCCGAACCTCTTAATTACACCCCACGTTGCATGGGCGACTGAGGAAGCAGATATAAAAACTGGCGCGGTAACTGTTGCTAATGTTCGAAGAGTCTTGGATTGTGATCGAAAAAAATAGACCGTATATGGGCTCATGCCTCTGATAGTGATACAGTCCTAAAATATTGTAAAGCCTAGGGCTCTTAATGCATGTGCTGCCTGAAAGCACAATAAATTTGATTTCTACCTATGTCCTCAAACCTCAGCGCTTATTGGGTTACGAAGGGTGCCAATGCCCTCTATTGAAATTTCACAAATATCGCCTGGTGTCATAAAAATTGGAGGATTTCGAACAAATCCGACACCAGGAGGTGTGCCAGAAACAATTAAGTCGCCAGCCTCTAGCGTCATGACCTTGGTAATTTCGTGTATCAGCTCGGAAACATCGAACATCATATCTGCAGTATTACCATCTTGGAGCAACTCATTATTTAGATGGGTCTGGATTCCAAGCCCTCGAGCTCCAGGCGGCAGCTCATCGATAGTCACCAACTCAGGACCAAACCCTCCAGAGGCGTCAAAATTTTTTCCAGATGTCCAAGTTGGACTTTTGAATTGAAAGTCACGCACCGAACCTTCATTAAAAATCGAATATGCTGACACCATATCAAGTGCGTTGGCCCTTTCAATGTTACGCCCATTTTTACCGATCACGACCACCAACTCTGCCTCATAATCAAACTCTTTGGATGCCTTAGGTGCGATGAGGGGCTGTTCGTGAGCCACTAACGTTGATTTAAACCTCGGAAAAAGTATAGGATAATCAGGTTTCTCCAGTTTAGTTTCCGCCGCATGATTCTCATAGTTAAGCCCAACGCAAATAATTTTGCCTGGGTTCCAGACCGGCGGAAAGTACTTAATTCCTGAGAGAGGGTGAACAGAGTGCGACGGCGGATTATCAAGAACATCTTGCAAACGCCCTTCAACCGGTGCCGCGAGAAGCGCACCCATATCCAAAGGTAAATCTGGAGCTGCCTCAGATATATCTACCAGATCCTCGTTTCGTCGAAGCCCAATAGCCGGCTTGCCCTTTTTTTCATATGCAAGAAGTCGCATGTTTATTTATCTCCCAGTGAAGATAGCCCCACCCGCAGGAAGTCAAAGCAAAGGCTATTCTTTTCCGATTAAACTGCAATTATCTGTGCTCACATGAAAGCACCAGATAAAACTGTCCACAAAATCCTCAGCGCCCCTTAAAAATAGGACGCCGCTTGGACAGGAAGGCATTTATTCCTTCCCTGAAATCGTCAGTTGTCATGGTGTGATAAGTCTCTTCGTGTTCTAATGGCTTGATTGGTTCTGGGTCACAAAGACGGCTAATGAACTTCTTATTCAAGCGTTGAGCGATTGGCGCGCCGTCTGCAATACGGCGTGCAGCTTCAAATGCTTCCGCCGAAACCGCCCGGTCGTCGACAACTCGATTTACAAAACCTATTTCCTTTGCCCTCTCAGCACCGAAAACTTGCCCCTCTAACAACAGTTCCCGAGCTGCGGCTGGCCCAATAATCTGCATAACACGAGAAAGCTCACCGTAGTGCATTGTAATGCCGAGCTTTTTTATAGGAACACCAAAACGGCTAGACTTCCCGCAAATACGCATATCACAGCAAGCGGCCACTTCAAGACCACCACCAACACAAACCCCCTCTATCAGTGCAACTGTCGGGTGTAGGCATCCGTAAATGGCATCCATAGCAATATCAATAACGCGATGATATTCTGCGGCTTGCTCTGGGGTAGAGCGCTCCTCAGCGAAACGTGAGATATCAGCACCAGCTGCAAAAGCTTGTCCGCCAGCGCCACGCAGAACAATGCATCTCAACTCAGTATTTTTTGAAAGGTTAGCCATAGTTTTACCAAGGCCAGTCCACATCTCTAAATCAATTGCATTAAGCTTCTTTGGATTATCCAACACAACCGTGGCGATGCAACCGTCTTGATGACTAGTTATTTTCTTAGTCATGAAATTTTACTCCGGCGCGGCGTTGCCACCGTGGGCGAGATAGTCTAAAGCCACAGAAACACCATTTTTTTTGTGGGGTATTCCGGACAACCCTAACCCCATCTCAACCCCACAGAGCGTGCCCGATAGCATCAGCTCGTTGAAATCTCCAAGATGCCCAATTCTGAATACTTTCCCTGCCACCTTTCCTAGTCCATTACCAAGTGACATATTGAAATTTTCGAGAATAACTGAGCGTAGTGCATCAGCATTGTGCCCTTCAGGTACGTAAATAGCAGTTAACACATTTGAGCGAGCTTCATTGTCCGAACAGACGATTTCTAAATCCCACGCGCGTACCGCGCGCCTTGTAGCCTCCGCAAGGCGTGCATGGCGAGCAAATACGTTCTCCAAGCCCTCTTCGTTAAGCATAGTGATCGCTTCCTTTAAACCATAAAGAAGGTTAGTGGCAGGCGTGTATGGAAAATAACCGGTCTCATTCATCTTGAGCATTTCTGCCCAAGACCAGTAGGATTTAGCAGTCTTGGAATATTTGCTAAGTTCCTTTGCCTTTGCACTGATTGCATTAAAGCTCAGCCCAGGCGGCATCATTAAGCCCTTCTGCGAGCCCGCAATGGTAACATCGACCCCCCATTTATCATGGCTGTACTCTATCGACCCCAGCCCGGATATTGTATCAACCATCAAGAGTGCATCATGCCCGGAACTATCCATAACGTTGCGTACTGCACCAATATCGTTAACCATTCCCGTAGAAGTTTCGTTATGCACAATACAGACTGCCTTGATCTCGCCAGCGCTATCATCAGCGAGCAAATTCTCCAACAGCGATGGATTTATAGGATTACGCCAATCACCATCAATAAATTCAGCACGAAAGCCAAGACGATTAGCGAGGTCTCTCCATAATGTAGCAAAATGCCCAGACTCGTACATGACAACGCGATCGCCGGGTGATAACGTATTGACCAAAGCCGCCTCCCACGCCCCAGTACCGGAGGCAGGAAAAATTAGCACCTCATCTTCTGTATTGAAGATCAGTTTTAATTCATCAAGCAGCGAACGTGCCATGACGCCGAATTCAGGGCCTCTGTGATCCATTACTGCACTGTCGATCGCTCTTAGGATTCGTTCGGGTGTATTTGAAGGACCAGGAATTTGGAGAAAATGACGACCACTCCTATAGCTCATACCGTGTTTTCCCTAATTAATTTCTTAAACGCTCAATTTGTATACAAAATAAATAATTATTATTTATTACATTATCAATAAAATCATATTGTTACATATTTATTTCAGTTTTTTAATTTTTTTGCATACAATCTGCAGCTCTGCCATGTTATTGTAATAGAGTTTATGCAGGAAAGCCAAGGATGACATTCCGACACCAAATAGTCACACAAGGAAAAGCTCGCATCGGCGATAGCTCCGTAGCTGCAAGACTTGAGGACTCACTAGAGGGTGAGGTCCTGTTTGATAGTTTCAGCCGAGGTCGATATAGCACAGATGCTTCCCATTATCAGATAGAGCCTATTGGAGTAATCGTCCCTAAATCTGTAGAAGATATTGAGGCAGCAATGGAAATCGCACGTGAGGAAGATATTCCAATTCTTCCACGCGGCGGCGGTACATCTCAATCTGGCCAAACCATCGGTGAGGCGTTGGTCCTCGATGTGAGCAAACATCTCAATAAAGTTGTTGAATTTGACCCGGCATCAGAAAGCATTTTAGTAGAACCCGGAATCGCGCTGGATCAGTTAAATGGGCTTCTTAACCCGCATGGCCTGATGTTTATGGTTGATGTTTCTACCTCTAGCCGAGCCACTATTGGTGGAATGACTGGCAATAATAGCTGTGGTTCACGCTCTATTCGTTATGGTATTATGCGAGATAACGTAATTGCTATTGATGCTATTCTCGCTAACGGCGAAAAACACCATTTTGGCGAATTACCTGTTGACATTGAAAAGGCTAATCTACCTGAATCCTATCTACAGCTTGCGCGGCAGTTGCTCGAGTTTGGCAATCGGGAAGCAGATGAAATTCTCGCCCGTTTTCCGCGCCTCATGCGCAGAGTGGGTGGTTATAATATTGACTCTCTAGTGCCGGGTGCCTCAAATCGGCCAGGGGGTGGAGGGGTGAACCTCGCCCATCTTCTTGTCGGATCCGAAGGAACACTGGGCTTTTCAACTCAGATAAAACTCAAACTTCATCGGCAACCATCCCGAAAAGTACTAGGCATTTGCCACTTTCCGTCTTTCCACAAGGCAATGGATACAACCCGACACATTGTAAAACTTAATCCAACCTCGGTCGAACTGGTCGACCGAACAATGATGGACTTGGCATTGGATATTCCAATCTTTCGACCGACGATCGAAAAGTTTGTCCGAGGAAGGCCGGGTAGTTTGCTCCTAGTTGAGTTCGCTGGTGAGGATGAAAGTAAACAACTCGAACACTTAAAAGAGCTCGATGTTTTGATGAGTGACCTAGGGTTTCCGAACTCCGTTGTAGATGTCATTACCGCGAAACATCAAAAAGAAATACTGGAAGTACGTAAATCCGGATTAAACATCATGATGTCAATGAAGGGAGCGGGCAAACCGATCTCTTTTATTGAGGATTGTGCCGTCCCATTGGAGGATTTGGCCGAATATACCAGCCGACTTACTGAAGTCTTCGAAAAAAATGGTACACACGGGACTTGGTATGCCCATGCGTCCGTTGGATGCTTGCATGTTCGCCCAGTAATCAATCTAAAGGAAGAGGATGGGGCGAGAAAAATGCGTGCAATAGCCGAAGAAGCTTTCTCGATGGTTCGCGAGTACAAAGGTTCTCACTCGGGCGAGCACGGTGACGGGCTGGTTCGTTCTGAATTTCATAATAAAATGTTCGGTNAACNGATTGTGAAGGATTTTGANNATATNAANGATATNTTCGANCCTAAACAGTTNTTAAACCCNGGCAAAATTGTGCGCTCNCCAAAGATGGATGATAGNTCACTCTTTCGCTTCAAGCCTNATTANAANCAAAANNCAATNNATACTGTCCTTGATTGGTCGGAATGGGGNAGCTTCGCGAGCGCAACCGAAATGTGTAACAATAATGGTGCGTGTCGGAAAAAAGATGCCAACGTAATGTGTCCNTCNTTTCGTGCTACNGGCGACGAAAAANACCTTACTCGTGGACGCGCTAANACTCTTCGACTTGCATTATCNGGACAACTCGGNAANGACGCTCTTGTAAGCGACGAGATGGCNGAGACAATGGCNCTTTGTNTAAGCTGTAANGGCTGNAAACGTGAATGNCCGACNGGGGTGGATATGGCACGAATGAAAATCGAGTTCCTCCACCATTATAAAAACCGNCACGGCTTCACNTTNAGGGATANACTGATAGCTTACNTACCTGCATATGCACCATATGCNGCAAAATTGCCNTGGCTATTTAATTCTCGNAATTGGATACCNGGCGCNGCATTNTTAGCCGAGGCTGNTACAGGGATAAGTTCNCGCCGCAAATTACCCCGNTGGCGCACTGATTGGTTTAGAGTATCTAAAAATNCAGTTGGCCCNTCNAATGGCNCGCGAGTGGTGCTCTTAGCAGATGTTTTCAATTCGTANTTTGAACCCGANAATCTTCAAAGTGCAGTAAANGTGCTNACAGGAGCAGGATATAGAGTTCATATACTTGGCAAAGATAATGGGCATCCACTTGACGACGGNCGGACNCTCTTAGCTACAGGCATGNTTAAAAAAGCTNAAAAGCGAATTCAAGAGATGNTNAATAANCTAAAACCCTTTGCNGAGGNTGGGGTGCCAATCATCGGACTTGAACCNTCCTCAATATTTATGCTTCGCGATGAGTANATAGCCNTATTACCAGGGCCNGACACCGAGATAATATCTNAGAATGCGATGCTNTTTGAAGAATTTTTGGCAAAAGAATCTGATNCAGGNAATCTCAAACTTCGGCTACAACCGCTTNCNCATTCAAAAGCACTTCTACATGGCCATTGCCATCAAAAAGCATTTGCNACGATGAGTTCAGTGCAGAAGGTATTGNGNCTTATCCCTAACCTCNAAATCACCACCGTATCTGGCAGTTGCTGCGGNATGGCCGGAAGTTTCGGTTANCAAAAAGAAACATATGACCTNTCANTCAAAATGGGTGAGATGTCGATACTACCTGCCGCAAGGGAAGCAGAAGANANCACNCTNATNATAGCTGATGGTACTAGNTGTCGACATCAAATANTNGANGGAGCNCANAAAAAAGCACAACACGTGGTNAGGGTNTTGGATCAGGCNATGNTGCAATAATGCCNANCGATANTNATGTTANTTCCCTCCACGANANTCTTGTCAGAGANATTCGTGAAATGGTACTNGANGGTACTCTTAGCACCCGGCCAAAGAGTNCCTGAACGATTTTTGACTGAACAATTNGGTGTTTCACGCACACCTTTAAGGGAAGCNATCAGAGCGCTCGCCTCTGAGGGAACGTTAGAATTACTTCCAAATCGTGGAGCCCGCGTAACAAAAGTTTCTGCGAAAGANGTTGATGANCTTTTNGAAGTNATGGGGGTGCTCGAAGCTCTGTCTGGAGAGCTAGCAGCNAAAAAAGCGACAAACNCNGANATTGCAGANGTAAAGGCATTNCACTATCAAATGGTTCTTCATTTTACNCGNANAGAGNTAANTGCTTATTTCCACTTGAACCAACGTATTCACGANAAAATCCTNGAGATAGCGGGAAATGNNATTTTNATGAATATGTANCAAACACTCGCATTTCGTATNCGTCGCGCACGNTACGTGGCNAATATTTCAGAAACACGGTGGTCGACTGCGGTNAAAGAACANGAAGAATTNTTNGCTGCNTTGGAGTCTCGTGATGGAGAAAAACTCGGGCATCTTCTGCGCCGNCATCTTGCGAACACCTGCGAAATAGTTCGCAAAGCGATTGAGGACAGNCCCACTTCACATTAANGTNGGNAATAATCTCNCATTTATTANNTTGGAGTAANCCATGANTATAACGAGACATGATCAAAACGACATTATGAGCAAGGTNGTTGAACATAATGGTGTTGTNTACGTATCCGGNAATACTGCGGATGATAATTCAGTNGNTATCANGGANCAGACNGCNCAANTCTTNAAAAAAATTGATGGNTATCTTGCNCAAGCCGGAACAGATAANTCNAAATTACTTTCNGCAACTGTTTATGTGGCCGATATGTCGCAAAAGCCGATGATGAACGAGGNTTGGCAGGCATGGTTATCTCCTGGAAATCANCCAACACGTGCTTGCGTTTGCACTGGACTTGGTTCACCTNAAACCCTAGTTGAAATNGTGGTGACTGCAGCAAANTAATAATTGCTANCAAGCAAGNTCCGGGACAGGTCGGGTTGTAATTTCATTCTCTGATAGTGANTTCTCNAGTACCGATGCAGCACCGAGAANNAAACTATCAGANAAATGAGGGCCGCANATTTGNAGCCCAAATGGCATTCCTGTGTGATCCAAGCCNCANGGAAGGTCCGTGATAGGNTTACCCGGAATAGTNAAGCCCCACGTGAGAGCCATCCATTCAACATAATTATCGAACTTTNTATTGTTTATTTGATTGCAATAACGCTGTTNTATTGGAAATGGTGGGANAGCATTNGTTGGNCANATNAGNAGATCANAATCCNCAAAAAANTTACTCATAGAACGAAAAATATTAGTTTGCTCNTGAAGCGCCCAAGTTATGTCCATTGCATCNAGCTTTAATCCGGCCTGATAGTTGTCTATTACGTTTTGCCCCAATTCATCACGCCGATTTTCATAACGGTCACGATGCTTNGATAAAAAATGCACAGCGCGCANAACCCAATTACAACGACGCACGTCGAGTANATTAGGTGCAGCATCNACCCAANTTTTGAATAAGGGCTTNAGGTGTTCCACTCGCTCCCAAAAAATTGAACGCAAACCATCATCTACCTCAGCGAAACCAAGATCATCACAGAACGCAACCTTTAGATCNGATAGGTCGACGCTAACAGACTTTTNAAATCTTTCTCGAGCCCANGGGGTAGATAACGGATCACGATCATCGTANCGCGCCAATGTCGATAACATNAGCTGGGTATCAGCAACCGTTCGGGCCATAGGCCCCTGCACAGAATAGTTNGTNTAGCCNATGCTGTGNCGCTCTGTCGGGACAATGCCNGGNGTNCTNCGNTGAGCAACCACACCNCAATATGCAGCNGGNATACGNAGGCTACCCCCGGAGTCTGAACCACTCGCCAATGGCACCATANTTGCCGCTAATGCCACTGCAGAACCGCCTGATGANCCCCCACACGTGCGNNTANTATCAAAAGGATTACCTGTAGCACCNTAGACTTTGTTAACGGTATGNGCGCCAGCACCNAATTCCGGTGTATTGCTTTTCCCAAGAATTATCGCGCCTGCTTCACGAAGCACNCTAACATTGCTTTCGTCCTTTTCAGGNACATGGTCTTTGTAAAGCAGAGATCCATANGTAGTNCTCAAATCTTTGGTATCTTGCAAATCCTTAATNAGNATGGGCAACCCATGCAACGGACCTAGNTTGNCCCCNCTTCCCACAGCACGCTCCGCTTTTTTNGCTTCATCNAGCGCACGATTAAAACAATTTGCCACAACAGCGTTTAAAGATGGATCCACCCGTTCTATTCGACTGATACAACTACTTACGAGCTCCACNGGAGATANCGCTGATTTTNATATTGCATCCCTTGCGGCACAGGCATCCAATTCGTAGGGTTCTGTCATNATAGGCTCACTTGAAAGATATTAAAGATCACTTTTATCATAATGAGACCGTGNTAAAATCTCGATAAAATAATGATNAAGAGGAATNGGCATGGAACTGCAGTTGNANGGTAAAACTGCTCTCATAACNGGAGCTTCCCNAGGNATTGGGGAGGGCACAGCTAAGGTATTGGCAATGGACGGCGTCAGATGTGTTNTCAGTGCTCGACGTCTCGACNTGTTANTTGAACTTTCTGATANCATTGAAAAACTTGGNGGGGTACGTCCAATTCCAATCTCTAAAGATTTGTTTAAAGAGAATGCGACAACCGAACTTGCTTNNGAGGCTCTNCAGGCCCTCGGNAAAGTTGATATTTTGGTTAATTCCGCCGGNCGTAGTAAAGACCCAGCCGCCCCTAAAAACCTGCCGCTAGACTATCCNTCAAAATATTGGGATCAAGAGATGCATNTAAATTATGGGGCTNTTAGAGAGATAAGTTGTGCAATTTTGCCAGGCATGATNGATCAAGGGTATGGCCGAATTGTCAACATAACAGGCAAATCTGAACCTGAAAAACCGCGCACTGCNAACCCAGCNAANGCAGCAGTGCANGCTTGGTCCAAAGGTNTATCCAGAGAGGTCGCAAAATTTGGNATCACGGTAAATTGTATTCCNCCTGGNAAAATTGTTAGNGAACAGATACTTAGGAATTACTCGCAGNAAGAGCGAGCAACCTATGANGACTANGATATCGCGCTAGGCACCTTTGGTGATCCCTCNGATATTGGCAACCTGATTGCTTTTNTAGCATCACCACTTGCNAGTCAAATNACNGGCTCTGTAATCCCGGTNGACGGTGGTTTNCGTAAATTTACTTTTTAAGGANAGTTATGATGGCTAGNNATTGGGGTNTCAAAGNTAANAAAGCNCTNGTTACTGGAGACAATGANGTTGCAACNGCNGTAAGATCGGCGCTCTCNGCNGAAGGNACCCANATNGCAAATTCAGGNGATACAAATGTGCANATCGTAGTNAANGCTTCCGCTGACATTCGTANTCCATTNTCAACCGACTTAGGCGCAAGCTCAGAAACCTGGNATGCAGATATGGNACATNATTTTGATGAAACGAGAAAAATTACNCACAGTGCATTACCGTTCATGATCGAGAATGAATTTGGCCGTGTCGTCAACGTGATAGGTAGTTTNGAACCNATGCATTTTAATAGTGAATTTGCAGCCTGGGGGGCANTCGCAGCTTGGTCGAAAAGCCTCACGAGAGAAGTCGGAAAANACGGCATAACGATCAACTCTATCCAGCCANGTCTTATTGACTGCGATACAACACGCAANAAATGGNNAGNCGAGGAACTCAAAGCTTANGTATCNAAACGCATTCCAACTGGNCAAATGTGTAAACCNTNNGATGTNGCGAATATAACGACATATTTATGCTCCTCGTTTGCGAGGTACATNACTGGNACCGTAATTCCAGTTGACGGNGGCATGAGTAGGCACCAGCATTAAAANTGCGNATNNGGATAAACTGGCGGGATTGGATCAACATTATCCATCTGCAATCCCAGGNCTTNCTCTATCTCATGCATCGATTTNAAAAGAGAATCAAAACGCAANCCGATTTCGGCGCTATCACCATCAGGAATTTCAAGNCCAATCAATTTTCCAAGATNCTGAATATCAGTTCTNACGTCACCTGAAATTTCATTCTGCTCAATTTTCTCTTCNGTGGTCGCTTCNAAGCCAGACAATGTATTNTCAAGTTTGGGGTGTGTNTTAAACCAACCTGCCTCTTGCTCNTAGGCNTNTGCAACCCTGTAAATCATCTGTTCGTTATAAGGTTTTGCGGCTACTTGAAATCCCATTGGCAAACCATTGCTAAAGCCACANAAAACATTCATCGCAGGGACATTNGCAATGTTGAAAGGATAGGATAGCATTCGCCTAGCATGNGCTATCTTTTTGCTAAAATCCTCTGGCCTATTTAACGTTGATCGTGTTTCACGAATGAGTTCCGGNGGAACTATGTGACTAAGNCCNATCANTACNTCATAGCNGTCAAAAAGNTTTATNAGCTGATCCCGTACCAAAACACGAGCTCGCATCGCGCGAGAGTAGAANGTNCCTGGCACAAGGGCAGCTGCCGCTACGCGGGCGCGAACACCACTATCNACTTTACTCCAATGCTTACGCAACGCGCTTCGCAATAACATNGATGCAACTTCTACATCTGATGTTAGCATCTGCAGCGGAACACTATATTTTCCAAGCGGGTGCGANGCTTTATCTATTNTNGCGCCCTTGGATTGAAAAATANCCTGAACCTGATTAAACGCTTTTTCCACATCTGGGTGCATATCGAGATCAGTACTAAGCTCTTTAACCAAGCCAATGCGNAAGCCGCTTATATTCCCGTCCATATAAGACGGGTAATCGGGAACCGGGTTTTTGCCAGTTAAGGGATCATTTGGATCATGACCNGCTATATTCTGGAGAACNAAAGCATTATCTAAAACGCTGCGNGTCAACGGNCCGAAGGTATCTTGCGTGTACGCATACATGAACCCGCCATATCGACTAACNCGCCCAAANGTNGGCCGNATACCTGCNAGACCTNCTGCCCANGCGGGCCCGCGTATGGAGCCGCCCGTATCTTCCCCAATTGAAAAACTACACATACCTGCAGCAGTCGCNATNCCAGAACCTGATGACGAACTAGCTGGCGTATGATTNGGNTTCCATGGATTACGTGGTTCACCGAAGTGGAAAGTATTAGCTCCTCCTTTGCCAAATTCATGCAGATTNTGCTTCCCAATNAGTATCGCACCAGCATCTTGCAGCTTTCTAACNACTGTGGCGTCTCGGTCCGAGCCGAAGTCTTCTCTNATAACGGATGCTAGACTAGTTGGCACACCCTTTGTCATCATTTGATCTTTTACGCCGAATGGAATGCCGTGCAAAANACCGCGATATTTGCCGGCCNCGATCTCATCCTGCATTGCTTTTGCTTGNGCNAGTGCTTGTTCACNACAAATGAATGTCCAAGCACAAAGAATGCTNTTCCATTTCTCAATTCGTTCTAAATAAATTTCAACGAGATNAACAGGCGACAATTGGCCCGATTTTATCAAGTTAGCCTGATTGCTAATATCTAGAAANGCTATTTNTTCTGCATTCATTTNATAACTCCCTANAACTCCCTCTTTACCACAATCATAATTAACCGATANACTGCATACTGATNGATAAGGAGATAATAATGGACTTTCAGCTACCAGAGGAACAAAAGCTATTTCAGGAGTCAGTTCGTGGATTCGCTGAGCGGCATCTTTCGAGTGGCGCACTCAAACGCGCCCANAACCATGAGTATCCCTANGATGTCGCTAAGNTGATGTCTGAGCAAGGCCTCTTAGGTATTACAATAAAAGAAGAAGATGGTGGCATAGGGGGAACTTTACTAGATGCAGTNCTCGCGATAGAGCAGNTTAGCCAGGTTTGCCCAAGGTCTGCAGATGTNATTCAGGCNGGCAACTTNGGNGCCATTCGTACCTTTGCNGAATATGCCACGCCAGAGCAAAAAGAGGAATATTTACCTGGACTTTTGGCGGGTGAGAAGGTTGTNGCTGTCGGCATGACAGAGCCGACCGCCGGTTCGGCTACAACNGATCTTCAAACAACGGCTACCCCAGATGGAGACGGGTTCCGAATTAATGGTGAGAAAGTATTNATCGGTAATAGTGAATATGCCGATGTTATCGTTCTTTANGTTCGATTTGGCCCTGGNCTTGGCGNAATCGGGTCGGTTTTGATTGAAAATGGAATGGAGGGTTACACCAAAGGTGCNCCTACACCCTACCTAAATGGTGAGCGTTGGGTCTCAATGTTTTTNGACAATGTTTATGTGCCGAAAGAAAGGGTCTTGCTTGGTCCNGGTGGATTTAAAAAGCAAATTAATGGCTTCAACGCCGAGCGCATCGGTAATACGGCACGTTCGATNTCCCTTGCCAGACATGCATACCGCCTCGCTCGTGACTATGCACTTGATCGCGAGCAATTTGGTCGNNCAATTTGTGAATTCCAGGGACTCCAGTGGAAATTTGCTGATATGAAAGTGAAGCTTGATGCTGGCCAGTTACTTCTNTATCGAGCAGCGACTAATGCNGATCGCGGATTGCCCGATCCGCAAGAAACCTCAATCGCTAAGTTNTTTTGTAACCAAGCGGGATTTGAGATNTGCAATGAGGCAATGCAGGTNATGGGTGCGCTCGGTTTTTCCCAAGATTCNCTTGTCGAGTANTGTTTACGCCGTTGTCGAGGTTGGATGATTGCTGGCGGTTCATTGGAAATGATGCGAAATCGNATAGCAGAGGGAGTATTTGAAAGNCGATTCTCTCAGCGTCCCCCACGCGNAGCTACGGCAGAAGCAGCGGAATAGCCGATGCCTCGTAAAGCAAGCTTAGCTAATGCNCTGTTCCGACCACGCTCAGTAGCGATGATAGGTGCCTCTGATGAGGGNCGCCGTCATCATGCAATGGCGCCACTCTATCTGGAAAAACACGGTTATAAAGGGAGAATAATTCCGGTAAATCCTAAGCGTAAAAAAGTTTACAACCACAAATGCTANGCCAACGTCTCAGATGCCCCGGGTCCTATAGANCACGCCTTGGTGATGACGCCGGCACGGACCGTCCCTGCAGTAATACAAGACTGNGCAAAAGCTGGGGTAAGAGTGGCAACNATATTTAGCGCTAATTTTGCTGAAGCCGGACCAGACGGCATTAGGCTCCAAGACGAAATGATGCAAATTGCAAAAGAGGGCAACGTACGNATTGTTGGCCCGAATTGCATGGGTGTCTACTGCATGGANCCACCGGCAATAATATCACCGAATCGGATCATGCAAATTCCCAAGATTGAGAAAGGAAGTATNGGGGTCATTAGTCAGAGTGGGAGCCTTACAGGNACTTTTGTTTCCCGNGGACAGCATCGTGGTCTCGCCTTTTCAAAGATTGTCTCAATCGGAAATGAATGTGACGTATCTGTACCTGAAATCACTGAGATTATGATCGATGATNCAAAAACAAAAATTATTCTTATGTTTTTGGAGACTATTCGTGATTACAAAGCATTTGCTGCAGCNGCNCAGCGNGCCTTTTCTNAAAANATNCCTATNGTGGTTTATAAAATTGGAAGGTCCGAGGCAGCNGCNGAGTTCACTGCATCGCATACNGGNGCAATAGCAGGAACTGATTCTGCAGTNGATGCTTTTTTTAAACAGCATGNCATNATAAGAGTNCGGCANTTCGAAAGCCTNTTCGAAATGACCTACCTTGCAATGGGCCGAAAGCCAGTCAAAAATAAAAANATNGCAGTNATAGCATCTACCGGTGGTGGTGGNGGNATGGTTGTTGATAATCTTGGCNTTAATGGCCTTTCACCNACNCCGCTTCCAAAAGANGCGGAACGCCGAATATTTAANGCTGGAGGTACNTTTTCAAATGGACCNTTNATCGACGTAACCCTTGCCGGGGCTTACCCNAAAAATGTNAAACAAATACTACAAGAGGCNTTTAATGCGCGTAATAATGGTGCNGTAATCATGACGCCGGGTTCGTCAGCCGAGTTCAATCCNGANCGGACTGTCANNCCTTTGAAGGAATTTCTTGGTCATGATAAACCTTTCGGAGCNGCTTTGATCCCGGAAGCTGCCGACACAGCTCGACTAATGAGTTCACTGAAAATTCCCGCCTTTAAATCACCTGAGAGCTGCGCAGATGCAATGCGCGGNTTTCTAGAATGGGAGGCTCCTCGGGCTTTACCAAAAAGAACAAGTGNAGATTTATCTCGAATTTCAAANGCAATNANGCGCACCGANGGTTCAGTTCTGAATGAAAAAGAGTGCCAGNGCATTTTCAAAATGCTNGGCATNAGCCAGGTGAAATCGGTTTTTNTTACCACAGCGAGNCAAGCNTTGNCTAAGGCCAAAGGAATAGGGTTTCCTTTGGCTNTNAAGGTTGTTTCTNNGGACATACCACANAAGACTGANGCTGGCGGCATTGAGTTANAGATAAAGTCTCTTAGNAATTTAGAGGCCGCAATNAAACGCATNAAACGTAATGTTCATANGGCTTNACCAACNGCNAANATNGATGGTTTCCTTATGCAGCGNATGGAAACCGGCTTAGCTGANATTCTAGTTGGNTTNCGAGTTGANGATATTGTNGGACCTACTGTTGTGGTCNGTTCTGGTGGTATAATGTCAGAGATTTACAATGACGCGGCGGTTCGNTTAGCGCCGGTCACAAANAANACNGCNTTGGAAATGNTNNATGAAGTNAAGGGGTTAGCNCCNGTNCGNGGNTACCGCGGNCTTCCGAGGGGGGACCTTNANGCGGTCGCAACNATAATCCATAAGCTTTCACANTTAGCCTTCCTGGTTGATNNGATTACTGATGCAGAAATAAACCCAGTGATCATTAAAAAACGAGGGGCTGTTGCAGTTGATGGCTTAATAATAAAAACCNNTTAACGTCANAGACAAGAGGAAAAAATGGCCAGCTCACGCTTAGCAAAAGCACTCTTTGAACCANNAAATATNGCATTAATCGGNGCATCAGACGACAAGGGACGCAATAATTCACGTCCACAACAATTCCTNGAGAANCACGGCTACANGGGTAAAATCTACCCNATNAATCCAAGACGAAAAAAAGTCTATGGTGTTAAAGCATATCAATCAGTNACNGAAGTCCCTGATCNNATTGACCACGCGTTCATAATGACTGGACCAAAAGCAGTTCCAGCCGTGATGCGAGACTGNGCGCAAGCNAAGGTNAANGTAGCGACGATCTTCACCGCNGATTTTGCTGAATCCGGCACTGACGGTGCAAANCTGCAAGCGGAGGTTGTTCAAGAAGCAAAAAAAGGNAATGTTCGTGTNATTGGNCCNAATTGTATGGGTATCTACTGTATGGATCCACCTGCAATGATCTCNCCCAATACAGTATTNCAANTACCNAAAATATTTAAAGGNANNATTGGCGTAATCTCNCAGAGNGGCAGCCTTACTGGNACATTNCTGTCTCGCGGCCAGCATCGTGGTATGGCNTTTTCAAAAATGGTCTCTATNGGCAACGAATGTGATGTTTCTGTTGCNGAAATNGGNGANATCTTAATAAAGGATCCAAAAACAAAATGCATTCTGCTCTTTTTGGAGACTATACGNCATGAGNCGGCNTTTACANAAATGGTGCGTCGCGCCTTTACCGCNAAAAAACCCGTAATTGTATATAAACTNGGCCGNTCTGATGCTGCNGCTGAGTTNACCGCTAGTCANACCGGTGCCATTGCNGGGACAGACAGNGCTGTTGATGCTTATTTTAANCATAATGGCGTAGTGNGNGTGGATCAGTTNGAAACNCTNTTNGAAATGCCCAATTTGTTAATTGGTCGNAAACCTCGACCTGGTAANAANGTATCAGTCATNACAACAACTGGTGGTGGAGGTGGTATGGCCGTTGATCGTCTAGGGGTCGCNGGATTAAACGCTGTGCCTCTGCCNGAAGANGCNGTTGCACGTATNGAGNAAGCAGGGGGATTAATCTCAAATGGNCCNTTGTTAGATCTAACATANAAAGGTGCAACANCNGAAAACACGGAGCGNGTGCTCAAAGAGGTAATGAATTCAGATGCTAATGATGCNGCGGTCATGGTTGTGGGNTCATCAGCTCAGTTCAATCCNGAGGTTTCGGTACAATCCCTNATAAANTTTGCCAAAAAGGCTAAACCTCTTGGNGGNTTTTTAGTTCCAGAAGCTGCNGAAAGCGGCCGNCTTCTGNCCAANGCGGGNGTGCCTTGCTTCCGAACNCCCGANAGTTGTGCNGATGCCATGCANTCATTCCTTCACTGGAAAGAACCNNNACCANTCCNAANANGCCCTCAGTTTGATCTCAAAGCANCCCGAAAGNCGCTAGGTANTANNAGCGNTTGCGCACTNAGCGAACGAGAATGTCGCACGGTTTTNAGTAANCTTGGCATAAANCAAGTCGCNGCTGCATTCGCGAAAGATANAGAAAAAGCNGTNCAAGCNGCNAAATCTGTNGGTTTTCCTTGTGTTGCTAAAATTGTATCNNGAGATATNCCCCACAAAACGGAAGTTGGAGGTGTATTAGTAAATATTGANAACNCCAAACAATTAAAGACCGGAGTACGGGATATGGAGGCGCGGGTCTCAAGATCACTTCCTCNGGCAAAGATAGAAGGATTCTTAATCCAAAGTATGGAAAAGGGCCTAGCTGAAGTCCTAATAGGGTATCGNGTTGATGAACTCGTAGGTCCAACTGTTGTGCTNAGTGCCGGTGGCGTCTTATCTGAAGTTTANGGCGATGCCGCCGTACGNATAGCACCNGTTAGCCATGCAACTGCTTACGATATGATAGATGAGGTAAAGGGTTTGGCCCCTATCTGTGGTTATCGCGGANTGCCGAANGGGGATCTTGGAGCNATNGCTAATGCATTGGTAGCCTTGTCGCAACTTGCATTNATTAAGAGGCCAAAGCTTACTGAGGCCGAGATCAATCCACTCATCGTCAGAGAAGATGGCAAAGGCGCNGTAGCTGCGGATGGACTCATAATCTTAAAATAATACAAGGAAGCCTGGCATGCCTTGCGACAAGGAACCTCATCTTAACTAAAATGAAAATTGACTACAATTTAGAGGAGTTTTGTGATGGTAGATAAAAAAAACTTGCCGGTCGGACTGAAAAATAAGAAGGG
This sequence comes from Rhodospirillaceae bacterium, assembly GCA_002711555.1. The sequence goes on along the minus strand of PARQ01000022.1, from coordinate 69,128 downwards.
CCGCAATACCCAATTGCGCAAACTTTTACAGTCTGATGGAATATTAGTGGCGCCTGGTGCTTTTGACTGTATTTCAGGGCGTATCGTTCAGAATTCCGGCTTTGACGCACTATATTTGACGGGGGCTGGTATTTCTATGAGCCTAATGGGTGCCCCAGATCTCGGCATGCTATCATATGGAGAAATTATATCTCACATTCGCAGGATTGCCGATGCAGTTGAGATACCTATTATCGCTGATGCAGATACAGGGTATGGAGGACCGCTCAATGTAGTTCGGACTGCCCGCGATTATGAAAAAGCTGGTATTTCATGCATTCAAATAGAAGACCAGCAATGGCCCAAGCGCTGCGGACACATGATGAACCGGGTCATTGCATCAGTTGATGAAATGTGTGGCAGGATAAAAGCTGCAGTTGATATTCGTGACGATCCAGACTTCGTTGTGATGGCGCGAACTGATTCTCGGACCGAATTCGGAATCAATGAAGCTATTGACCGTATGAATGCTTACGTTGAGGCTGGTGCCGATGTAGCCTTCGTAGAGAGTCCTGAAACTATTGACGAAATGCGGATGGTCAATGAGCAAATTTCGGCACCTACATTGGCTAATATGGTTGAAGGGGGCCGCACACCATTTATAAAAACCACAGAATTGCAAGAGCTAGGGTATGACCTAGCTATATATCCAGGCTCGATGGGGCGAGTTCTTGGTAAGTCCGGCACTCGCGTTCTTGAACATCTTAAGAAAGAGGGCACGACAGAGGGAATGACAGATTGGATGTTTGAACAACCTGACTTATTCGCCTTATTTGATTATAAAGATTGGACGGACTACGAGGCAAACTTTGGGGAGCGCTAAAAGCGCCGGTCTAATTAATATAGCCAAGGCGCTTCAATTTGCCTTTTCTTCTCATAAGCGCCTAAAGCCTCTTCATGTTCAAGAGTTAAGCTTATATCGTCAAGTCCATTTACCATGCAATGCTTGTGCAAAGGATCAATTTCAAAGCTGTAATGAGTTCCGTCAGGCCCAACGACTACTTGGTCTAAAAGATTTATAGCAACCCGTGAACCTGGCACCTCATGAATCTGTTTTCTAAGAGTATTACAATCTATAATTGGTAACCGGACGGGTAGCATGCCATTCTTCATTCCATTATTGTAATGAATATCTCCAAAACTGGGAGCAATCACTGCACGAATACCATTCGCTAACAATGCATAAACAGCTGCCTCTCGCGAGGATCCGCAGCCCCAGTTTTCATCAGCGATGATTATTTGACCGTGCCGATATTGTTCTTGATTCAAAATGAAATCTTCTTTCTCTGAACCATCATCATTATATCGAGCGTTGTTAAACAGGAATGATGCATAGTCGGGATCACTCCGCTGTTTCCGTAAAAACCGCGCCGGTATTATTTGATCGGTATCAACATTAACTTGATCAAAGGGAATTGCAATTGCAGTCAGGGACGTAAAAGCCTCCATTTTACCGTCTCTCCATCAAAGTACGAACGTCAGTAAACTTTCCGGTTACAGCAGCAGCGGCGGCCATAGCGGGGCTTACCAAGTGTGTCCTAGTTTCGGGACCTTGCCTGCCCTCAAAATTACGATTAGACGTAGACGCTGAACGCTCGCCCTTATTAAGTAAGTCACCATTCAAACCAACACACATTGAGCATCCTGAGTGGCGCCAATCAAAGCCGGCGTCGGTAAAGATTCTATCCAGGCCTTCTGCTTCAGCCTGTTGCCGGATTTTCCCAGACCCTGGCGAGATCATTGACCAAACCTTAACCTTTTGACCTTTAACCACCTCTGCAGCCAATCGTAAATCCTGTATGCGACTATTAGTACATGAACCTATAAAAACACGATCCACGGAAACATCTGTCATTAACTGACCTGGTTCCAAGCCAGTATAAGTTAGCGCGCGCTTCATTGCCTCACGTTTTTCATTATCAGGCTCTGCCTCTGGGTCAGGAATTGGCTCAGTTATACGGATGGCATGTTGCGGGCTTGTACCCCATGTAATCATTGGAGCAATAGTTGAGCCATTTAATGTCACTTCCTTATCAAACTCAGCACCCTCCTCTGTCGGCAAGTCCTTCCAGGCTTCAACAGCGAGCTCCCATTTACTGCCTTTCGGCGCGAATTCTGAGCCCTCTAGAAATTTAATTGTCTTATCGTCTGGCGCGATAAGCCCTATGCGTGATCCTGCTTCAATAGTCATATTCGAAAGGGTAAGCCTGCCCTCAATATCGAGCTGACTAATACATGGACCGGCATATTCGATCGCATACCCTACACCACAAGCGGCACTCTCTTGAGCAATTAAAGCTAAAGCCACATCCTTCCCGGTAACCCCAAACCCTAACTGACCAGTGACAGTGACACGCATTAACTTGGGTTTTCTTTGCCAAATAGATTGCGTTGCAAGAACATGACTAGCTTCAGATGCACCAATTCCAAAAGAAATGCATCCCATAGCACCATGCGTAGAGGTGTGGCTGTCTCCACAACAAAGAAGAATGCCGGGTTGGGTTATACCTAATTCTGGACCTATAACATGAACGATACCCATACGGATATCTTCGAGCCCAAAATGGTGAATGCCAAATTCATTTGCATTAGCCGCAAGCATCTCTACCTTCTCACGAGCTTCAAGGTCGGTCATTTCGCTTAAAGTTCGCTCGGTGGTAGATGCATAATGATCGGGTGTTCCAAATGTTTGATACGGCTGCCGCACCGTTCTGGACGCATCGCGCAACATGCCAAATGCATGAAAACTGCCGTCGTGTAGTATGTGACGATCCACATATAACAACGACTGCCCATCGTCACGTTTCACGACTTCATGTGCCTCCCAAATTTTTTCGAAAATTGTTTTCGGCGCTGCCATGACCTCCTCCTCAGTCCACAAACACGTTTCTTAAATTTTCTGCCGTGCACTCTGACGCAAATATTCAAACTTCATGATATAGAGTCCACTCATAATAACAATGCATGTTCCTGACACCGCGAAAATATTAGGGAGATGCCCCCAAACNACATACCCAGCGAGAACAGCCCAGGCAATGGAGGTATAATTAAACGGTGCTATCGTCGATGCCTCCGCAAACCGCAACGCTTCAATCATCGCATAATGCCCCCCTGCAACGAGCAAGGCNCCAGAAAAAGAAACACACAAATCAAATGGGCTAGGCATTAACCAAGGACCAAAGACCGGTGTGGGACTTTCAAAAATCGTTGCCGTTATAATGCCCAGAGGAATTGTAAAAAGCCCTATAACGATCATCAGACCAAACGTAGTTGCCATTACCGCTGTTGAGGACTCCTTTTCAGTCATTCGACGAGTGATAATGTCTCGCCCTGCAGCTAAAAATGCAGAAATTAGAGGCAGCAAAGCAGCAAACCCAGCAGAGTCACTTTCCGGGCGTACTATTAAAAGTATTCCTACGAAACCTATAATCGCAGCGCCCCAGCGCCGACGGCCGACATTTTCACCTAATAGTGGTCCCGCCAAAGCGGTGAGAATCAGAGGGCCAGCGAATGTAATTACGACTGCATCAGCGAGTGGTAGGTAGGCTAATCCGAGAGTAAAAAAAAGTATCCTCGCGGATACCATCGCTCCTCGCACAAGGTGCATTGCCCAATTTTTCACTTTGAGCGAAGCAAAACCACCATTAAGCCAAACAAAAAACCAAAGTGGTACAATAATGAGAAAGGTAGAACGCATAGTTATTACCTGGCCAACTGGCAAATCGACAGTTAGATATTTTAGAATTGCATTATTTAAGGTCATCAGCAAAGCGCTGATAATTGCAAAAGCTATTCCCTTCAGAGGCTTCGTTTGCTGCGCAAGGACTTCCATCCGTTAGGACGACTTAATGTCTGATAATAAACGTTGCCGGTGTAAAATGTAGAGACCGCTCGCGATTATTATAAAGACACCCAAAACACCAAACTTGTCCGGCAATTGGCCCCAAACGATGAAACCCAAAATAGTAGCCCATACAATGCCAGTATATCGGAATGGGGCGACAATTTTGGCTTCCGCAAAACGAAATGTTTCTATCATAAGATAGTGTCCTGCCGCGACACATAAACCAGTTAAAACAACGAGGACGGTATCGTGGAATCCGGGCATTACCCAATTAAAAGGCTCTCCGTCCAACAAAGAAGCAGGAAATGAGCCCCCAATCGAAATCAAGCTTGATGTAAAAAATATCGAGAGAGAACTCTCCTCTGCTGTAAGTTTCCGAGTAACAATATCGCGCATCGCACCCGTCAGTGCAGCAATAAGAGGAAAAAGAATTGCTACTTGTAATGTGCCTCCAATGGGTCGAGCGACAATTAAAATTCCAAGGAACCCGAAAGATACCGCCATCCAACGTCGCCATCCAACCCTCTCGCCAAGAAATGGTATCGCAAGCGCTGTCAGAAACAACGGCGCTGCGAAAGTGAGCGCCACTGTTTCTGCTAGAGGAAGATAGGTAACAGCAAGAACGAAAAAAATACCGTTTAACAGGTTTAGCACACCCCTATACCAGTGACCCGAATTGTTGCTTGGCTTAAGAATTGAAAAGCTTGAGAATAGAGGAACCAACAAGAGCACAATTAATACCATTACTATTGAACGCATAAAAATAATTTGGCTTGCCGGATACATACCCGAGAGCCATTTGAGGAGCGCATTGTTCAGATTCATAAAGAAAACGCTCACAACCATTAGCCCTATTCCTCTGAATGGGGCCGTCCTATGCACGCCAGTCACCATTGGATATCCTATCCTCCGTTATCCACAACCTACGGCAACAATTGCAATAAGGATAGCCATGCCGATGATTGACTTATGATAAGTGGCAAGGCTAGGAATCAAGCAAGCGGGTTATATGTGTTATACAAGTAACGTTATAAATTGGGGAGATTGATAATGAGCCAAGAGCTCAATCGAGATGATATCGATGTTTATATACGAGAAGTCGGACTGCGTGATGGTCTACAGAATGTAAAAGCTTTCTTTCCAACCGAGGCAAAGAAAGAATGGATTTCCGCTGAAGCCGCAGCTGGAGTTAATGATATTGAGGTCTGCTCTTTCGTTCCTCCAAAACTGATTCCTCAATTTGCAGATGCAATTGAAGTTATTGAAGAAGCAAAAAGGATAGGTAACCTTAACGTTTGTGCGCTGATGCCTAACCTCAAAGGCGCTGAAAGAGGCATAGAGGCAGGTGTAGATCAGCTAAATTATGTTACTTCAGTCAGCGAGACCCATAATCTTCAAAATGTTCGCCGCACCCCTGCCCAATCGGTGGAAGAGTTTAAAGCCATTGTTGAATGTCGCGATAGAAGGGCAGAGGAAACGGGCAAAAAAGTGACGCTCCTTGCCGGTTGCGCAACGGCGTTTGGTTGTACATTGGAGGGTGATGTTGCTTTGAGCTCTGTGGTCTCTGTAGCCCGGCAGTTTGTAGAGTCTGGAGCTGATGAGATATCGCTTGCTGATACTGTCGGCTATGCTAACCCCAGCCAAATTAAGGCACTGTGCGCGGAAATTTTAGATGTGGTTGATGTTCCGGTAACTATCCACTTGCATGATACACGCGGCATGGGTGTGGTAAATGCATACGCTGCCTATGAGGCAGGAATACGGCGCTTCGATGGATGCCTCGCCGGGCTTGGTGGATGCCCCTGGGCGCCTGGAGCGACTGGGAATGTAGTCTTAGAAGATATGGCTTTTATGTTTGAGGGCATGGGACTACGCACAGGTATTGATTTAAAGAAACTGTGTGCTGTTCGTGATATTATCGCCCGTGAATTACCTAACGAACAACTTTGTGGTGGTCTGGCAAAGTCAGGCCTACCCTTAAATTTTTCACAGGCAACAAGGCTTTCGGCGGCGGCGGAGTAAAATGATGACTGAACAAGAAACTAAGCTAGTACTAGATGACGAGGATTTTCCAGAATTGCGGTCTGAAGTAAGGAAACTCTGTGAGAAATATCCTTCCAAATATTGGCTGGATCTTGAGAATCAACCCCCGGACACAAGTTATCCAACCGAATTTGTTCAGGAACTCACTGATGCTGGCTACCTCGCCGCTCTTATTCCTCCGGAATATGGTGGTTCGGGACTTTCGCTACGGGCCGGTTCCGTGATCCTCGAAACTGTCTGCGAGATGGGCTGCCAAGGTTCTGCGTGTCATGCCCAAATGTATACAATGGGGACGGTTCTGCGCCATGGATCGGATGACCAAAAGCAAAGTTATTTACCAAAGATCGCCAATGGGGAATTAAGACTGCAAGCATTTGGTGTTACAGAGCCTACGACTGGGTCTGACACCACTCAACTTCGAACCCGTGCTGAGCGCGACGGCAATGGATACGTCATTAACGGTCAAAAAGTATGGACTAGCCGAGCGGGCCACTCTGATCTTATGCTTTTACTTGCCCGCACCACGCCGAAGGAACAATGTGAAAAACGCACCGACGGAGTTTCTGTGTTTTTGATAGACATGAGAGACGCGAAGAACAACGGCATGGAAATTAAACCCATTGATGCGATGATTAATCACAACACAACCGAGGTTTTCTTTGACAATGTAAACATTCCGGGTGACGCGCTGATTGGTGAAGAGGGGAAAGGTTTTCGTTACATACTTGATGGCATGAACGCTGAGCGTTGCCTTGTGTCAGCAGAAAGTATAGGCAATGCGCGATTTCTTTTAAACAAAGCAGTTAAATACGCCAATGAACGCGTTGTATTCAACCGTCCAATAGGCAAGAACCAAGGAATCCAATTTCCAATCTCGGATGCGTATATCAAATTACAAACAGCTGATCTGATGGTTCGCAAAGCAACCGCAATGTTTGAAGCAGGTTTACGATGTGGCGCCGAGGCGAATTGCGCAAAATACCTAAGCTCTGAAGCTCTATGGGCCTGCGCAGAAACATGTTTCACTACACATGGTGGTTTTGCTTTTGCAAAAGAATACGACGTAGAGAGAAAGTGGCGTGATGCGCGGCTTTCACGGAATGCGCCAATATCTCCTAATATGATCATGAATTTCATCGGACAGCACGTTCTTGGGCTCCCGCGGTCCTATTAAATTTTTTGTTTCCTCTTTCATATCTACAAAAATTTATTGAGAGAATCACAGATAAAAGCGGAAATAATACACAAATAAAAATACAATTTGAGAGACAGTATTATGGAAATGACATTTGAAGATGACTACACTGAGTTTCGCGACGCTGTTGCAGCAATATGCAAAGATTTTCCGGGAAAATACTGGCGTGACCTCGAAGATCAACCATCGGATGGAAGTTATCCCACAGACTTTGTAGATGCGCTAACGCAGAGTGGATTTTTAGCGGCCCTAATCCCAGAATCGTATGGCGGATCTGGCCTCCCTATCCGAGCAGGAGCCGTTATATTAGAGGCCATTCATGAAAGTGGTTGCTCTGCAGCAGCATGCCACGCACAAATGTACACGATGGGTACAATACTTCGCCACGGTTCTGAAGAACAAAAACAAAAATATTTACCTCAAATTGCTAAAGGCAGTCTTAGGCTACAAGCTTTCGGTGTTACGGAACCAAACACCGGCTCTGACACTACTCAGTTAAAAACAAAGGCTGAGCGGGACGGCAACGGCTACGTTATTAACGGTCAGAAGGTGTGGACTAGCCGAGCAGCTCATTCTGACCTAATGCTACTTTTAGCTCGCACTACCCCCCCTGAAGAATGCGAAAAAAGAACTGATGGACTCTCATGTTTCCTGATCGACCTGAGAGAGGTAACAGACAATGGCTGCCAAATAAAACCATTAGATGCCATGATAAATCATAATACCACAGAGGTATTCTTCGATAATATGCATATCCCCGGTGATGCATTGATTGGTCAAGAAGGCAAAGGATTTCGATACATATTGGATGGTATGAATGCAGAACGTGTCTTAATAGCAGGCGAGTCGCTCGGAGATGGAAAATTCTTTATCGATAAGGGAGTAAGTTACGCTAACGAGAGAGTTGTTTTTGATCGGCCGATTGGTCAAAATCAAGGCATCCAATTCCCACTTGCTAAATCCTGGGCTGAGTTACAAGGAGCTGACATTATGGCTCGCAAAGCAGCGGCATTGTTTGATTCAGGGAGACCTTGTGGTGCTGAGGCCAATATGGCCAAATATCAAGCAGCGAAGGCAGCCTGGGAGGCGGCTGAGGCATGCTTAATGACCCATGGCGGTTTCGGGTTTGCGCGTGAATATGACGTTGAACGAAAATGGCGCGAGGCTCGTCTATATAGAACTGCACCTGTTTCTGAGAACATGATACTCGCATACATTGGTCAAAATATTCTTGGCATGCCACGATCTTACTAAGGGACTTCAAAATTTGCATTGTCAGAAATGAACATAGGAAAATACCGCGTAAATGTTTCTCTTTACACAACGAGTTATTGAATAGCATTTGATGGTGGTTGAAGTATAAAATCTAAGGATGAGTTATAAGCGGAAACAAACTGGCCCTAATCGTTACCGTGAGGATATCGGACGGTATTACGAAGATTTTGTTGTCGGGGATATTTATGAACACCGGCCCGGGCGCACCATAACATCGGCAGATAATAGCTGGTTTACACTCCTTACTATGAATACACATCCGCTGCATTTTGACATGGCATATGCCTCAAAGAGCGAGTTTGGTAGAGTCGTTGTCAACTCATGCCTTACACTTTCCATAGTTGTGGGGATGAGTGTGTCTGACACTTCCCAGAAAGCGATTGCCAATCTTGGCTGGACTAACATTGATCTCACCCAACCAGTTTTTGTTGGAGATACAATTTATGCAGAAAGCGAAGTCCTTGAAAAACGCGAGAGTGCATCACGTAAAAGTCAAGGAATAATAGGTATTCGCACCCTAGGCATAAAGTCGGATGGGACTGAATTTATGAAATTCAAAAGAAGTATATTGGTTCCCAAAGCCGGAAAGGCCGTTGATGATGAAGAAAAGAATCATGAAGATTAACCACGATGACCTAATCCTCGATACTATAGACCGTTTCCTACGACGCGATGTAGAACCTCATGTTATGAAACTTGAGCGAGAAGACATTTGGCCGGAAGAGATAGTGGGTAAGATGTCGGAACTGGGGCTGTTTGGTGCCATAATAGAGGAAAAATATGGAGGACTTGGTCTATCGTGCCTCACATATGCAAAAATCGTTGAACGTGTGAGTAGAACTTGGATGTCATTGTCAGGCATTTTTAACTCGCATCTTATTATGGCTTCAGCCGTACAACGTTTTGGTACCGAGGATCAGAAAAAAAAATGGCTCCCAAAATTTGCTTCTGGTGAGTTACGTGGCGGCCTTGCTTTAACTGAACCAAGTTGCGGAACCGACCTACAGGCCATCCGCACCCGTGCTGTCAGGACCGGTAACGACTACACTATTAACGGAACAAAAATGTGGATTTCAAACGGAATTCATGGCCACTGCTTCGCTGTCCTAGTTAAAACCGATATTGATGTAAAACCAAGGCATCGAGGAATGAGCCTCTTTATAGTTGAAAAAGGGGAATCTTTTAAATCAACCCGGAAACTCGAAAAATTGGGTTACAAAGGTATAGACAGTGCAGAATTATTGTTTGAGGATTGCCGCGTTCCACCAGAAAATCTCATAGGTGGCATCGAAGGAGATGGTTTTAAACAAGTAATGGGCGGCCTTGAACTCGGCCGCATAAATGTAGCCGCCCGTGGTGTCGGCGTTAGCCAGGCAGCGTTAGACGAAGCTGTGAAGTATTCACAACAAAGGCAAACCTTTGGCAAACCGATATGCCAACATCAAGCGATCCAACTCATGCTAGCTGATATGGCAACGCGCACCGAAGCTGCTCGACTTTTAGTTAACAGGGCGGCGGAAGCATTTGATAATAAGGAGCGCTGTGACATGGAAGCAGGTATGGCAAAGCTTTTTGCCACTGAAGCTGCCATAAGTAGTTCGATGGAGTCGATGAGGGTCCATGGAGGGTACGGTTATTCAAAAGAATTCCCGGTAGAACGCCTATACCGTGACGCACCACTACTAACAATTGGGGAGGGGACAAACGAGCTCCAAAAAATCATCATTGCACGCCAACTCGTTGAAAGAAACCCCATCTAACATGCTGCCGCTCAAAGGAACTCGTATACTTACAGTTGAACAATACGGCGCGGGGCCCTGCGGCACGCAATATCTGGCTGACCTTGGAGCAGAGGTCATAAAAGTGGAAAATCCACATGATGGCGGAGATATGGCGCGGGCCGTGGGCCCTTACTTCTTGGGTGATGGATCGAACACTGCATCGAGCCAATTTTTTCAGGCTTTTAATCGCAATAAAAAGAGTGTCACGCTTGACCTTGGAACCAGTGCTGGTCAGGAGGTTTTCAAGGATTTAGTCCGCACCTCAGATGCAATTTGCGCTAATTTACGGGGGGACGTTCCCTCCAAACTTGGGCTCACTTATGAGTCATTAGAGACCGTTAATCCCAAAATTGTGTGCGCCTTTCTTACCGCCTACGGAAGGACGGGGCCACGCAAATCCTGGCCAGGTTTTGATTATCTGATGCAGGCAGAAGCAGGCTACTTCTCTCTCACTGGAGAAATTGAAACTCCACCGTCTCGAATGGGTCTGTCATTAGTCGATATCATGACCGGCCAAACCATGGCACTTGCATGCGTATCCGCAATAGTTTCAGCGCGCACAACTGGAAAAGGTCAGAATATCGATACTAATCTTTTTGATTTGGCACTTTCTAATCTTGGTTACCTCGCCACCTGGTATCTTAATGAAGGTCATATACAAGGTCGTGAGCCACGATCGGGGCACCCTTCACTGGTACCTTGTGCTCAATATCCGACCAAAGACGGCTGGATCTATATTATGTGCAACAAAGAAAAATTTTGGCCGCTACTGTGCGAAAAAATTGGACGCCCTGAGTGGGGTAACGATGGCCGCTATGCGACATTCAAAGATCGTGAGTCAAGAAAAAAGGAAATTCAGGATTTACTAGACAAAGAGCTATCGTCAAAAACAACGAAAGAATGGCTCGATATATTTTCTGGAATCGTTCCTGCCGCTCCAATTCTTGACGTTGGACAAGCGATTGATAATCCCTTTGTCACCGAGCGAGGGCGTCACATGGAATTAGAGCTTAATGACGGCACTTCATTCTGCCTTCTCGATGCGCCATTTCATACCGGTGAGCCTACACCCAAACATCCTGCTCCGGAGTTGGGCGCTCACACCGAAATCATTCTAAAGGACCTCGGATACGATAGAAAACGTATAGAAGCCCTCCGTGGTGAAAAAATTATTTAAATTCGAAGAAAATGAACGCTAAATAACTCATTGCTATCGGTCCAAACCTTAGAAGGGATAAAGCCTGCGCTCGATGCTAACGTTCGGAACTCGTCAATATCATATTTATACGAATTTTCAGTATGGATCCGTTCCCCTGGTTCAAAGTAAAATTTGTTACCGCTTACAGTGACAGATTGCTTTTTGGAGCTTTCCAAATGCATCTCTATACGCCCCAATTCTTTATTATAAAATGCTACGTGACCAAAAGCTTGGAGGTCAAAGTTTCCCGACAACTCTCGATTTATGTGAGATAAGATATTTAGATTGAAAGCCTTGGTAACCCCAGCTGCATCATTGTAAGCTGCCTCTAAAGTAATAGGATCTTTCTTGAGATCTACGCCAACAAGCATACCCCCCCCGGGGCCCAATGTTTTGACACATACCTCAAGAAACTCTTTTGCTTTAGGGCGAGTAAAGTTACCTATTGTAGAACCGGGGAAATAACCCACTGAACGCCGGGATCTAATTCCCACGTCCTTAGGCAAGTCAAACGGCTTAGTAAAATCTGCACAAACTGCATGCACAGAGATTCCCGGATAATCCTGGGCCACAGAACGACTAGCTTTCATAAGCAAATCTCGCGAGATATCGACCGCCACATAAGACGCCGGCATTTCAAGCGCATCAAGAACGTACCTAACTTTTCTTGACGCGCCGCTACCATACTCTATTAAATCTGCATTTGACCCAATAGCAGAAGCGATTTCCGGAGCCGCATCCTTCATCAGTTTGACCTCAGTTCGAGTTGGATAATATTCTGGAGATTCGCAAATTGAATCAAATAATTTAGACCCGACTTCATCATAAAAATACTTACAGGGTAACGATTTCACCGCGCCACCTAACCCCAATTTAACTTCGGCTAAAAATTCGTTTTCAGTAACGAATGACTCATTCGCTGAGTCAAAATTTGAAAGAGATATCATGGGGTTTTCCGGAGTTATATTGCTAGAGAGGTTTAAAGCAAAGCGCGTGCTTTTGGTTTTTTACACCTTTTCTTTTACTAAGTCAGGTTCTTTAAGCAATGGGACAAGTTTGTATTAGAGATCTGATCATGACATAGTCAAAAAATGGTTAAAAGTAAAAAACATTCGGCCCTCCGTATTACCTGTGGAGCTCACGTAGTGCATGATGGCCTCGTAGATATGCTTTACGCGCTATTACCATTATTGCGCGATGCATTCGGTCTTTCCTTCGCACAGGTTGGTCTTTTGCGCGCAGTTCACAAAACAGCCACTGCAGCATTTCAAATACCAGTTGGAATTTGGTCGGAACGCACAGGCACAAGACCGCTCTTAGTAGCTGGAACTGCACTGGCTGGTTTCGGGTTTTTAGGACTCGGTTCAGCAAATAATTTTGGGGCCATATTAACATTTATTTTCTTCGCAGGGTGTGGGGGTGCATTTCAACATCCGTTATCCTCTGCTATTCTTTCAAACAATTATTCTAAAAACGGGCAGCGCGCGGCTTTAGGTATATACAACGCCTTTGGTGATATCGGAAAATTTCTGTTTTTGGGCACTACAATCTTTGCAACTGCGAGCCTCAACTACAATTGGCAAGCACCGGTTTACTGTTTTGGTATTATCGCACTGTTGACTGCGCTCGTTATATGGCTTCTTCTCAAAGCATCCGCCATTGGTGCCAGGCCTAAAAAACCATTATCAAAAACTACTGTTGGTGGAACCTCGGGATGGGGGGTCAAACATCCAAGAGGTTTTGTGTTGCTCGGCTCTATTACCGCACTAGACAACACCACGAGGAATGGTTTCTTAACATTCGCTGCGTTTCTAATGATCGAGAAAGGTGTCTCAACAGAGTGGTCGGCGCTTGCGGTTCTGGTGACGGTATTCGGCGGTATGTGCGGGAAAATGGCTGTAGGTATGATTGCAGAGAGAATTGGAGTGACCAAAACAATTGCTCTTACCGAGTTCGCCACAGCATTGATGATCCTTGCCATTGTTGCAATGCCAAGCCTTTATGCCTTCTTTCTCCTTCCAGTCCTCGGTGTCTTTTTGAATGGCACTTCTTCCGCTATCTACGGTACAGTCCCCGATCTTATAAAGGGAGAAAAGCACTCCCGTGCCTATGGTCTTATCTACACACTAGGGTCTATTTGCGGCATCATTGCTCCGCTTGGCTACGGGATCCTCGCAGATTGGACTAACGTTGAAACAACGATGATTGTTGTGGCCGGGGTGGTTTTGCTTACTGTCCCACTGTGCAAATTTTTGGCAATAGCAATTCAAGAGGCCCGGCAGCTTTGAGGGACTTTAATTTCCAATCTCCAGAACCACTCGCCCAACCGCTTTCCTTTTCATGACTTCTGCCATTGCGTCGCGAAAATCATCAAATTGAAAACATGCATGAATGGTTGGTTTTATTGCTTGGCTCTGCCACCAATCCAATAGTTTTTTTTGCGTCGCGTCGACACGGTCCGTATATGTATTTCTGTTATCAACCGGGCCCCACCCAACATATTCGCCATAATTAAACCCCATGACCGCGATATTTTTCACAAGAAAAATGTTGTACCCAACTTTGGGAATAATTCCGGATGCAAAACCTATAGAGACTAATCTACCGTCAGGCGCTAAGCAACCGAGTACTTGGCGTGCATTATCTCCCCCGACAGGATCAAAGATTACATCAACACCTCTTTCATTAGTCATTTTCATAATTTTCTTCTTAAGATCAAAACCATCAATAGTTCTGCCGCCATGCGCCTCTACAGCACTACGCTTTTCCTTAGTGCTCGCAACCCCGATTACGTTTGCCCCTAATGCACAACCAATTTCGATCGCAGCTAAACCTACGCCGCCAGCCGCCCCTAAAACGAGCAATGTTTGACCCTTCTTTAAATTGGCCCTCCATACGAGCCCTCCATATGCGGTCGGATATGAAATAGCCAGCGCTACAGAATTTTTTATTTCTAAGCCATCAGGCAAAACGTGCAGATTAGTTGCGGCAACTGTTACTTCCTCTGCATAGCCACCCCAGTCAATAGCTCCAAATACAATGTCCCCGGCTCTAACACGGGTAACGCCGTCCGCAACTTCAATCACCTCTCCGGCAATCTCAGTGCCAGGGGAAAAGGGTAAAGGTGGTTTTCGTTGATATTTACCTGCTACGACCAATGTCGTAGCAAAACTCACACCGACAAATCTTATATGAACGCGGGCCTGACCATTAACTAAGGAGGGTCGAGCTACTTTAGTCAATACGAGGTCATTATAATCGCACCATTGCGAGCATATGATAGCGCGCATTTGCTCATCCGGCATATTTTAAGACCCTTTATTGTTTAGTTTCCCGTTTATTCAACCTCGAAGTACGGGCGCTCACCCTTGACCTGAGCTCGATGCATAATCCGCCTTTCGCTTTTGTCAAAAGCCTCTCGACGGTGCATCGTACAACGATTATCCCACATCAGGACATCACCCACTTGCCAAACATGCTCATAGGTGAATTCTGGTTTCACCGCATGCTTCCATAGTTGGTCCAGTAATTTTTCGCTCTCATTTAGAGAGAGTCCCAGAATATAACAGTTAAGCCGCCGACCAAGATATAAACTCTCCCGTCCAGTATCCGGATGGGTTCGCACAATAGGGTGAGCCGGTCCAGGTGCTTCACGAGGGTCGAGTACCTCCGGAAAGTCTTTTCGGCGTTCCCCAACACTGGTGTATGTATAGTCGTGTTTTGCCTTCTTCCCTCTGATAGCGGCACGCAAGACGGGATCTAACGAATCCCACGCTTTAGTCATATTTGCCAAGGTTGTGTTACCACCCTTTGATGGTATTTCAATAGCATAGAGGATACTTGCTGCAGGTGGCTCTTCTACAAAGGCACTATCCGTATGCCAAGAGGCTTCACCAGCACCCAATTGCCCGATCGGGCGGCCATTTTCGACTACATTCGATATAACATTTATATGCGATGGAATTTTATCGGAGGAGCTATCAGAGTTCATGAGGGACAATAATTTGCTTGGTGGAAACTCTAAATCCCCAAATTGTTTAGCAAAGGTCAGTAGTTGTTTATCGGTGAGACATTGTCCTCTTATCAACAGCGCACCGGTGCCCAACCACGCCTTATAAATCTTACTGAACACATTGTCTATCAATGGTCTGCAGAGATTAACACCGCTTATTTCGGCGCAAACACCACCAGGCAATAACGTAACATTCATTGCACCTACTATCTTTTTCTCCCATTTACTTGGTAAATCGCATATCAAAGCATACACCATTCTATGTGAGTTTCTACTAAAACCAGAGAGTTAAAATATGTTGATCATAAATAATAAAATAGTCGAAGAATTACTCGATATGCAGACCTGTATCGATGTCCAGGAAGATGCATTTCGGGGATTAGCAACGCGCTCTTCGGTTATGAGGCCGCGTATCGACGTTTATGTTCCTTGTGACTTTGAAGATAGTTATTACCGCTGGGGGTCAACAGAAGGGGCATGCAATGGATTTTTCGCTACTCGCATCAAATCCGACATCATGAATTGGCCACGCAATGATGCAGGTGAAGTCACCAATCAAAACAAGTTTTGCGTAGAACCTGGAACATATTGCGGCCTAGTTTATTTATTTAGCAGTGGGAATGGAGCACCACTGGCAATCATCAATGATGGTATTTTGCAACACATGCGCGTAGGCGGTGGAGCAGCTATCGGCGCAAAATATCTCAGCCGTGAGAATTCTGAAACCATTGGTATGATAGGATCAGGAGGGATGGCACGGACGTATCTACAGGCTATTAAGTGTGTTCGAGATATAAAAAGGGTTAAAGTATTTAGCCGAGACCCAAAAAATCGTGAAGCATATGCTGATGCTATGCATAAAGAAACTGGGGTGGAAATTATTCCAGTTAAAAGCACCGAGGAAGCAATGAAAGGGGCGGACATCGTCTGCAGTTGCACAGATAGTATGGTGCCAACATTTGATCCTGAGTGGTTGGAGCCGGGAATGTTTGTAGTCAACGTCAATGACTTCGAAGTAGGGCAAGAGCATTTGAAGTACTTTGATATCGCAATACGCCAGGGCGACGAAAAAATAAAAATGGCAGACGGAAACGGATTTCTTAATTCTGTCGGAGGGGGCACCGGTGGATATGTGGCAGGCAATGACGAGCAACTCGCGAGTGTTCCATTCGCAGACACCAACGACATCGCACATCAGACCTTGCCAACTTTTGCAGACTTAGTAGCAGGGGCCGTCGCGGGACGGGGCAACGATAAGGAAATAACTTATTATGAAAACCAAGGTAATAACGGATTGCAATTTGCTTCCTGTGGGGGAGCTGTATACACAAAATGCAAGCAAAACGGGTTAGGTATCGAAATACCCACCGAATGGTTTCTTGAGGACATAAGGAACTGAAAAAAGAACAGCAAAAACGAGATATTCTTTACAAGCAATCACCCTAGCATATGTAAGCGGCCGCATGAAATCTGCACTCTGATATAATCGAACACGAATTTTATGATGACTAATTATATTTCCCAGCAACTATTGAGCCCTACACTTATAAGGTTTACTCTGATTAAAAAGTCGGTCAGATTTATGAATTGAATCGTGTATTCTTAGGCTATTAATGGGTGTACTGCAGAGACTTAGTAAAAATTAATAGAACAAAAAAATGAAATTCTTAAGAACTCCAGGGTTGGGATTTCCGGAAAAGTTGGGAATTTTATGGTCGTTCCCTTGGAACTCTTTCCGGTTGGTGCCCGCTGTATTCGCAATACTTGCGACGTGGTGTTCTTGTGCAATATCGCAAAATTTGCCACTTTACTATTACGAACGTGCCCTTCAAGCACGCTTTAATTATGAGAAAGCCCTTTTAACTCATCGTCCCTCTATCATAGAATCTTATTACGAATACGCACTTGCTACACATGATGATTATATTCGTTCGTATCAAGCCCGACGTAGTAGTGTTGCCCCCCAGCCAAAGAAAAATGTGGGTAGCAAGGTGCCCCGGCATCTAGGGCAACCTAAAAAAAAATCGTCTTCCGTATTACAACACCATGCACCAACAAAGGAAAATCCTCTTCAAGGTACACGTAACCAACATAAAAGTACCTTGATGTCCTTCGGTGCTGGTTTTCGCTCAATTTCTAACACGAGTATAAGGCCTGATATAATTAAACCAGAAAGTGATTTNATTTTTTCAGCGACAGCTTCCCTGTCAAATGAAAGTACCCTAATCAAAAGTGATAGTTATTATTTGAGAACTGAATTNAATGCTAATGCAAATTTTAATATTGAAAATAACGAAAATAGCTTTGATCTTTTTTCTCTAAAATCAGGGCCAGTCATGCGGGTGTCTGACAAGTGGCAAATATCTGGCTTACCATTTGCCGAGGTAAATCTGCTAAATTACAAACATTTTTCCCATAAAAGTGGACTCGCCATAGGCCTTGAAAATACTGAACAGTATTGGATTAATGAGATAACACTTGGATTTGGCCGTGAATTTTTTACAAACCAATACCAGTCTTACGATGCCGCTAAACAACAAATAACTGCCAAGCTGTTATTTCACAACCTTCTGAGAAAAAAAGACCAAGTATCAATAAGACCGGTTGTTTCATACATTAAGGCAAAGAGTTCGCAATATACTTATTTNAATCCAGGAATAATTTTACAATACNGAGTTCCGGTCGCTGACTCGGCGCGCATANGCATGCTTGNCTCACATTTTACACGGTTNTACGAGGGCAGTGAAATAAATGTAGCCAAAGATCGTCGTGATGCAAAATTCGTTGTCAGTCCAGCATTCATCTACAGTGGATTTTTCTTTGATAGTACCGACCTTACAGCCCAATATCATTTCGTACAAAATTNGTCGAATGATGGAGCACAGGATTATAAGAGCCACAGTGTGGGGGTNAATGTTAAGTGGAATTACTAAGCCGANAAAAAGTGTTGCGACAAAGACNCACTTTTAAGNCACGGGTCCACCAATTATACCATTCTTGNGTAAGCCTTCCAGTTCTGTAGGGCTNAAACCAAGAATCTTTGAGAGTATACTATCCGTATCCTGACCGAGCATTGGTGCTGCTGCTACTTTTTTACGATCCATATGCGAGAATTCCAAGATTGCGCCAGCAGCACGATGTGTTCCTATCCCTGGTTGATAAATTTCATCGAACAAGGGACTTTTAGTTGAAAGCCTTGGATCCTCCTGCCACAGCTTCAGAAACAGATTGATAGGGNCCCCAACATGCACCTGCTTCTCCAAGTTTGGATGACACTGTGGCAAAATCATACCTTTTAAACCAATCCCGAAATATATCTGTAATTGGCTTGCGTGCAGCATAACGATTTTCTTCAAGCCGAAGATCAAGGCCAAGTTTTTTCTCTATCTTCCTCATTTCTTCAGCTGTATTTGTTGCTTCCACCAGCACCTGCCAATGGCGTGCAGTAAATGCTGTAATCATTACGCGCCGGCCATCTGCNGTTTCAAAATCTTGCCCATANGTGCCGAAAACATGATTTCCCGTCTTTGGCCTGTTTTCACCATTGATCTCCGCCTCAGCTACATAGCCAAGGTGGCTTAAAGTGGCAAATGCTGTATCCGAAAGTGCTAATTGTACCAGACCTCCTTCACCNGTTTCTCTTCGCCTGCGGTCTGCAGCCATCAAGCCCTGCACTGCAGAAAGGGCGGCGACTACATCCCATACTGGCATTACGTGATTTACTGGCTTGTCGTATTCAACTGGACCAGTCAGAAATGGGAAACCAGCTGCTGCATTGACAGTGTAGTCCAGAGCAACCGAACCATCTCGATTACCTACAATGCTAACCATAATCAAATCATCGCGCTTTTCTTTAAGAACGCCGTATTCGAGCCAACCTCGTGGCGGCAAATTAGTTAGTACGAAGCCGTTATCTGAACCGGGTGCTGTCATAAGTGCATGAGCTATATCACGCCCCTCATCTGAGCGAACATTTAGCGCTATCGACTTCTTTCCCTTATTTAAGCCTGCCCAATAAAGACTTTTGTTATCGCCCGTTACTGGCCATCGTCGATAATCGAGCCCCCCACCAATAGGGTCAATACGAATGACTTCGGCTCCCATTTGTCCGAGGCTCAATCCAGCATAAGGTGCTGCAATAAATGCGGACACCTCGATAATTCGCATGCCCTTCAACATTTCATACATTTGCTTACCCTCTAATTATCNAATAGTGANAAATGAACAACACACGCAAAGAGTGCAACCCCTTGTATTTTAATTTTTTGCGTTACCCGCCAATCGACGACCCGAACGCTATCTGATAGCATCAAAATGGCCTAATGATTAATTAGTAGTGAGGGTATACATGGGTTTTAACTCGCCGCTGAGAGTGGGCGTGCTCGTTGATCTAGAGCGCGGAGCAGAGGCAGGTGGACACGTTAAATGTTGGGAGCACTTCGCCGAAGCAGCAGTTGGGTTCNCCGATCAACTCAACTTAACTGTGCACTTCCAAGGTAATCGCGATGAAGAAATAAGCCTCGGCCCGAGCACACGCATAATAACCTTGCGGCCACTGTTTAGTACGAAGCGTTTATTCTTTCTCCGTAACATCGCAGATTATACTGACCTCGCTCCCGGCCATCCACGGCTAAAAAAATATCTTAAAGATTATGATGTAATTCATACGACAGATGGATTTTTTGCCTATGCCCAGTCGGCGGCACGGTTTAGTCGCAAACACAGCGTCCCATTGGTAAACTCGTTACACACAAACACCCCTGGATTCACAAAAGTCTATGCAGAGCGAACCATAAGGAGAATATTTGGAACAGGATACANTGAGCGGTTATTAATCGAAAGGTTACGCCTTCCAGAAAGGTGCTCTAATGGAATGCAGAAAAAGTTATCTNAACACCTAGCACAATGCTGTTCCATTTTAACCTCAGGAAAAGGCAGCTTAATTACACACGCTCCTCCGGACACCCCTTTAACTCAGTTAAGGCGTGGCATAGACAAAACGCTTTTTAATCCTGAAAAACGTGATCCCGCCCAATTACGTCGACGCTATGGGATAGACCATTGCAAGCCAATTATAGCCTTTGTCGGGCGCCTAGATGGTTCGAAAAATGTCATGACGCTTGTCAATGCAGTTAGAATATTGAATCGAGGNCCAAAGGGAGTTCACACCATTTTCGCNGGNAAGGGTTATTACGAAGATGAGATACGAGCACTTCTTGGGAAGAGCGCGACATTCACAGGNACATTAACTGCGCCTGATGTAGCCCTCCTGAACGCATCCTCTGACCTATTCGTNTTCCCGTCCACATTAGAGATTTGGCCAAATGCTGTGCTAGAGGCCAAAGCATCTGGTGCAGCAATACTTGTTGCTCCAGGTGGCGGAGATATTTATGTCGCACATGACGGTAAGGACGGACTAATAATTAAAGATCCATCTCCAGAAGTTTGGGCACGCGAGATCAAAACTCTTTTAGATAATCCAGACCGAATTGCACAATTCCGAATAGCTGCGCGGCAGGATGTAGAGTCGATGCGATTATCCTGGGCTGATGTATTGCAACAAGATTTAATACCAGTTTGGCGGAAAGCGGCTGGGATGAGTGTGTGATTGTAAAATTTAAACCAAGACCCTCGCCAAAGTATTACCGCGGATATTGCGTAAAACGGTATCGCTTGAAAAAAGATATCTCTACAATTCGTTCTAAAATAAAATAAGGCATTATTTATTGGGAGGATAATCATGGGCAAACTGTCACTAATAACCGATCGACAACATAATTCACTTCAGGGCCGGGTGAGTGAAGCAGAGTGGGCTACACGAGTCGACTTGGCCGCCGGATGCCGCGTTGCGTACAAGTTCGGTTGGAATAAATCCATCCGAAATCATTTCGTCGCCCGCATTCCAGATGAACCTGATAAGATCCTGATAAACCCTAGAGGGCTTCTGTGGTGCGAGCTCACCGCAAGCGACTTCATTAAATTTGACCTTTATGGNAATCAAATTACCCCATCCGAACTTCCACCTGGTCCAGCAGGCCTTAATTTTCATAGTGCCCTACTTCGACTGAAATCTGATCGAGGTGCATCACTTCATATTCACGAAGGGGCAAGTGTTGCGGTCTCCGCTATGGTGGGAGGATTAAAATACATAAATCAAGAGAGCATGGCATTTTACGAAGAGATTGCATATCATGAGTATGAAGGGTTGGCAGATTCAGATGATGAAGGCCCTGTTATCTCTGAGAAACTCGGAGAAAAAAAGTGCATGATTATGCGCAATCACGGCCTTCTTACTTGCGCACGAAATATCGCTGAAACTTTTTCTATAATGGATCGGTTGGTGGATACGTGCCGAGTGCAAACTCAATTAATGATGAGCGGCGCCCATTTCACGGAAATTCCAGAGAAAATATGCAAGCACACACGGGATCAATATAAAATGCGCTGGGAAAAAAGGCCGCTTGGAACAGATGAGTGGGCCGCGTTACTGCGTTTAGCCGAGCGCGACGATCCTTCATTTCGTCTTTAACGTTAAACCTTTGGCTATCTTTAAACCTTTCTTTGCGAAAGCTGATTCGTATGTCCGAAAAAATAGGTCTTGATCTTCAGGATATGGGATTTTATCGAACCATATATAAGTAAGCTGTTCTTTCGTTATTTAAGTGCTACCGGCACACCTGTCTCAGCTGATTGAATTGCAGCTTCCAAAATTGTCGGTATAGCTAAAATCTCCCCGGTGCTTATGAAATATGAAGCAACACCAGAAACAGCATCAGCAAAATCCTCTGATTCCCCAAGTTCGAGATTTGTGCTACGAAAATCAGTTATGACGGCTTTGCCCCCGCCAGGGTGGAAAACCAACCTTTTCTCCCCCCGCATTTCCACCGTTACCTCTGTTCCATAAAGTTTCATAGACCAGTATAGAGCCATAGCCTGCAAGATACCGAGATAGCCTATAGCACCTAAACCGGAAGGCTACGTTTAGCCCTACGTAACATTCCGATAACTACAAATACTGCTATTGATGCAACAAAATGCTTAAGCGTATGACCACTAATCAATCCTGCCAGACTTTCAAATATCTTTTGATCGTAAACTTCGAACACCTTGGCAAGGGCATACCAGCTGAGTATCAGATACAGGTGCCGATTGCTCGTATAAGTGTTCTTGGGGAAAAACCAGCAAATTAATGGTAGTGCCACGAATGCATAAATTTGCATTAATGCGTAAAAACGTAGGTCTCCACCCGCATGAAGATGGCTTAAATCCCAAAGAAAAGCCCCGCATCCTAGTATAAGCAGGAATGGGAACAACAAAAATATGCCTATGTACTGATTAATCCGATCAGCAAAAAAGGCAGTAAACAGGCATATGAAACCTATCAAAATAGGGGCACGGTCAAGATACAAGCGTCCATTAGATGGGTCTAAGTGGTAATAGCTTGATCCCAATGAGACTAAGATTACCGCGCAGAAAAATATTAAATACGGCCAACTATGATACCATTTCAAAAATATTTTCTCCCCAGACATTTTGATCACGGTGAGTACACCCAGGAATCCAAATAGTGCAAAGGGAAAATTGGATATGACATCGCCGAAATTGGGGATGCCCATACAAGATCTCGAATCAGCGAATTCGTGATAACTTTTACTTACAGGAATGTGTGGAATGAATATTGTGCATATGAACATTACTACAAACAAAAAAATTAGTGCAAAAATTTTAGTCTTTTTATCTGAAGTCATTAAAAGTCTACCATTTGAAGAAACGCTATTTCTGTAGCTTGATCCATAGCGCAAGTAATCGCTAAATTAGCTAGATCCATGAATTCGAAAAAATTTTTAATCATCCCTGAGCACCACAATAGTAGTATAAATTAGGGGTTCTACGCTGTCTTTTATTTGGCCGAACAGACTAGCGATAGAAAAGATTAACGATCTGAAATATTCGCAAACGGAGTATCAGACAACAGTTGTACCGCCACAATATATCCGGGGTTCTGTGGAGGCCTTCCTATTGGTAACTTTCTAATTTTGTCCATACCATGCACTACAAGGCCCCACTTCGTGTATTTGCCAGTAAGATGAGGTAATGGATTAAGTGCAATGAAAAATTGACTGTCAGCGCTATCGGGGTTTTTTTGATCTCTTATCATTCCGACGCTGCCAGCGGTAAATGGAATTTTCGAGAATTCAGATTTCAATGTTTTTCCTGACCCACCTTCACCGCTATTTAATGGGTCACCTGATATAGCAGCGAAATCTGCCTTTACATCAAAAAATTGTAATCCGTCGTAAAAGCATTGTCTTATAAGATTTTTTATTCTTTTGACATGCCTTGGAGCAATATCTCCGCGTAACTCTATAAATACATCTCCAGTATTTAATCTCATTATGACGATTTTTGATTTATCTAATATTTGTAAATATTTCGGAATTACAATATTTGTAAGTTTTTTACTGCATTTTTTTGGTACTTTATTGTATTTAGTTGTATTTTTACTAATACCATAAGTCTTAAATTTTTCAAAGCTATGATCACTAAGTTTTAAAATTAGTGAGACGTTCTGTGCTGCTTTTTTTATTTCCAAACTAGGGGTTTTTGAAATCACAAAAGTTCCATCTTTGTTCAACTTAATCACTTCACCGGATCGCAATAAGGCTTTTTTTGTGTTGCTATTTACAATTATGCTCCCTGCGTGGACAACAACCTCAACTTGAGTAGAAGACGCTAGAATATCAAAAACAGTGCCTCGTATGCCAATCGTCGCCAAAGGAGTTTGTATAATTATATTAGAACGACGCCCTGCTGAGGTATAGCGAAGAAAACCAGAAGTCACATTTAAGACTCCCTCTGCGGGTCCAGGCTGGGGGTTGAAGATGAGGTTGTTTATTAAAAGCGAGCTATTTTCACCCATAACGAGTTCTGTATTGTCTACAAACCGCAATGCAGCAGCGCTACTTAGACCTACCCTAACTGTGTCGAGGTATCGTATAGGGTCACCGCTATTAAGTCGCTTACCCAAACCTTTACCGAAAACATTACCAGATATTGTTTCTGCATTTCCAACTCTAACCCCTGTTGTACGGCTTGCATTTTGGGCTTCGGTAGTTGCATCATTAATGAAAGGGTTTTTGTGTTTTTCGTTGGCAAAAGTGTCAACACCCGTGAAAAAGAGAATGGCAGCAACTAAAGCAAACCGGCTAAAAATAAGTTTATAGAAAACAAATAACATTCTATATCCCTTGTTTGCTAGTACATCCAAATAAACCAAAAAATATCAGGGCTTTTTGGGCACTGCTCATCCACAACCCATTGGAAATTGAATTATGACACTTACATGCTGACTTTCAGAACACTATAGTTTCTGCACAACCATGCACGCGAAGGTCTAAATATGACCTTGTTTATCAAGAAGCACCCTCTGACCAGTATCGACCAATACGCACATCCCTATGGATGTATATATTCATAACAAGTCCAAAACCGATCAATACGCTTAACATGGCCGTTCCACCATATGAAATTAATGGCAATGGGACTCCTACCACCGGAATTACACCCATGACCATTGCAATATTAGCAAAAACATAAAGAAACAAATTAGTTGTAAGGCCCATCGCCAATAATCGACCAAAATGGTTACGACTTTTTAAAGAAATCGCCAATCCATATATCAAAAGAAATGCATACAAGCAAAGAACCAGCAAGCCTCCAACTAGACCAAATTCTTCTGCAAGCATTGTAAAAACAAAATCCGTATGCCTTTCGGGTAAAAACTCTAAATGGCTTTGGGACCCATTTATAAAGCCTTTGCCAAACAGACTGCCCGATCCCAGAGCTATTTTTGACTGCAGAATATGGTATCCAGCACCAAGCGGATCAGATTCTGGATTAAGAAATGTGAGAATACGTTTGCGTTGGTATGCATGGAGAAAATTCCAGGCAACCGGTATTGATGCCAATCCAACAACAGCAACTACAACAAACTTCCAGATACGAACGCCAGCGATGAAAAACATTGCACCAGCACCCACTACCAGCATGACTGCCGTTCCAAGATCTGGTTGCCGAAATACGAGTGCAACTGGTGCAACAACTAAGATAATAGGGATTAAGAGGTAAATGGGTCGCGCCACCTCCTCCATGCTCATTGCATGAAAATGTCGCGCAAGAGCTAGTATCAACGCAATCTTCATAAATTCTGACGGTTGTATACGCACGAACCCAAAGTCCAACCAGCGCTGGGCACCCATGCCTACCACGCCAGTGAGTTCAACAGCACCCAGCAACAATAAGCCTACTGCGTAGATCAGATATGCATATCTCATCCAAACTCTAATGTCAGTCAAGGCGATAGCAAACATCATAATAATGCCAAGGGCAAACCTTGTCATTTGCCTACTAGCCCAAGGGTCCAGGCTTCCCTTAGCTGCAGAGTAAAGCATACCAAAGCCGATCACAGCTACCGCAAGAATTAAAAAAGTCATGGTCCAATTAACCTGCCAAAGCTTTTCACTTAGTTTCATTTCTACTTTGGTAAGCGAGCCTTTAATCATAGTGTCTTCTCTTGCATTAAATGTGATTCCTCATGAAACACCCATTCGTGCACGGTCCCTGGTCCGTGTGCCGGCTGGATCCAACCTCTGTGTTTCCCGCAATACATCACGTGCTACAGGAGCCGCAATTTTACCCCCACCCCCGCCGTGTTCAATGACAACTGAACACGAATAACGAGGATTAGACATTGGGGCATAGCCAACAAACAACGCATGATCACGTTCACGCCACGGCAGTTCTTCATTTTTCTTTACCCCTGATTCTCGTTCCTGTAGCGAAATTCGTCTTACTTGCGAGGTGCCTGTTTTACCGCCCATTTGCCATGCGCGTTTTGATATCCGCGCATTGTATGCTGTGCCACCCGCAGGATTGTTTACCACCTCGTCAAGAGCTTGACGGACAAGGTTTAGCGCGCCTGCTGAAAAATTTAACGAAGGAAAATCGGTTGCTTTTCTTGGAGGACCCTCTTCGTATTCATTAGCTCTTGTAAGGCGCGGTTCCACTGCGTAACCGCCATTCACAACGCGGGATGTCATAACTGCTAATTGCAACGGAGTACTCAGAACATAACCTTGCCCTATTGCATTTATCAAGCTTTCGCCACCGAGCCAATTAGAACGAAGCGTCTTCAGCTTCCATTTCTTTGTCGGAATTAATCCTTCTCGTTCACCGGGTAATCCAAGATTTAGTTTTTCGCCCAAACCAAGCCGCTGTGCTACTTTTGCAATACGATCAATTCCCAAACGTTGAGCGAGTTCGTAGAAATAAACATCACACGACTCTCTCAAAGCGTCTACAAGGTTCACATATCCGTGACCATTCTTCTTCCAACAGTGAAATAGCTCATTCCCAAACTCTAGCACCTCCTCACACCTAACTGTCATGTCCGGACGAATACCCTTTTCCAGCGCAGCTAACGCTACCACAATTTTGAAAACTGACCCTGGCGCATACTGCCCAGCGATAGCTTTATTAGTAAGAGGCTTATCAGGATCACTAACTAGTTTTTTCCACTCGCCTACTGTGATGCCATTATTGAAGGCGTTTGGGTCAAAACCAGGCCGAGATACCATTCCTAATACGTCACCGTTTTGGACATCCATGACTACAACAGCAGCTCGTCTTTCTTTTGCAAGACGTTTAGAAATAAATTCCTGCAACCCAATATCCAGTGTGAGGCTTATTTTAACGCCAGGTTGCCATTCTCTTCGGCTTACCTCACGTATTACCCTTCCGAGCGCATTAACTTCCACTTCCGTGTTGCCCGCTCGGCCTCGAAGTTCTAAATCAAAACGTCTCTCTATTCCATTTTTCCCAATTCGAAAACCAGGAAGCTCAAGAACTGGGTCGCCCGTCAGTTCCTTTTCTGACACCGCTGCCACATAGCCAATCACGTGGGCCGCAATATCACCGAAGGGATAATGTCTGCTTTGCGCTACATCTATAGTGATCCCCGGCAAATCTGGTGCATTGACTTCAATTCGGCTTACTTCCTCCCATGTCAAATTTTCACGCACAGTGATTGGAACAAAGGCTCGACGCCGACGTGCTTCGCGCCGCACTCGCCGACGATCATGATCACTAACTTTTACAAGTCGCGCAAGCCGCGTTAGCATTTCATCCATATTTTTTGCTTGTTCAGGAACCACTACCAGACGGTAGATCTGAACATTTATCGCTAGTGGAGTTTCACGACGGTCAAGCACTACGCCGCGAGGCGGAGGTAAAAGCCTTAAACTAATTCGGTTTTCCTCAGCAAGCACTCGATAACGATCTGCTTCGAGAACCTGAAGGTAATACATTCGTCCACTTAGGCCAGCAAATATCGTCAACTGCCCAGCAGCAAGCAACACAGCTCGACGATTGAATATCTTATCTTGGCTTTGATCTTGCTTAGTTTCCAGCATCGGTTTAGTGATCTGGCAATAGGGATCGATGGACTAACACAAAAAAATAACCAAACGCTGGGTATAGGGTGACGGTCAACACAAACTCAATAATAGACGGCATGAACAGAACTGTATTCCCTTCAATCATTGACACCAAAAGCCAGCGCATGATTCCAACTGCTAACGCAGTCATAGCAAAACCCCACCAAACAAAAACAAATGATTTCCCGTGGAAAAGTCTGCGCTGTGAAACCATTACTCCGTAAACGATAACCAGCGAAAGTGACCCGATTCCCAAAGGCGTGAATGCCAATATATCCTGCAATAACCCTGTACAAAATACCGCCGCCACTGGCAGCATGCTCGGCCTATGCAATGCCCAATAATAGACAGAAATAAGGCCTACCGAGAGCGTCACTGGTGTTACACCCGGCACCTTTAGGGGCGCCTGTGCAATAATAACTAACACTATGGTCAGCAAAAACGGAGTAACCCTCCGAGCAATGAAATCAATTTTATACCAGGTACTGTTGCGGTCTATCACTGTCCTGCCACCGTTTTGGACCGTCTTTCTAAATCTGTAAGCACTCCTGTTAAGCCAAAGTCGATCAGCCGGGCAAATTCCACCTTTTCCCCATGCACAAAGGGTTGAACAACTACTGCCGAGTCTGTGGCGTGAGCAACAATACCAACCGGTAATCCCGGTGGAAAAACACCGCCATGCCCAGAAGTGACTATTCGTTCGCCCTTCTTTATTTTCACATTATCGGGTAGATGCAGTAGGCGTGGTCTATCCGAGTTATCACCTGCAAGAACAGCTCGTTGGCGCGTCGACTCGACAACAACTGGAATTCGGCTATTTAGGTCCGTAATCAGTAGGACACGCGCCGATCGTTCACCAACTTCATGCACGCGTCCTATTAAACCAAAATTAACCAAAGCAGCCTGCCCCTTGGCTATACCGGCTCGGCGACCAGCGTTTATTAAAATATTTCTCACAAATGTGCCGCCTGAGTCACCAATTACTCTAGCAGTTACAGATTTGGCCACATTATCTGGAATAAACCCCAGAAGCTGGCGCAACTTTTCATTTTCTGCGGCTAACGCGCGAGCCGCGCTCTGCCATTGAATGAGCTGCGCATTTTCAAGTTTAAGTTGCCCATTTTCTTCTCGAATATTTGAGAGAGACCGGGCTTCTTCAATAATTTCTGAGATCGTGGCTACTGGACGTGATACCGCGTCCAATATTGGCGCAATAACATCCGTAACAGATACACGAGCACGCTCAAAGATTTGTTGATCGGCACGCCCGATAAGAATTATTGCAAGGGCACCGAACAACAGGAATATATAAGCAAACCGTTGAGCCACATTACGCACCGGTGCCGCAAACCTAAGAACGCTACCCCTATTATACTTCAATCTCTATTCTCCCTGTGCTCCTTCTGAGGGGAATAAAATGGAGCCACGCTAACTTACAGAAAACAACGAAAACTCAATACATGCTAATCAAAACGTTCCGGAGTGTTTTAATTTCCTCTAAACAACGCCCAGTACCAAGAACCACACAGGAAAGTGGATCGTCTGCGATGGAAACAGGCAGCCCAGTTGCGTGCCTCAGGACGTAATCTAAATTCCCAAGTAATGCTCCACCACCAGTAAGCACTATCCCTTTGTCGACTATATCAGCCGCTAACTCAGGAGCGGTATGTTCAAGTGCCACTTTCACTGCTTCTATAATCGCACCAACAGGCTCAGCCAAACTTTCAGCGATTTGTCTCTCACTAATAACCAATTCTTTCGGAACTCCGTTCATGAGATCACGCCCTTTGACCTCCATAACACGACCCTCTCCATCTTCAGGAGCACAAGCAGTACCAATTTCCTTTTTTATCCGTTCCGCACTGCTTTCCCCAACTAATAGATTATGATTGCGGCGTATGTAGGCAATAATAGCTTCATCTATCTTATCACCGCCTACTCGTACACTGCGCGAATAGACAATGCCACCCAGCGACAAAACCGCTACCTCCGTAGTGCCGCCTCCAATGTCTACTACCATCGAGCCAGTTGGATCCGTCACCGGCAAGCCAGCACCTATAGCAGCTGCCATGGGCTCTTCTATTAAAAATACACGCCGAGCGCCTGCGGCCTCCGCTGACTCCTGAATAGCGCGGCGTTCGACTGCAGTCGAACCAGATGGAACACAAACAATCACTTGTGGGGATGCGAAACTACGACGATTGTGAACTTTACGAATAAAATGTTTAATCATCTCCTCCGCCACCTCGAAATCTGCGATGACACCATCGCGCAGTGGCCGGATGGCGACTATGTTGCCGGGTGTTCGACCTAGCATCATTTTCGCCTCATCACCTACAGCCAGGACCTGGCGTTTATTTTTAAAGTCAGAGATTGCCACCACCGATGGTTCATTCAAAGTAATACCCCGGCCTTGCACATATACCAGTGTGTTGGCAGTACCAAGATCGATTGCCATATCGGCTGAAAGCATTCCTAGGAGTTTTGAAAACATAATTAAATTAGCTCCTCCACTAACCTTTGTACGCTGCTACGCAATATGAAAAAACTATTTTTTTTCATGTATATGTACCCTTCATGCGCTAAGCATCTCAGGTGCGGTCTTGGAGCGCTTATCTGCAAGCTTATTTAAAGCATTTATATAAGCCTTTGCCGAGGCCACTAAGGTATCGGTATCTGCTCCTTGTCCATTGACGGTTTTACCATCCTCTTCCAACCGAACTGTTACTTGTGCCTGAGCATCGGTGCCCTCCGTCACTGCGTGCACTTGGTAAAGTTGCAAACGGGCTGAGTGGGGTACTATCGCGCTAATGGCATTAAAAGTCGCATCCACAGGACCATCCCCTGTTGATTCTTGCGAACATATTACACCGTCAATCTCCATCTCTAAATAAGCCTTTTGTGGACCAGCTGATCCGGCGATAACGCGCAGTGTCGAAAATTTTATCGATTCTGCAGCATGCGTCATCTCATCTTTAACTAAAGCGATAATATCTTCGTCGTAGACATCTTTTTTCTTATCTGCCAGAGCTTTAAATCTCACAAAGGCCTCTTGTATTGCATTATCCCCGAGCTGGCAGCCAAGTTGTTCAAGCTTATCTCGAAATGCATGACGGCCAGAATGTTTCCCTAATACGAGCGAAGACTGTGTTAACCCTACCGACTCTGGCGTCATAATTTCGTAGGTGCCAGCATGCTTCAGGACACCGTCCTGGTGAATACCTGCTTCATGGGCAAATGCATTGGCACCCACTATCGCTTTGTTAGGCTGAACAGCAAATCCTGTGACAGAAGATAACAAACGGCTTGCCCCTATAATCTTTTTTGTAACTATCGCGGTATCAAATGGCATCAAATCTTGACGCACCTTAAGACCCATGACAATTTCCTCCAACGATGCATTCCCTGCGCGTTCTCCGATACCATTTATTGTGCATTCCGCTTGGCGAGCTCCCGCCCTTATAGCAGAGAGGGTATTTGCAACTGCTAGCCCCAAATCGTTATGGCAATGGACGGAGATAATTGCCTTATCAATATTTGGTACGCGATTACAGAGTGCCGAGATGATGTCATAGAATTCATCAGGCATAGTATAACCGACCGTATCCGGGATATTAATTGTTGAAGCACCGGCCTTGATTGCGGACTCTACGCAACGACACAAAAAATCTCTTTCCGTTCTTGTTCCATCCTCTGGACTCCACTCCACGTCATCGCAAAGGTTCCGAGCATGGCTAACCGAGTCAATTATTGCACTATGCACCTGTTCTGGTGTCATTTGCAGTTTATGCTTCATATGAAGTGGGCTAGTGGAAATAAACGTGTGAATTCGCGGTTGCCTTGCATGTTTCAAAGCCTCCCAGGCGCGTTCAATATCTTTGTGCCCAGAGCGCGCCAACCCGGCTACCTTCGCATTTTTGACAACTTTAGAAACTTCAGAAACAGCCTCAAAATCGCCAACAGAAGCAATCGGGAACCCCGCTTCCATCACATCTACACCCATCCCATCAAGGTACTCAGCGATACGCAGCTTTTCCTCCAGGTTCATCGAACAACCCGGCGATTGCTCCCCATCACGCATAGTAGTGTCAAAAATTTTGATGCGTTGTAACTGTTGGCCAGGTGTACCTGTTTTCATGCCTCTCATCCTCTTCTCAATTACCAACTTGCCAATCCAGGCCCATTTAGAACCATGATATCAATCCAAAATGCACGGGCGCTTAAAGACGAGCTGGTCGCGTGAGAGAGTAACCGGCAAATCGATCCATGTCGACATAAAGGCATAAAATCCAATACAAAACCGTTATTGATATATTATGTATCAAACTCCACTGGAACACAGTTAATCACCGTACCCGGCTGTCTTCAATACAAAGAGTATGATTACAATAGTACGCATCCGCTTTAGAATAGTATGCTAGAAACAAAACTCAGAAAAGGGGCTGCCTTGGATACTTTTGGAGAATTTATTTCAATCCCCCAGCTACAAATTAATTCTTTGACTTATCAACCAAGGCGTTTTCTGCGATCCATGGCATCATAGATCGCAGTCTCTCCCCTACTTCCTCAATTGCATGCTCACTTCCACGCCGCCTTAACGCCTTGAGGCTCGGTTGGCCAGCCGCACATTCTTGCATCCATTCCTGCACAAACCGGCCGGTTTGAATGTCCTCAAGAACTTTTTTCATCCGGTTTTTTAACTTCTGATCAACCACACGGGGACCTCGCGACAAATCACCGTATTCCGCAGTATTTGAAACTGAGTACCGCATGTTTGCAATACCACCCTCGTAAATTAAATCAACAATCAATTTCACCTCGTGGCAACACTCGAAATAAGCCATTTCCGGTGCATATCCAGCCTCAACCAGTGTTTCAAAACCATTCATAATTAACGACGTAAGGCCGCCACAAAGAACTGCTTGTTCACCGAACAGATCCGTCTCACACTCTTCTCGAAACGTAGTTTCAATAATACCAGCACGGCCGCCCCCGATAGCACTGGAATATGAAAGAGCCAAGTCATGACAATTACCGGATGCATCTTGATGAACAGCCAAAAGGCACGGTACTCCGGCACCCCGTTGGTACTCTGAACGCACGGTATGACCTGGTCCTTTGGGTGCAATCATAAAAACATCGATGTCAGAGCGAGGTTCAATAAGATTAAAGTGAATATTAAGTCCATGCGCGAAGGCCAGCGCCGTCCCGTCACGCAGATTAGGAGCCAAGTGCTCCCTATAAGTTTGCCCTTGCGTTTCATCCGGCGATAACATCATCACCACATCAGCCCATTCTGCAGCCGCTGATGCATCCAAAACTTCAAATCCTGCACCCTCAGCCTTCACGGCACTATCAGATTGAGGTCTCAGTGCAATTTTTACTTCCTCTATGCCAGAGTCACGAAGATTCATGGCATGAGCATGCCCTTGGCTACCATAACCAACTATGGCAACTTTCTTGCTCTTTACCAAATTTACGTCTGCGTCACGATCATAATAAACACGCATTTTGAAACTCCCCTAGTAAATGAACCTCTTGCATCTTTTGGAAACGATGGCTCTGATTTTTTAAATGTTTTCTAGGCACCGCGAGCGATGGCTACTACCCCACTCCGCGCTATCTCTGTTCGTCCAAGCTCGCGCATGAGGTCAATGAAAGATTCTACTTTATCTGTATTCCCTGTCATAGCAAATACGAATGACCGGGTTGTAGTATCTACAACTTTAGCACCAAAAATATCTGCACATCTTAAAACTTCCGCACGTTCCCGCGATTTCGCCTTAGTAACCACTTTAACCATTGCAAGCTCGCGTTCTACATGCGGACCTTCCTGAGTGAGATCTTTTATCGAATCTACCGGTACAAGGCGTTCTAACTGGTTCCGGATTTGTTCGATCACCATTGGCGTGCCAGAGGTAACAATTGTTATTAATGACATACTATCATCATGCGTAACAGATGCTACGGTGAGGCTTTCGATATTATACCCGCGCCCGGAAAACAGCCCTATAACGCGGGCTAAAACACCAGGTTCATTAATAACCATAACCGCCATGGTGTGCTGCTCGATCCTTTGATCACTATCAACCATAAAATAAGCAGACCCAGGTTGCGATTTCGCATTTTTAATGCGTGATGCTATTTTTTTTGCCATTTATTTTTTCCTAGACTAAAACCTTACCTTTTTCGGTAACTTTGCCGGAACCTTCGCCTTTGGCTGCCGGACCGAGCAGCATCTCATTATGAGGAGAACCTGATGGTATCATCGGATAGACATTTTCGGTTGGATCCACCACAATATCAGCGATTACCACATTATCAACCTTAACCATTTCAGTAATAACATCATCGATTTCGGAGGGTTTATTTGCACGAAGACCAACCGCACCAAAACTTTCAGCTAATTTAACAAAATCTGGTAGAGCTGCTGCATAACTCTCTGAATAACGCCCACCATGCAGTAGCTCCTGCCACTGACGAACCATGCCCAGGTATTCATTATTCAAAATAAAGACTTTCACCGGTAAATGATGTTGCACTGCGGTTGATATCTCCTGCATATTCATCATAAACGATGCCTCACCAGCTATATCAATAACAAGTTTGCCAGGGTGTCCTGTTTGCACTCCCAAAGCTGCAGGAAATCCATACCCCATTGTTCCAAGACCTCCTGAGGTCATCCAATGGTTTGGCTTGTCAAATTTTAAAAATTGTGCGGCCCACATTTGATGCTGCCCAACTTCAGTAGTAATGAAAGTGTCTCGCTTTTCCGTAAGAGCTTGGAGCCGTTCTAGTGCATATTGTGGTTTAATGATCTCGTCATTTTTCTTGTAAGAAAGACAATCGCGTGATCTCCAATCTTCGATTTGTTTCCACCATGCGTTAAGCGCTTTACGATTACCCTTACGATTTTTCTTTTTGTCCCAAGTAACCGCTAACTGTCCCAACACATGGCTAACGTTACCAATAATCGGAATATCCACGGCGACGTTCTTGTTTATGGATGATGGATCGATATCGATATGAATAATTTTGGCATCGGGTGCAAAAGCATCAAGTCTCCCAGTGATCCGGTCATCAAAACGTGATCCAACAGCAATCATCACATCACAATCGTGCATTGCCATATTAGCTTCGTATGTACCATGCATACCGAGCATGCCGAGAAAGTGTTTGTCAGATGCAGGAAATGCCCCAAGCCCCATCAGTGTTAAAGTGCACGGATAACCAGTAGCACGTACAAAGTCCGTGAATTTTTTGCACGCCGCAGGCCCAGCGTTAATTATGCCCCCACCCCCGTAAAAGATAGGTTTTTTTGCATTTGAAAGTACATCAACAGCTTTTTCGATTGCCTTAGTTTTACCACGCGTAGCTGGACGGTAAGTCGCTGGCTTGACAGATTCCGGCATCACGTAAGGACAGTCGGCAAACTGTATGTCTTTTGGCAAATCAACAACAACAGGGCCCGGACGACCTTTGCGTGCTACAAAAAACGCCTCATGAATAGTCCTAGCAAGATCTTTAGGCTCTTTGACCAAATAATTATGCTTCGTACAAGGCCGCGTAATACCAGTGGTGTCACATTCCTGAAAAGCATCATTGCCAATAAGATGGGTAGGTACCTGACCTGTAAGACAAACAATTGGTATAGAATCCATTAGCGCATCGGTTAAACCGGTCACTGCATTGGTAGCACCTGGTCCTGAAGTTACTAAAACAACGCCAACTTTCCCCGTTGAACGTGCATAGCCTTCGGCCATGTGAACTGCTCCTTGTTCGTGGCGCACAAGCACATGCCTAACGCTGCTCTGCTGAAAAATAGCATCATAGATAGGTAACACAGCCCCTCCGGGATACCCGAAAACAACTTCTACGCCCTGGTCAATGAGTGACTGAATTACAATTTCAGCACCACTCATGCGTTTTAGAGACACCACAATATTCTCCAGTTATTAATGTTACAGGTTCAAATCCGACTAGCCTGCCGATATTTTCAAAAACCAGTTTCGTTATTTATACGCAAGCAACCTCTCCACCAAGAAACCAAACAATAGGCTCTCAGCTGGAACGGGTCAACCGATTAGCTATAATAAATGAAAAGATTGAACTGCAAATACTTTTCGAATATTTCCTCTTGATGTGTAAATCTGGAATAATCTGATTCCGAAACCAAGTCATTTGGCGTTTGGCGTAACGTCGCGTCGCCTGCTGAGCCCTTGCAACTGCATCTGCGAGGTCATGCTCACCAGCAAGATAGGCACTAATTTCTGGCACACCCAAAATCCTTGAAGCGGGTTGATGAGAACCCAAGTTCAAGTCCTTAAACGCTCTGACTTCATCCACAGCACCTTCTTTAATCATTTCCTGAAACCGTTTGCCACAAGCCTCGTAAAGCTCTTCGCGTGGGGGATCGAGGAGAATTGTTTTAAACTGAAATTGGTTATTCGCTCCAATAACCGGCATTTTCTGCCAAACCGATAACGATTTGCCTGTTGACACCAACACTTCTAATGCGCGTGATACCCTCTGGCTATCCCCCGGAGCCAAACGATCAGCCATCTTGTCTCCACGAGCAACTAATTCAGAATATAACGACTCAGAGCCTTCTCGAATCAAACGCTCTTGAATCTCGGCGCGCACACTTGTGGGGATACGAGGTGTTGGAGGCAAGCCATCTACAAGAGCCTTTAAATAGAGACCGGTACCCCCACAAATTATAGGTAAAGAAGACTGATCAAGGGCTTTTTTGATCTCGACAATCGCTAATTTCCGCCACTTCCCCACATTAAAACTCTCTGTAACTGAGAATGCTCCATAGAGCTTATGCGATACCTTCGCCTCATCCTCAACTGACGGGCGTGATGTTAAGGTGCGAAACTCGCGGTACACCTGCATACTGTCGGCGTTAATTATCACACCATTAAATTTTATTGCAGCTGCAAGCGCGGCAGCCGATTTCCCACTGGCTGTGGGTCCTGCAATAATCAGTCCAGTGGTTGGCGAAGATTGTGCATTGTGTGTC
Source organism: Rhodospirillaceae bacterium (assembly GCA_002711555.1). The sequence goes on along the minus strand of PARQ01000022.1, from coordinate 32,222 downwards.
ATGACACTTAACGATACAGATGTTAACGCGATGGACAAAGTACTTACATTAATTAATGAGAAAACTACCTTGGAGGAGCCGTACGTCATAGAGGTTATGACGGCAATGGCTGGTATGGGAGCAACCGTTAACACTCCGGAATGGCTTCACTACAATACTGCAGCCGATTTAAAATTCTGCGGAATCAGCTGTAATGACGCACGTGATATTGCCTATGAGGTGTCATGTAGCAACAAAAAAATAGATGCGATAGCCCAACAGACTGAAGGGCGACGGAAAAAACTTCTCATTGCAGATATGGAATCGACCATAATAGAAAACGAAATGCTTGATGAATTAGCTAAAGATGCAGGCATTCACAGTCAGATCGCAGATATAACTAAGCGTGCTATGAACGGAGAGATAGACTTTGAAACAGCTATTGAGGAAAGGGTGAAGTTGCTTAATGGTTTGAATGCTTCTGCCTTACACAATACAGCAAAACGGATACGCATTACAGAAGGCGCGGAACAGCTGATTACAACAATGAGGTCAGAAGGGGCTTATTGCGCTTTAGTATCCGGAGGTTTTAGTTTTTATACCTCGAGAATCCGTCTCCGACTTGGCTTTGATTTTGACCAAGCCAACGAACTCGAAATTATTGATGAAGTGCTTACGGGGCATATAATTAAACCAATCCTTGGCCGCAGCGCTAAAGAAGATCGTCTTCGAGCTCTCTGTAAGCAACAAAATATCCCGTTGTCCGCCACAATTGCCGTGGGTGATGGGGCAAATGATCTTTCTATGTTAGCCATAGCTGGCTTGGGAGTAGCATTTCATGCAAAACCAATCGTTGCTGAAAGAACTGCAGCTCGGGTGAATCATAATAGCCTCACCGCACTTCTGTATCTACAAGGCTATAAGATAGAAGATTTTGCCATCAAGGATTTTTACCGCTAGGCAGAAAATAAGCTACAATGTTAGCCATAAGCATTGACGCGGCGACAAGATAAAAAACATATATTAAACCGTATTTATCTGCAACGAAGCCGCTAGCTAAAACCAATACTGGTGTCCACGCACTTTGCATCGCAAACATTACGCTGGCTGCCGAGGCACCATGCTGCTGTGGCGCGAGGTCCATCATCCAAGCCTGAGTAACAGGTCTAATTGCATAGAGAGCAAAACCCAAAATGGTTATCCCAGCTACAAATATAACTGCATCGCTGATAATGGTGAGGCAAAAAATTGCTATCGTAATCACAGATAGGCCGCCTATGACGATGGGACGCCGACCAATCCTGTCAGACCATGTTCCCGCAAGTGGCCCAGTTACAAAGCCACCAACCTGCATCATTGCCATCGCAAGACCTTGCGCCTTTTCCGATAAGCCAAGATTATCGACTAAGTATAAGGGAAGGGCGAAAAAAATAACGAACAACGCTGAAGTCCGAAAGGCAGCCATTGCTGAAAGTCCCAATATAGCTCTACTTTTAATGAGCGCTATTAGGCCGGCTATATACTGACGTTTATCCATGCCACGTTTTTTCCCGCCAATATTTTTGTTAGTATCTTTTGGTGACACCAAAATAAGCAATGCCAAACCGACAATAAAAACTGGCACGGCGCTGGTAAAAGCGGTCACCTGCCAGCTCAACTGAAAGAAACCCACCAGCAAAGAAACGGCGATCAGTGGAGCCAGAATATCACCGAGACTTGCTCCAACAGAATGAACGGAAAGTGCGTAGCCCTTATTCCCTTGATATTCCTGAGATAGAAACGCAAGAGCAGCCGGGTGCCATAAATTATTGGATGCGCCGATCACCACCATCATTAAAGCTAAGGTTAAAAAATCACCCGATAATCCACATACGAAAATGGCAATACCACCGGACATGACAGCGATCACTTGAAATATTACACGCTTTCCGGAAATATCCACCATAACCCCGCTAACCACATTGGCAGCAAAAGAGGCAATGTGGAAAATCGCATGAAGCATACCAATCTCGGAATAATTGAGAGAGAAGGTTCCTTTAATCCATGGTGTCAACACGGTGAAGACCATGTAGACCCAGTGGACCGCACCATGGCCAAGCCCGACCAAAACTATAGGCGTCTGTCCTTTAATTTTGAGAGCCTCAACAAGGCCAAATTTTAACATTTGCCTACCTGTCTGACGTTGTGGGGCTTTGGCAGAAAAAATGTGAGAATATTGGCAAATAAAATCACAGAAGTAATAATATAAAAAACTATTACAAGGCCAAATAGGTCAGCAACATAGCCACTAATGAATAGAAAAATAACATTCATGAATGACTGTACACCGAACATGACGCTTGTTGCAGAACCTCGAAAATCTGATGACACAAGATCCATCATCCAACTCTGGACAACCGGACGCACCGCATAAAGTGCAAGACCCACAAGCGCAATTAAAAACACAAAATACGTTGGATTTTTTACGAAAAGCGCCAAAACAAGAACCACGGTCGTAATCGCTAGACAGCTAAATACGACTGGACGCTCACCTGAACGGTCCGAAGCAATACCAGCAATCGGCGCACTAATCATTCCGCCAACTTGAAGTAGCGTGAGCGCTGTTCCAACCAACACTGGGCCGCTAAACAGTATATCAACCATGTAGAGTGGCAGGAAATAGAGTAATGCTGTTTGCGACGCATTCCGAAGTCCCCCGACTAATGCTAGGAGCATAGCATGGCCATTACGTAGTAATGCAACATAACCTTTGAAATATGAATTAGCGCTCATCGCCTGCGATCGCACTTTAACAACCTCATCACCATGTTTTGCCACGTAGCGACCTAATATCAATGCCGTCAACAAACATGGAATGCCCGCAACTAGGGAAACTGGAGACCACATTTGATGGCCGGATGCCTCCACAAAAATATGACCAAGCAAGAAACCTGCAATTAATGGAAAAATTGCATCACCGGCATTTGCCGATACCACATGCATCGAAAATACAAATCCACGTCGGTCTTTATAGTATTTTGCGAGATAAGCGAATGCTGCTGGGTGCCAGGCTTGATTTCCCATGCCACAGAAAGCCCACCCAATAGCTAACATTACGAATACTTGAGTTCCGTCCAAATAAAAGCCTGAGATTCCCGATACAATCATACCTCCACCAGCAAGAGTCAGTGATGCAAGCTGAACCGCCATACGTTTTTTGAATGCATCTACCAGATACCCGCTCAGAAAATTTGCAAGGAAGGCTGCTGCATAATAAAGGGTCCCGAGACTTGTAACTTCAAGATAGTTAAGCCCTGAGGTTTGGCGAATGTAGGGCGCCAACATAATAGTGGCCGCAAAAACGAAATGTGTAGACCCGTGCCCGACGCAAAGCAAAGTAAGAGTTCCATTGCCTGGCTTTTTTTCTTCAGAATAATCTAGTTCAGCTGCCATAAAATGAGCCCATCTTTTGGGTTAACTCACGTTTGCAGGATTAGTTTTTGGCAAGAAGAAAGTTAAAATATTCGCCCCAAGCATAATCGCAGCAAAAAAATAAAATACGTCCAACATACCTCTGTTATCAGCAATCCACCCCCCTACTATCGGTATTAAGGCGTTGCCAGCGGCCTGCATGCTGAACATAACACTTGTAGCTGAGCCTCGAAATTCGCCCGGAACAAGATCTACTATCCAACGCTGGAGCACGGGCCGCATTGCAAAGAGTACGAAACCAACCAATGAAATAACTAAAATGTAAGAGGTCGGGTTAGTGATATTTGTAGCTAAAATTATTGCTAAAGACGTAACTGTAATACATACAAACAAAACTGGCCGTGGCCCGTAACGATCTGAGGTGTACCCACCAATTGGTGTGGCAACACCACCAGCAATTTGCATTGCTAACATCCCTGTTCCCATTAGGGCAGCACTTACGCCCAGCACATCGATCAAATAAAGTGGAATAAAAACCAGCAATCCATTTTGCGCCATCGTTCGCAATGAACTAACAATGCAAACCATCATTGCCGGAATATTTGCCAATAGATTAACATACCCAGCAAGATAAGCCCTCAATCCCATCGACTTACTCTGCTTTCCATTAGCGCCTTTTTCTTTCTGCAAGAGAAGAGAAGCCAACAATAAAGCTGCTAGGAACCCCGGAACTGCTCCCGTCATAGCGGCAACTTGCCATGACCCGATTAAAGTCACTATCAATCCGCCAACCTGGAAGGCAATCGCTTCGGAAATATTTGCAGCGACAACATGAATAGAAAACACCATGCCCTTCGCATTCTCATATTCCTCTGCCAAGAAAGCAAAAGCAGGCGGGTGCCAACCTTGTACACCGACAGCCAGCATCCCAGCGAAAATGCATATCATAAGAAAAGATGGCGAAAACCCTAGCGCCAACATACTTATGCAACAGATAAGGGCAGATAGTATAATAAACAAAACCCGGCGCCCACTCATATCAACAGCCAGTCCTGTGGCAAAGTTTACGAAAAACCCCGTGATATGAAATGTAGATACAATTAAACCGGCTTCTGTATACGTAAGCCCCAAAGCCTGTTTGATGAACGGCACAAGTATAACAAATGTACCAAAGGCATAGTGCGTAGCACCATGCCCAAACGATAGTAATATTACTGGCGTAAAAGGCTTGCCACCCAGTGCATCCCGTTTTTGGCTCACATTCTTAACCTCACGTTACCATCCACTTACCTGTCTACCTTCTTGTATAATTCCCAAATATGAAGCAGAAAATCACGCCCACCTAGAACCACTCCCCAAGTCCGGTGCGGAAGACAACTGATCCATTCTTAGATAAATTTGTTCTGGTGAAACCAACACCAGTCATAATATTAGACGCGAGAAGCAAGAAAGCGCCTCGAACCTCCTCTAGCAGGAATTAATGTTTTAGAGCAATAAATGATGTTAGTTTATTCTGCACCCGATGGTTTCCTATACTCCGGAACAAAAATAGTAAGAACGTTAGCCAAGAGTAATAATATCGCAATCCCATAGAACACCATCAAAAGTCCGTAACTATCTGCTACCCAGCCGCCTATCGGCGGGGCCGCGAGACCAAATAAGGATTGAATGACTGAGCGGACCGCCACACTAGTAGCATGTAATTTTTGTGGGACCATATCTAAAATCCAACCCTGTGTCACAGGCCTTGTCGCATAAAGCGTGAATCCTAAGAAACCTATTCCAACCACAAACAAAATCTCATTACCAACTAACGTCAAAACCAAGATGATGGCCGTGGCTGCTAACAACGCCAAGATCAAAATTGGTTTGCGACCGTAGTTGTCTGAAGCCAAACCACCGATTGGATTAGCTATCATACCCCCTAAATGCATCACCGCATAAACAGTGCCAATTAGAGATGCGCCTGCTCCCATTAAATCACGCATATAGAGTGGTACAAAAGTTCTTATAAGTAGTTGTGCTGTTGAGCGCATCCCCATCATACCGCAAAGAATAATGACGTCGAAATTCCTTAGCAGACTCACAAAACCACGAAGGTATTGTTTAAATGACATTCCCCTGGCTTTCTCTGCCCTCTTGTTTGAGTCCTTGGGCATTAGAAAAATAAATAAGATTATCGCAGCAAAAATTGATACTGCTGCTGGAACAAGCGCTCCCATTTGCCAAGTGGTTGATGCAATCACCATTCCAGCTATCAAAGGACCTATCGCCTCTCCTATGTTTGCACCCATGCCATGAAGACCGACAACGTAACCCCAGTGGGAGGTGTAATAAAATGAGAGGAAAGCGGTGGCCGGAGCATGCCAAAATTGTGTCATGCCGCCCACTAATGCGGCTAGAATACAGAATGAAAAAAAATTCGGCGCTACGGAAAATGCCACCATTGCCAAGCCACCAACAGCTAAAGCGCATACCTGGAAGACCACACGTCGACCGGACATATCTACCACGGGGCCACTTACTAGGCTAAATATTAACACTCCAGCCTCAAATGAGGTTAGCAGCCAGCCAATTTGTAAATATGTAAATTGATATTCCTCCCTTATAAAAGGCAGAAGAATATAGAATACCCCGATCATCCAGTGGGTTGCTGCATGTCCGGCTAACATTCCGAACGCTGGCCCGGGATCCCGAAGTTTAAAGGCAGCAAGAATTTTGTGCATGGTCTTGGAATACTCTACAAAGTCTATTGCTACTAAAAATTTTAGGCACTGAGCACAGGACATTAGGCCTCAATGGGGAATAATGCAAAAAACGCCGAAAACAGTTTCTGCCAGTGCCTAGGGATTATCCTTCGGCAAAAAGAATACTACTGCATTGGCAAACAAAAGCATGATTGCAAACCAATAAAAAATTGCAGCAATACCGTAAATGTCTGCTATGACGCCGGTTATTGCCATACTCGGTATGGAGAAAGCAGACTGAGTAGCAAACATTAGACTGGTAGCAGTGCCCCGAAATTCGCTCTCCACGGTGTCCATCATCCAGCTTATTAGTACTGGACGCGTGGCGTAGATTGAAAATCCAACTAGACAAATTCCGATAACTATTAAAAATTCATCCTGTAAAAGAGGTAGCATTAATATGAATATTGTGGCTGCGGCGATTGCAACCAGCATAACCTTTCGGCGACCACAGCGATCCGAAACAATACCTGCTGGCACTGCAGCAACCGACCCCCCCAAATTAAGCAATAGCAGTGCAATCCCAGCTTGGGTGAGACTCCAATTAAATTGGTCCACCAAGTAGACCGGAAGGAAATTTCGTGACCCTGATTGTGCTGTCGTCCTTAAGCCAGCTATTAGACCTATTCCCAGTACAGTCTTATTTTTCCCCTGTTCGATAATGCCTGCGATGTAGTGCCTAAGATTTACGCTAGTTTCATTGCCATTTCCGGTCCGTTCACGCACCGCCCTAATTATTAGCGGGGGGAGTATGAATAAACCAGGTAATGTGTTTATGATCATCACATTCCGCCACGACATCGGCTCAAGCTGAATTATCATATAATTGCCAGTAAGCATTGCGGGAACTAAGAGTGGCACTAAGACGTCTCCGATATTTGAACCCATGCCGTGAATAGACATTACATAACCGCGATGCGCATGGAAACGTGTGGCGAGATAGGGAATAGCGGCAGGATGCCAAAGCTGGTTAGAAAAAGCTATGAATACGCCAAGGACCAGAAGAACTGCATANTCATTGGCGAAACCCAGAAACATGATTGCTAACGATAAAATCGTTATCGAGACCACCTGCAATAATTGTCTTCGACCTGTNAGGTCAGCAAAAGGCCCGCCGGTAATTGCCGAAAGAAAACTTCCGGTTGTATATATAGTAAAAAATAGCCCGAGCTCAGTGTAAGAGAGATTGAATTTTTCTTTTATAAGCGGACTAACAACTAGCACAATGGAATGCAAGTAGTGGGTAACACCATGCCCTGTGCTGATCAATGCCACCACACCCTGTTCACGAATAGTAAGTGGTGGTGCACTATCCGCTTGTACCATAAATCNANCCCCTACGAGAGATTATCNAACACCTCAAATATATACTCGTATTATTATAGATGACATTCTCTGCGTTAAAAAATCTGTAAAGGCAACCAAGTGTTTGCAAACAAACTCTTTTAGGAAAATTGAGTGGCATTTTGACTCAACCACTTTAATGAGGTCATCAGAATAAAAGCTTCAATGTTCGTGCAAAAGTACTCCTGTTGGCGTNCCTTTTCGGCACAATAAAAGANTTTCTATTTCTCTANCTTGAGCCCAACAAATCGCACCTCTCCTCCTTCTTTAATCAAAAGCAAAATNGACTTTTGATTNAATCCCTTAGCCTTTTTCAAAGCTGCAGAAAAGTCACTTGGATTTTTTATCTTCACTTGATTTACTTCGACGATAATTGATCCAGGCCTCAATCCTTTGTCGGCTGCCAGACTTCCGGGCTTCACTGCAGTGACAACAGCACCCTCTGCTGAGTCAGGTAACTTGAAACGTTTGACGAGATCGTCACTCACCGGTGCCACACTTAACCCAAGANTATCAAATTTGCTTATTTTCCCTTTTGTACGGGATTTTCCAGNACGAGCAGCAGTCTGATCAACTTTCTCAAGTTCACCGAGTTGTACATACAATTGACGATTCCGTTGGTTACGCCAAATGACAACNCGAACCNTCTTTCCGACATTAGTTTCNGCAACCATACGAGGCAAACGGCGTGATTCATCCACTCGCTTTCCATCAAACTTCAGTATCACATCACCACTTTTAAATCCGGCACGATCAGCGGGACTCCCTTTCACCACACCAGCTACAAGGGCACCGTAAACTTCGCTCAAACCCAAACTGTCTGCAATATCCTTCGAAACAGTCTGGATCTGCACGCCAAGCCATCCACGTTTCGTAACGCCAAATCTTTGAAGTTGACTGATAACGCCCCTAGCCAATTGCGACGGTATTGAAAATCCTATGCCTATACTACCCCCGTTTGGAGAGAGTATTGCTGTATTAATGCCTATCACACGACCCTTCATGTCAAACAAGGGGCCACCCGAATTCCCCCTGTTGATAGGAGCGTCAGTCTGGATGAAGTCGTCATATGGACCCGATCTAATGTCACGTCCGCGAGCTGAAATTATACCGGCAGAAACCGATCCCCCCAAGCCAAGCGGATTGCCTATTGCAAGCACCCAATCACCAACACGAGCTTTATCTGAGTCTCCCCATTCTAGGGCAGGAAGAGGTTTTGTAGATTCAACCTTTAGCAAGGCTAAATCTGTTTTCTCGTCCTTTCCAACCACCTTAGCTTCTAGACGCCTCTCATCTTTCATAACTACTGTAATCTGATCAGCCCCATCGATAACGTGATTGTTGGTCACAATCAGGCCGCTACTATCGATAATGAAACCAGAACCAAGAGAAGTAGCTTTTTCACTTGGCTCAGGAGAACCTTTACGCTGCTGTTTAAACTGATCAAAGAACTCCTTAAATGGAGACCCCGGAGGAAGGTCAAAATCCGGAAATCCGGGAGGACTTTTCCGACTTACCTTTTGGCTTGTCGAAATATTTACTACTGCAGGTAACATTTTTTCTACTAAGTCAGCGAAACTGTCAGGCGCGCTTCGTGCCATTACCGATGGAGAATGAAAAATAAATGCAGCAAAAGCCATCAACCTAAAAGAAGCAGGGATGACGGCTGCCTTCAGAAAAATTAATCTAATCGAACCTAGTCGGCTCATTGGCTCCTCCATGTCAAAACAGCGTGCGAGGAAGATTACGCACTACAACCAAACTTCCTCGCTTCAATCATGCGCACCATCGACCGATGTAAGCCTATCTAACACGCACAATATAATAGTACTCCCAAAACAGTGGCTGAAATATGGCGAATAATGTGCCTTAAAGTCATAAAAAAATAGCGAGGCCAGCTGCCCCTATGCCTAATGCCGTCTCTCCCCATACTTTTACCACCGCCTTGCTGGCTTTAGAGCCATATCGCATGGCCCTTTTCATAACTACCGGGAATAAGCCGTAGAGTGAGCCCTCCAACACAATGGTGAGGAAAGCTATTTGCAATATTCCCTCGGTTATACCAGCGAGTACCCCGCCGACAATTATAAAAAAGATCCCAACAAACCCCAGAGTTTTGTCCGGCACGTCCTGTAGATCCGCCATCTTGCGACGCGTCCAATTTGGCCAGAAAGCAGCAATGGAGCCCTCAATCACGAGAAATGAAGACGTCGCTAAAAATACGAGCTGGAACATGCAGCCCTTCTTACTAATTCCTTTTCTTTCCTAGATTGAAGTTGTTAAAAAATCTAAAAAACTCGCTATCCGGGCTAAGAACCATAGTCGTGTCATTACCAATCAAGGCCTTCTGATACTGCTCCAGCGACTTGTAAAATGCAAAAAACTTTGGGTCTCTGCCATAAGCTTGCCCCAATATATTGTTACGACCGGCTTCCCCTTGGCCACGCTGGATTTGAGCGTCTCGCTCGGCATTAGCTAATATAACTGTACGCTCTTTGTCAGCCTGAGCGCGTATCTTTTGAGCTATCTCCTTACCCTCAGCACGCGCCTCACGAGCCTGGCGTTCTCTTTCTGTGCGCATTCGGTTAAACACTGCTTGACTTGTTTGTTCGGGTAAATCTGTTCGACCTATCCGTATATCAACAATCTTAATACCGAACCTCAATGCATCTGCTTCAATATCTTTCTGGATCTGTTCCATCAGATCAGTACGTTTCGCAGACAAAACTTCCTTTAATGAAACCCGCGCGATAACTGCACGAAGTGCGGGATTGACAAGAGCTGCTAACCTATCGCGAGCACCTACCTCATTTTGAACAGTTTTGAAAAATTCTAATGCATTCACAATACGATACCGTGCAAACGCATCTACATTTATGCGCTTTTTGTCGGTCAAAAGAACCTCAAAAGGAGGCGGGTCCAAATCAAGTGTCCGTTTTTCATAATATGTAACGTTCTGCACAAACGGAACTTTCCAATGCAAGCCCGGTTTATCTTTTACTGCACGCGGATCACCAAATTGAAGGACTATCGCCTGCTGTGTTTCATGAACAGTGAAAAGGGTTTGGGAAACCAACAACAACGTAAACAATGCGAGTACGCCAAATATGACCGGTTTTTTGCTTTTCATACTATTATCCCCCTTTACCGCTGGCTCGGTGTGGTCTGTGCGTCTGCATCTACACCTTGATCAGCCTGCTCTTCTGATTTTTCACGCATGCGACGCTGAACCTCTGGCAGAGGCAAGTAAGGCACTACGCCCGACCCCTGCCCGGCTTTTTGATCTATGATCACCTTTTGTGCATCACCATAAACTTGACCAATCACCTCTAAATACATACGCCGTTTTGTAACTTCTGGCGCCGCTTTGTAAGACGCATAAACGTCTTCAAACCGCTTTGCCTCACCCGTCGCTTCCTGAATTTGCTGCTCTCGATAGGCTTCCGCTTCCTTTATCTTTTGTTCTGCCTGACCTCGCGCTTCAGGCACGATCGAGTTCGCGTAAGCCTCAGCTTCATTTCTCATTCGGCTACGATCTTGACGCGCACGTTGTACGTCGTTGAAAGCATCGATTACTTCTTTTGGAGGGTCGGACTGCTCAAGTTGCACATTTACGATGTCAATGCCTGATTTATAATCATCGAGATATTTTTGCATGAGCGCTTTGGTCCGACTTTGGATTAACTCACGCCCAACTGTCACTGCATCATCAAAAGACGTTTGACCTACGACTTCGCGCATTGCGCTCTCAGCTACAACTTTCACTGTACCCTCGGGGTCACGTATATTGAAGAGATAATCTGTTCCATTTTTGATACGCCATAAGACAGCAAAATCCATATCAACAATGTTCTCGTCTTGAGTTAGCATCAAGCTTTCAGCTGGAACATCTTGAGGGGAACCTCGACCGCCTCGACGGGTCGTGCGGCTGATGTACCCAACATCGACCCTATTCACCCGGGTCACCTTTGGAGTAAGGACCTCTCCAAATGGAGCAGGATAAAAATAATGAAGCCCTGGCGGCGTAGGCTGTTTCGTCCGGTCAACCTTGCCAAATAAAACCTCTACGCCCTGCTCATCTGCTTGGACCCTGTAAAAACCGGTGGCAAGCCATACGGCTATTAGGCCCGTAATAATTAGGGCTAGAAGTTTTCCTGATCCCCCACCGGGGAAAATTTGTTTCAATCGGTCTTGGCTTTTGCGCAATACCTCGTCCAAGTCTGGAGGTGTTCCACCGCTACCACTGCCGCCCCACGGTCCTTGTCCTCCACCACCAGAGCCCCCCCAAGGGCCTCCTCCGCCACTTTGATTCTGCCAAGGCATATTTTTTCCCTCGTCCTAATAAATTTTTATAGCTCAGTACAGACCTTTACCTCTGCGAACTCTAGTCATATATGACATCGCAAGAACAAATGCGCAAATAACGAAATTGTTGCGCTTGTTATAACAAACATCATATTAGAGCGGTTGAAAGGAATTTCAACGATGGCCTCACCAACAGAAGCGCAAATCATAGAAGCTTTAAAGACGGTTAAAGAACCGGAGAGCGGCAAAGATTTAATCACGTTGAATATGGTCAGTGGTTTAGTGATCAAAGATGGCAACGTTGGTTTTTCACTTGAAGTGCATCCAGACAAAGGCGCCGCAATGGAACCGGTTCGGCAAGCAGCAACAAAAGCTGTTAACCAAGTCAATGGTGTGGCTTCCGTAACTGCAGTTTTGACAGCTCATCGCGCTGCGTCAAAAAATAAAACAGGCGAACACCCAAAGGCGCAACCCCAAAGAACAGCGCACGCAAATAAGCAAGCGGTTGCAGGGGTTAAAAATATTATAGCAGTAGCCAGTGGGAAGGGCGGCGTCGGAAAATCAACAGTGGCCGTAAACCTCGCATTGGCATTTAACACAATCGGCCTAAGAACAGCTTTGTTAGATGCAGATATATATGGCCCATCGCAACCTCGAATGATGGGCCTGGCGGGCGAAAAACCGTCAGGTGGCGACGGTGAAAAGCTTAAGCCCATTGAAAAATATGGTTTAAAGTTAATGTCGATGGGTTTTTTGGTTGAAGAGGAGACCCCCATGATTTGGCGTGGCCCCATGGTAATGAGCGCTCTACAACAATTTTTGCGCGATGTTGAATGGGGCGATTGTGATATTATGATAGTTGACATGCCACCGGGAACTGGAGATGCTCAATTAACACTGGCGCAACAAGTTCCGTTAGCGGGGGCTGTTATTGTATCTACGCCTCAGGATATCGCGCTCATTGATGCCAGAAAGGGTCTCAATATGTTTCGAAAGGTCGAGATCCCTGTACTCGGAATTATCGAGAATATGAGCTATTTTCTCTGCCCTAATTGCGACCACCAAGCTGATATTTTTGGTCATGGAGGCGCGAGCGCGGAAGCGGAAAAGCTTGACGTTCAATTTTTAGGTGAAATTCCGCTCCACATGCAAATACGTGAGACGTCGGATGGCGGGGCACCTGTTGTCGTTAGTGACCCTGGAAGCGTGAATTCGGAAATTTTTCTCTCAATAGCAAGCAAAGTTTGGGCAATTTTAGAAGACGATTCGGCCAACTTACGGCCCGCCCCCAGCATAATTATCGAACAATAGGCGGCAATGTTGAACAGGCATGCCCGCTATTCGTTGCATTATTTCGATTGACGCGCACAATGACTATTTTCCCGGATTGTCGAGCGGATAGGTTCTCGTAACAAAGTGATTCGATGATTTATCCGGATAACCTACCATACTGATTTTCTCAGATTTCAGTCCTGCAGCAGCGTAACGAAGCTGTACGTTAGACCGCTTTTCTCATCTTGAAAAGGGCCCTGGCGCTCGATTTCAGTCCAAGCATCACGATTGAATTGAGGGAAAAATGTGTCACCAGGTATAGGCCTATGAATCTCAGTGAGATAGATACATTTTGCGTAGCGAAGTGCTGCGCGATAAATTTCCGCTCCACCAATGATCATAATTTCGTGTTCCGTTAGACCTTCAGCTATAATTAACGCATCCTCCAAAGAATTCGCGCTTGACACCCCATCAACGGCAAAATTTGGATCTCGACTTAATACGATATGGGGACGACCCGGCAATATCCTGCCCAACGAATCCCATGTCCGGCGGCCCATAATTATTGGCTTACCCATTGTAATTAACTTGAAATGTTTCAGATCATCCGGAATATGCCACGGTAACGCGTCGTCACTACCGATAACCCCGTTCTCAGCCATCGCAACTATGAGTGAGAGTGTCATTGGCCCTTAAATCGCTACTTTTGCAGCGATGTGAGGATGGAATTTATAATCCTCAAGCGAGAAATCATCAATCTCAAACGCAAACAAATCTTTCACATCCGGATTCAAAGACATCTTTGGCAAGTCGTAAGGCTTTCGTCTTAGCTGCTCATCAGCTTGATCAAGGTGGTTTGCGTAGATATGTGCATCTCCGAACGTATGAACGAAATCGCCTAATCCTAAGCCGCATACTTGCGCTATCATTCCGGTCAATAAAGCGTATGAGGCGATATTGAATGGAACGCCAAGAAATATGTCTGCACTTCGTTGATACAACTGACAAGAGAGTTTTCCATCCGCAATATAGAACTGGAACAGGCAATGACAGGGGGGCAAGGCCATTCTATCAACTTCACTCACGTTCCACGCACAAACGATTAGCCGCCTTGAGTTCGGATTATTATTAATTTGGTCTAACAGCCCCGTAATTTGATCAATACTACCTCCATTGGGGTCCGGCCAGGATCTCCATTGATGTCCATAAACTGGTCCGAGGTTGCCATCTTCGTCGGCCCACTCATCCCAGATCGAAACCCCATTGTCATTTAAGTATTTGATGTTGGTGTCACCACTTAAAAACCAAAGCAACTCGTGTATTATTGATTTTAGGTGAAGTTTTTTGGTGGTTAATATAGGAAACCCTTTACCTAAATCGAAGCGCATTTGATAACCAAATATTGAATGAGTACCGACACCGGTTCGGTCATTTCTGTAGACCCCTTTGGTTCGGACGTAGCGTAACATGTCTAAGTACTGCAGCATGGACATATTTTATCCCCTACAACCCGAATGAACAAAACTTGAAAATACTGTGAATTAGGTGAAAGATGGGGAAGATATTTTTTAGTTAAGCAAAAATTAAAATTTTTGTTCAACTATTTATATCTTTTCTGATTCAACCTATAGTTAGAGTGCCGGTTCACCGGCTATGGCGCTAAATGGTTTGCGGAATAAGCGTTGCGGACCCGGGGGCGGTACCCGGCGCCTCCACCAATACACCACCTTTGAGATAAAGCTGGTGCATCTGTGGGGGCGAAATAGGATCGACGCATGTAGTAAAGGCAAGCTTTGTTCCCGGCATTGTACCACCGTTATCGGGCTATAGTCGTTAAATGCCAACGACAACTTTGCGGGCGAAGCCCGCCTCGCTGCCTAACTTCGGTTAAGCAAGCGCGGTTCGGGGGGCACCGGGCAACAGAAGCCCCCCACTTTTAATGTTCGGTGATATAGACTCAAACGCAAAGTGACACCGTACAGAATGAATAGCTGGGAACATAAAACGATATGGCTTCAAGTGTATTGCGATATGACCAATTAATAGACACAGCATTAAAAGGTGTTGTGCGGGAAGCACTGCGTCAAATTCAAGAGACTGGCCTTCCTGGTTCACACCATATCTATGTAACCTTCTCAACTCATTATCCCGGGGTTGACATACCAGAATTTTTGCAAAAAAAATATCCTGCCGAAATGACTATAGTGCTGCAACACCAGTTCTGGAATTTGGAGGTAGGGAATGATAACTTCGCCGTTTCTCTGAGTTTTAACGACAATCGGGAAAGACTTCATGTCCCATTCGCTGCAGTAACGGCTTTTGCAGATCCATCAGTAAATTTCGAACTACAATTTCAACTTATCGTCCAAGATGCGCAAACACCCAGCCCCACTGCATCAAGCTCAAATTCTTCAAAACAGCTTGACCGAAAGGAGCCAGGTGCTGCCAGCGCTGATCCGTCGGTAGGGGATGACAATAACGTTGTAGCACTCGATATTTTCCGCAAGGATTGAAGCATACATAATTATTGCTTACGAGCTACAAGAACAATTTGCGAGGCAAACTTTTATGTACTGGGAAATGGGGAGTTTTCAAACCTCCATCTGAGTCAGAAATGGCAGCCACGCCCTCACATGCTTTTGGGAAGACTTATGTGTCGCAAAATTTGGTATAGGTTTAACCTTTCGATATCTACTCTCTCATGCTCAGAATATGGCTAATTATTTCTTACCAACGGCTAGAGACATGACTAATGTTAAACGTGTTCGTTGACGGCGCCTTGAAGGCAGATCGAACTCTCATTCTTGCTCACGGAGCGGGAGTAGGCAAAGAACATTATTTCATGAATTTTTTTGCCAGCGAACTCGCAACAGATCAATTCCGAGTTGTCCGGTTTGACTTCCCGTATATGGCACGGGCTCGTTTGACTGGAAAAAAAATCCCTCCTGATCGTCAAATTACTTTAATAGCCTCGTGGCAGGAAACGATTTCTAAATTCAGGACAAAGGAACTAATTATTGGAGGAAAATCGTTGGGCGGCCGTATCGCAAGCATGATTGCGGATACAGAGGGGGCGGATGGGTTAGTCTGCCTTGGCTACCCCTTTCACGCACCCGGCAAGCTTGATAATCCCCGAGTAGAGCACCTTCGTTCACTTCAAACCCCTACTCTTATTTGCCAAGGCACCCGAGATCCATTTGGAAATAAAAATGATGTCGGCACTTATAAACTCTCAGAAAAAATATTTTTTAATTGGGTTAAGGATGGCGACCACAGCTTTAAACCTCGCAAAAGCTCAGGCCTGACTGAAGCCGATAATCTCTCGATGAGCCTAAAAGCTGTGGAAACCTTTTCTCAAAATTTATTTGAAGATAAGAAGAGGTAAGCCCGACATATTCTGGCAACACTCTTTTTGGAGAAATAGACCATATGAAAGATAAGCCTGACCCAAAAGATATCAGAAAACACTCTGTTAATCTTGGTGGTCATAAAACAAGCATATCTCTAGAGAATATTTTTTGGGATCATATTAAAAATCTTGCCGCCGATCGTGGTTTAACCGTGAATCAATTGCTAACCGAAATTGATCTCGACCGCACAGGTAACCTATCGAGTGCAGCTAGGGTTTTTGTCCTTGAAAATATCACAAACAACACCTCGACCATTGATCGATGAGTTTTATGGTTTGAAAATGCCTTTGAAAATATCTTGGGGCTTCGGAGGTGTTCTTTGCGAACGGGAGGGCAAACCAGATTTCCGGGTTTGGGTTGGTGTTCGTGAAGACTTCCCGGCTTGCAGCCATCTTCCGCCGACTTTCACCCTCGGTTGATCTAAATCACCTCTAACCGCAGCGGTTATATAAGGCTCCCCCTTACGGCCATTTTCTATTACTTGCGAATTGCTCTGGACCCGCCAAGGAGATAAAGCTGCATTCCCCGCTGTAAGCAATACTGCGCCGCGGCCTAACAATTGCAGGTTGTGAGTGGTAACCGTGCCATTGACGATGGCGAAGTCTCCTAAAAACTTGTTAGGAGCATTTCCAAAGTGTCCTATCAGACGGTTCGTAGTTTTAGAAACCTGGCCGATTGCTCCTAACGCCTTCACTTTTTTACCAAACAACACTGCAGCGATGCCAGCAGCATTATTTATATTCTGACTTCCCTTAGACAACGCGATATCAAGGATACCATCAACTCGGCCTGCGCCATTGAGAGATGATATCATTGCTGCCACACTCGTTCCTTGAGTAAGTAGTTTCAAATTTTTTATATTTGCTTTACCGCTGATTTTTCCGCCAAGGCGAAATGGGCCCGCATTAATACGTACCTTTTCCAGTTCTGGGATTAGTTCATTTACCGGAATATTTTCCGCGTTAATAAAAAGCGACAACTTTGGTATCCTACGTTTGACATCGAATTTTGCATTGCCAACAAAAGACCCGCCGCCCATTTTTGCTCTTAACATCTTAAGGTTGAGAATATCCTGGTTGAGATTGCCCCGCGCCTCCAACTTATTAAATTGTGCTTTAGATAAGCGCAATTTTGCTATTCGAACGTCAAAGTCTGCCTCATAATTCTTAAGAAATTCAAAATCGAATTGTTTTCGTGACCACCGCGGATGTACACCAACAGAAGTTTTACTGACTTGAAAGTTACGCCGAGAGGAAGACGCTTTAGGCGTTTGTATCCGATCGCGATTCTTTATAGCCGGATTCGCCTTTTTGCTGTTTCGATTCTGAAACCCATCAAAATCAAGTTCGCCAAAAGTCATATTAATCTTCCATCTTGGCGTAGCATGATCCAATTTCAAAGCTGCCATACCTGCTATGGCCGTTTTACTTATGTTTCCCTTTATATCGGTAATCGATACCTGCCTTTTATCTCCACCAGCGCGAAAAGAAAGAGCTGATGGGCCCAATCTACCTGCAACCGAGCGATAGCTAGGTTCAAAAATTCTTGCTAAACTTCCAGTTTCTAATGTATTTAGGCCTACTCGAACATCAAAGCCTACTTCACTAAAAAGATTTCTGAATTACCCGCGCAGTTTTGCCTCTGCACCGCCAGCATTCATGGTAGTGTTAAGTTTGAGAACTTCAAAATCACCACTGAATGTGCCTTTCGCGGAAAATTTACCAACTCGTGCCACCGCGGATGGACGCGATCCGCCAAAAAATCTAAATAGTCGCTTGCTATCGTTAACTGTAACGTTAAACCTTATTGAGGATGCTTTGGTGCCTTTTGGATCAAGCAAGCGACCGCTTATTGCAGCAGACGCGCCAGCAATATCGAGAACACTAAGTCTTTTTGCCGTCACCAAGCCATCTACTATAGACAGTTCAGCATTAACATTGGCAAATTTATTTTTCTTAAAAAATAAATTTTTGATAGTTACCGCAATATTTGCGTTAAACTCATTCAATATTTTGGCAAGTTCAAGTCTTATAGCCACCTTTTTCTTGTTCGGAGACGTGCTAGTCGTTCCTGCCACATACGCACTGTTACCTTTGTTACTTGGAGCCTTACCTTGTGCCGGCCTCACATTATTTTTCAAGTATGAGTCTACGTTTAAGCGATCTATGGCAAGGCGTGCTCCAAATGCTATTTTTGGCCCGATTACTAACGAAAGTCCCCCTCTAATATCTACGTTGTCCAGCCTTGATTTTATAGAGTGCACCTTCAATCTTGGCGCGCTTCCAAACAATAGCATCTCAAGGGAAAAACTGCGTAACCGTGACGGAGGAATTTGGTTTAGCTCTATCCCGGCCCATCTCAGCAAGTTGCGCAGTCGTTTTGATTTTGCTTGAATTCGTAAGTTTACAAATGGTTTGCCCTTCACGAGCTGGACTGTCCCAGCCATGCCAGCAGCACTATCACCAGGCAAAAGAACACCTACCTGCTGAATGTTAAGTTTCCCGTTTACAAAACGAATTCTAGCGGATGCCTGGCGTAAAAGTTCAGACCGATATTTTATAGAATCCGCAAAAGCCGTAATTGTGAAATCAATGTTTGAAGGGATTACAGTGGCAGGACCGGAAGGATTGGACTTGGACTCACCATTACCATTTTTCTTAATGCTCTTTTCCTGAATCGGAGCCGATATTGTTTCTGTTTTTTTAATCACAGGATAATTCAGCCCAGCCAAGAGTTCATCGAAATTAAGACTATCCGCAGTAAGTCGAAGAGAACCAGTTAATCCGTCACTCCATGATAATAAGGTTTCCCCTTGGGCCTGCATTGACCCCAGTTTAAAATTAGCTGCTGACAATGCGACCCGAGTGAGAGATCCCTTTAATTGGCCAGAAACATAGAATTTCTTTGAAAGAGACTTCATTGTGATGCCGGTAAGAGAAGCATACATAGTCGCAAAATTTTCTGTTCTTGCAGATAGCGTACCTTCCAATTCAGGAGAGCCAGTCGAGTAGTCTACCACCCCATTTAACGCGACTTTGCCCCCAAGACTGCTTAAATGTAATTTTGCAGCAACTGCCATGGCATTTTTGAATTCTTCCTTGCGCAGTACAATGTCAAATATAAGCGGATATTTATGCAACTCGGCCTCGCCCTTAACAAAAAACGGGCCTTTAAGAGAAGCGAAAGAAACCTCCGAATTAAGATTAGTCACACCTTCCGTTTTGCCGGTCCGCCCATCTAAAAAAGTAAGAGCCCCCTTTTTTATAAGAAAGCTATCAAGACGCAAATCAAACGGACGCGACCCCTCTTCGAAAGAACTATTTGTTTTTATATCATTTTCCGGGAAAGCATTCGGTCCCACAGATCTATTGTTTATTACCTGTTTTTTTGGAACAAAATCCCAACTAGCGTTGCCGTCTTTGGTCACTTCAAGTGCGACAATGGGCTTATTGAGAGTGACAACCAATCGGAGTTGCCCCTTTAGTAAATCACCAAAAGCAATGCCAATGCGCATATCGTCCGCCACGAGCATGTCTTTTTTTGATGCCCCGGCAACGTTGGTAAATCTCACTTGACTTATTTTTAGTGCGAGTTCGGGCAACATAGTTACCTCAATGTCTCCGTCGACAAACAACCTGCGCCCTGTGGCATCTTGCACTGCTGAAATGATACTAGGAGTGTATGAATTCCAATTGATAAATTGGGGAACAATTGTCAAAGCAGCCGCCATGATTAGCAGTACTGCTGTGAAAGTGATGGTTAATTTCTTCACCATTGTCCCTGAGTGCAAAAACTGACCCACAAATAATACATTAAAATTCACACCTAAACATGGGTTAAGAGACTAAAACTAAAAATACTGCGAAATTGTGGAGAGTATTTAACCCTTGCAGAAGCAAAGCGAGGGCATTCAGATTATTTCCCCGTAAAAACCGGTTTCCTTTTCTCCATAAATGCCGTGCGACCCTCTCTGTAGTCCTTGCTGTTAAAACAAGTTTTACCAATCTCTTCAATGGCGGCAAGGTTTCGGTCTGCCGGGTTCTTAAGAATTTCATCAACTGTAAGTTTGCTAGCTTGCATAGAGAGAGGTGCATTTTCAAGTATGGCTTGGGTGTATTCAGCTACCTCTTCCTCGAGACCAGCCAACGATGTAATCTGATTCACAAGCCCAATACGAAGTGCCTCGGGTGCCTTTATGCGACGCGCGGTAATTAGAATATCTTTCGCACAAGAGGGGCCGACAAGGCTGCAGAGCCGATGAATTGCATCGAATGAGTAGGCAATACTTAACCGAGCTGCTGGAATACCAAGCTGTGAGTCCTCAGAACAAATGCGAAAGTCTGTCGATAACGCAACCTCCATACCTCCACCAAGGCAATAACCCTGAATCATCGAAATGGATGGCTTGGCAAAGTTTTTCAGAGCCTCCTTTCCCTCCGAAGATATGCGTGCATATTCCGCAGCAGCATTTGCATCTGACCTTGCCTTCTCGAACTCTGAAATATCAGCTCCAGCGACAAAACTCTTATCACCTGCCCCAGAAACCACTAGGCATTTAACGTCAGGATCTTCCGAGAAGTCATCTAGAGCAATTTTTGCTGCTTGCCACATCTCGAGCGACGTTGCATTTCTCTTTTCTGGATTGTTGAATATGAGGTGACCCACACCGCTTCTTTTTTCTCCGATCATTTTATCGGTTTTTAAATCCATATCAGTCTCCGATTAATTTTGTTTGAGAGAATCCTAGGTAAGGTGATTCAAACAATGTTGCGTTCATGAAAATCTTTGATTTTATCATCGCCAAACCCTAATTCTTGTAGGACTTCGTCAGTATGTTGGCCTAGGTCGGGCGTCGGCTTTCGGACATGATCCTCTACGTTAGTCCTACTCATAACAATTGGAGTACGAACTACCGGAAAATCACCAGCTGACCCACCTTGCATCGACCACGCCATTCCCAAATGCTTGACCTGTGGATCCTCGAACACGTCACCCATATTGTATATAGGGCCACACGGAACGCCAATCTCTTGCATCATATCTACCCAGTGCTTCGATGTCTGTTTGCGTGTTTCCCCCTCTATTTCTACCCTCAGTGCATCCCGATTATCGGATCTCTCCTCAAACCCATTAAACCGGGGGTCCTCTATCAGATCCTCGCGCTCAATAGCCTTGCAAAAGCGTTCGTACAGAACACCACCAGATGCCGCAATGTTAATGTGCCCATCTTTAGTCTCAAAAACCCCTGTAGGCACTGAAGTTGGATGGTCATTACCCATTTGTTTGGGAATATCACCATCTTTTAAGACACGCGCTGCCTGAAAATCCATCATCGCGATAATTGCCTGCAATAGCGAGGTCTGTACCCATTGACCCTTACCCGAACGTTCACGCTCAAACAAAGCAGAAGCTAATCCAAAACCGAGGAACATACCTGATGTAAGGTCGCAAATAGGAATGCCCACTCTCACGGGTCCCTGTCCAGGAATACCGGTGACTGACATTAACCCACCCATGCCTTGTAAAATCTGATCTACACCAGGACGATTATCGTAAGGGCCATCTTGCCCAAACCCAGACAACGAGCCATACACAATTCGTGGATTTATGTTTGCACAGCTTTCATAATCAACCTTGAGGCGATGTTTGGTTTGTGACCGAAAGTTCTCAACAACAACATCAGAAATCTTCACCAAATCATAAAATAATTTGAGCCCATCGGGATTCTTGAGGTCGATGGTCATACTCCGCTTGTTACGGTGCAGGTTTTGTAAATCAAATCCGTTTCGAGCACCCAAAATGCTACCCTTGTCTTTGCTGATTGCTTCGGGTTGTTCAATTTTTATAGTATCAGCACCCCAATCAGATAATAAACGTACGGAAGTGGGGCCAGCGCGATGAGCAGTCAGGTCCAGAACTTTGATACCAGCGAACGGTAAACTGTATTCAGACATTACATTCTCCTATAAGTCATCAAAACTGGAACGACAGTTTTGATCGGACATTTTTTGTATTATTGCCGGTTATAACAAGAAAACGTTCATTTGAAAGCAACTCAAGGAGTAACCCCATTCATGGAAAGAACAAAAGCGCCAAAATATAATCCGCAAAAGCCATTGATGCTTCAATTTCACAAGGCAGTCCCAAACTTCCTTGATTGCGTAGATACACCGCGCGACTATCTTGAGAGATGCCTTGATGTAATTGAACAAAAGGAAACGAAGGTTGCCGCTTGGGTTTGTTTAGCTATGGAGAATGCACGCGCAGCGGCCGATGCATCCACTAAAAGATATAAGAGAGGTCAACCACGATCTTTGCTTGATGGTTGCCCCATGGCGATTAAAGATATTATCGAGACCATTGACATGCCTACACAAATGAACAGCGGTATTTACGAAGGTTGGCAATCCAAAAGCGATGCTGCGGCCGTGTATGCTTTGAGGAAGAGCGGAGCTGTCATACTAGGAAAGACTGTAACAACCGAGTTTGCAACGGGTGCGGCTGGCCCCACCACAAATCCGTTCGACCATGCTCGAACACCCGGAGGATCGTCGAGTGGAACAGCAGCAGCAGTGGGATGTGGCATGGTGCCCGCCGGGTTAGGCACGCAGACAGCTGGCTCTGTGGTGCGCCCTGCTGCCTACTGTGGAGCTTTTGGCTTCAAGCCAACTCATGCCTCACTTAATATGGGTGGTATTCATCCCATCTCTAATACCCACGATACACTGGGGACCATAGCCGGAAGCATTGAAGATTGCTGGCGTGTTGCGCATAAAATAGCCGAAACTGTTGGCGGAACTGCACCCCACCCCGGAATAAGTGGGCCAGAAAAACTCGGGCCCGGTATAAAACCATCGCGTCTTATCCGGCTGTATACCGATGGTTGGGCCGAGGTTGAAGGAACAACCCGAAATGGCTTTGAAGATCTTCTTCTTAAGCTTGAGGAGTCCGATATCGAGATTATTGACAACCGAAAGGATTCAAACGTAGCGGAACTGGAAAGCCTCCTCAAAGGCGTCGGCCCACTTGCGCGCACCATCACTCAGTATGAGCGCCGGTGGCCCTTCGAACATTATTATGAGCAATGGAAGGATAAACTGAGCCAAGAACTTCGAAAGAGTATTGAAAATGCAAAAAATATAACACACCTCGAATATTGCGAAGCTATTGGTCAGCGAGAAAAGATTCGCCGAAAAATCAGTTGCCTGCGGAAAAAATGTGACGGGTTTATAACGCTCACCGCTGCTGGCCCTGCACCCCTTGGTCTAAAAAATACCGGCAATCGTTCATTTCAAATTGCATGGACACTCACTGCCGCACCGTGTTTTACGCTTCCTTTGCTAAATATAGACGGGTTACCAACGGGCATTCAGTTGATGAGTTTCCCTGACAATGACAAAGCTCTCGCACTTCACGCAAAATGGGTTGCCCAAGCTTTACTCACTTAAGAATCAAACATCTTTCCTGGGTTCATAATATTGTTGGGGTCAAGAGCATGCTTCAAAGTACGCATAATCGTTAAACTCTCACCATGTTCATCAAGCAAGTAAGGCATTTTGCCCAAGCCAACTCCGTGCTCCCCTGAACAAGTACCACCCATGGCTAGTGTCCGATGGATTAATCTTTCATTGATGGCCTGAGCCCGAGCTATTTCACCTGCATCGTTCGGATCGTATAGTATTATTAAGTGAAAGTTTCCATCACCCGCGTGGCTAACAATCGGGACGGTGAGTTCGTACTTTTCAATGTCCGCGCGGGTTTCGATCATACAATCTGCAAGACGAGAAATTGGCACACATGCATCAGTAGTAAGTGCCTTTTTACCTGGCTGCAATGCCAGGCCGGCATAATACGCATCGTGCCGTGCTTGCCATAATTGATTACGTTCCTCCGGTTTTAATGCCCATTGAAAGGTTTTGCCCCCAAATTCTCCAGAAATCGTGCCAACCATTTCAGCCTGTTCTACCACCGATTTTTCAGTGCCATGAAATTCGAAGAATAAAGTCGGGCTTGCAAAAAATCCCTTCAATTTAGAATATTTAATGCAAGCATCCATTTGGACCTCATCTAAGAGCTCAACACGTGCTACTGGAATACAATTTTGAATGGTGGAAATAACCGTATTTAACGCCGCTTCGAGGTTTGGGTACTGACAGACTGCAACCGAAGTATTTTGAGGTATTCCAAAGAGACGAAGTTGAACTTCAGTGATAACACCAAGGGTGCCTTCCGAACCGATGTAAAGCCGGGTCAGGTCATAACCGGCAGCAGACTTCTTTGCCCTCCCACCTGTCTTGATTATTCGCCCGTCAGGCAGCACCACTGTTAGGCCGAGCACATTCTCTCGCATCGTTCCATATCGGACAGCATTGGTGCCGCTTGCTCGGGTTGCACTCATGCCTCCTATTGAGGCATCAGCACCAGGATCAATGGGAAAAAAAAGCCCGGTATCTCGAAGATGCGTATTCAACTGCTTACGAGTGACTCCGGCCTGAACCCGGCAGTCTAAGTCTTCGACATTCACATCAAGTATCTTATCCATAGGGCTTAAAGCAATCGAAACACCGCCTCTCGCAGCTTGAACTTGCCCCTCCAATGACGTGCCCGTTCCATAAGGAATAATAGGAACATTATTTTCGGCACAGAGTTTCACAATTTCAGACACCTCTTCCGTACTGTTAGCAAAACAGACTGCGTCTGGTGGCTGGGTTGTATGGTGCCCCTCGCTCTTACCATGGTGCTCACGGACAGCGAGCACTGTTGATAAACGGTTGCCGAGAAGTGCGCGCAACGCGTCTTCTAAAACAGGCTGGAAGCTCGCTTTACTTGGAAATACCATAGCACTTAAATTATCCTCTGTGACTTGACAGAGCAATGTGTTTGAACGAAAAGCCGACGATGAGCAAAAAAAATAAGAGCGTGATGAAGAAGCTACAGATGGGGGCACTCCATGCTGAAGCTGGTCGCTTAGAAAATGCAGAGGCGTCTTTCTCTGAGGCTGCGCTCGAGGATCCAACATGCTCGGAAGCCCATTACAACCTTGCTGTCTTGTTTTTAGAAGATGGGAGAATGGATCGTGCAATTGAAAAATTCCTAAGAGTCGTTTCCCTTTCACCTGATATATTTTTGGTTCATAAGGAATTCGGAGAGACAATTATCGAGTATGAAGTACCTTATTTCGATTCTAAAACCGAATTCAGGGATATGAGCGCCTTTAATTCTGCTATTGCATCATATCGTGAGGCAATCGACGCGATACCAATTTTGCGCGAATGCCACCGAAATATTGGCGAAGTTCTTATGACAAAAGGCCAATATAACGAAGCTGACACAGCATTCGCGAAAGCCACCAAAATACCCAGTGATCTTCAAGAGGTATTCCACAATGTCGGTGTTACGATTCATTGCCCGGGAAATTTAGATAATGCCATTTCTATGCATCGGACTGCAATGGCCTGCGCGCCTGATTACGAAGGAGACGAAATATCGGAACAATCGTTTTTAGAAACAGATCTATCATTTACTGATAATGAAATATTATTACCGGACGGATTCGAAGTAATGATGGAATGGGAGCGCCCCATAATGGAGCGCTCAGCAGAAATGATCACCATAAACGGCGGCGATGTCCTAAATGTGGGTTTTGGAATGGCAATTATTGATACGGCCATTCAAGCCCACAACGTATCGACGCACACAATAATTGAGGCACACCCGCAAGTGGTTCGTAAAGCAAGAGCTTGGGCCCGCGATAAAGATGGGGTCAATATCATAGCAAAACGTTGGCAGGATGCTATTGGCGATATAGGCCCGTTTGATGGAATATATTTCGACACGTTGATGCCTCCAATGATACCGTTTCTCCGCGAATCCTCTAACCTTCTTAAAAAGGGTGGAGTTTTTACGTTTTTCCAAATGATGGTGCAATTTGAAAACATAGAGGCAATGGCTGACACTGAATTACACTTCGTGCTCGAACGAATGCCTTTTAAAGCAGTAGAAAAAAACCGGTACTACCGGCTACTAGAGAAGAATAGTTCAGGGCACTACTCAGCTCCGTTATTCATATACCGCAAGATTTAAGATTGTATGTGAATCACAGTAACATTGAACTGAGTAAACTCGACCTTTCCGGGCTTGGGGAGCAACTATGCCCGTGGATTATTCCTAGCAGCTTTCACCCTCACCTGAGCTGGTATTCTACAATAGAACCATCTTCTGCCTCGAATTTGAGGTAAACCAACGACATGTTATCTGTGCTATCAAACCAAAGATCGCGCTCAACGCCTCCTATCATCCTATAATGCTTTGTGAAACGACGCTCGCCTTTTACCTCTACGATCTCATCGCCGATATATTTGACCTCTATGGGCAGAATACCGCCGCGAAGGGTGCTGAATAGCGTCTCAGACTTTAACATCGCCGCACTCCAAAAGCTCGCGGGCAGTGTTGTTCCGGGTACTTTTTCTTGGCCTTGAGAGCTCTCTATTATGAGTTTGTCATCTAACTCCCGAACAGAAAGAACTAATTGCTCACCATCATCGTTTGTTGTAGCCGTCATTGATATCAAACGCCCGTTCTGCCAGACCTCCGTCGCCAGGTGGCTATGGGTATATAGGGGAATAGAGAACAGACGATATTCTATTTCCGCACTTACCTCCACTTCGAGACGTTGCCCATTTGTAATAAACTTAAAGCTGTGGTGGCCGAGGACTTTGCCATTTCGAATCACTTCGAAATTGGAACTTCCCGATTTCGGAACACTTAGGAACATCGGGTCAGCGAGCGACATAGAGGCCCAAAACAGCATCAAAATTACTAACATGAGAAAACGAGGAAACATGATCAAATTTTTTCGTTCACACACAAATCTTCAATGCAAAGGACATGACTTTGATATTTGTGAAAACTTTGATAATTGAGGAAATGGAGACTATTTTTTCCCAAAGCCACCGCCCCCAGGTGTCTCGACCTCAAACACATCGCCAGGCGATACATCTACACTAACGCAACCTTGCAAACTTTTGCGCGTACCGTCAACATGTTCAATCCAATTTCGCCCTAAGCTACCAGAGCACCCCCCCGCTTGACCATGCGGGGCAATTTTGCGCCGCCCCGATAAAATAGAGAGCGACATAGATTCCTCAAATCGAAGTCTGCGACGCACTCCATTTCCACCGCGCCATTTCCCAGCCCCGCCTGATCCATCGCGGATTTCAAACTTCTCGACCAGCACCGGAAAACGAGACTCCAACACCTCCGGATCGGTAAGTCTTGAGTTTGTCATATGAGTTTGCACTGCATCGGCACCATTAAACCCGACCCCGCGAAAGACTCCTGCACCTGAACCGCCACATATCGTTTCGTAGTACTGATAACTTTCATTTCCGAATGTAATATTATTCATAGTTCCCTGAGCGCCCGCCATTATGCCAAGGGCTCCATAAAGAGCATCCGTTATGGCTTGTGAAGTCTCAACATTACCAGCAACCACAGCCGCTGGATATCGAGGGTTGAGCATTGATCCCTCAGGAACTATCAATTCCAATGGCTTTAAACAACCCTCGTTCATAGGAATTTCAGCAGATACCAATGTCCTAAACACATAAAGCACTGCAGCCCGGCAAACCGCCAGAGGAGCATTAAAATTCGTGCTGCATTGCCCACTGGTTCCAGTAAAATCAATTTTCGCCGTACGCGTGTCACGGTCCACTATCACGCGCACTTTTACTGCAGAGTTGTTATCTAATGCGCACACAAATTCACCAGGCTCAAGAATATTAATTAGTTTTCTTACCGCTTCCTCGGCATTCATTTGCACGTGTTCCATATAAGCTTGGACAGTAGCAAGGCCAAAATGATCTATCATGCGCCTAATCTCTGAAACTCCCGTTTCATTTGCGGCAATCTGAGCTTTGATATCAGCGATGTTTTGATCTGGATTTCGTGCCGGATATTTCCCGCCACCTAACAAAACACGAAACTCTTGTTCTTGAAAAGAACCGCGCTTTACAAGCTTAAAATTGTCAATCACGACCCCCTCTTCTTCAATGCTCCGGCTCACCGGAGGCATAGAGCCTGGCGTGATACCTCCGATATCCGCTTGATGGCCGCGGCTACCCAGGTAAAATAGTATTTCAGATCCAGATTTATCAAATACTGGTGTTATGACAGTTACATCTGGAAGATGTGTACCGCCATTGTATGGCGCATTCAGAGCGAATACATCGCCCGGCATCATTACTTCTTTTTTATTTGATATAACAGACCGGACACTCTCACTCATTGATCCCAAGTGAACAGGAACATGCGGTGCGTTTGCAATTAAGTGCCCCTTCGAATCGAAAAGCGCACAAGAAAAATCAAGCCTCTCTTTTATGTTCACAGACAAAGCTGTATTTTGGAGCGTAAACCCCATTTGTTCTGCTATTGAAATAAAGAGATTGTTGAAAATCTCGAGCATTACAGGATCACATTTAGTTCCAATAGAGATTTTTGTTTTGCGGGGCGTGACACGCCGAAGCCTAATTACTCCATCCTCCACCATTCGCAGCTGCCAGCCTGGCTCTACAACAGTTGTTGCCAACTGCCCCGCAATAATTGCGGGCCCATCAAACTTCACTTCAGGCGTTAAGTCTTCAAACCGGTAAACTGCGGTTTTGTATTCCAACCCATCAAAAATTACTGGTCTCAATGCTACAGCTGTCGCGGTACAAGGCTTACTATCAGATGTCCGCCTGATTGGGTTTTCAGATCTCGCTATTACTTCCGCTTCTAAAGTCTCTACAATCAACTCCTTTTTAGGTATCGTGAAACCGTAACGTTTTCGGTGTACAGCTTCAAAAGCTGCCCTCATCACATCAATCTTCGAAAAGTTAACGGGTTCAGCAATATCTGTTCCAGCGTATTTAAGGTATAGGCGTTTCTTGATGATAACGTTCGCCCCTAACACACCTTGTTTTACCAATTCAGAGGTGGCCGCCGCTGAAAGACGATCAAGACGTTTTCTAATGTGAGCCATTTGGCCATTTTTAAGTCCAATCTCAAGAGTTTCTTGCCGAAGCACACATAAACGCGCAAGGCCTATACCGTAGGCCGAGAGCACGCCGGCCAACGGATGGACCAATATTTCTTTCACTCCAAGCGCATCAGCCACCAGACATGCGTGTTGTCCTCCAGCTCCGCCAAATGAACAAAGGGCATATTCCGTAACATTATGTCCCTTTTGAACGGAAATCTTTCTGATCCCATTTGCCATATTATCAACTGCTATTCGAAGAAAACCCTCTGCCACTTCCGTTGGGGTACGTTTATCTCCATTACTTGAGCGAATTTCTTCTGCTAATTTGCCAAACTTTTTTATAACGATATTTGCGTCTAACGATTGATCCTGTTTCGGACCGAATACCTTAGGAAAGAATTCCGGCTGCAGCTTGCCCAATATCAAATTACAATCCGTAACAGTAAGTGGCCCGTTTTTACGATAACAAGCCGGTCCTGGCTCAGCACCGGCCGAAGCAGGCCCAACACGATAACGTCCACCCTCAAAATAACAAATTGAACCGCCGCCAGCCGCAATTGTATGGATTTGCATCATTGGGGCGCGAATGCGAATCCCATCCACGTAAGTCTCTAGCGATCGCTCATATTCGCCAGCATAATGCGCCACATCAGTAGAGGTGCCCCCCATATCAAAACTAATTATCCGATTAAGACCAGCTGCCTTCATTACCGAGACAGCACCAATAACGCCCGCAGCTGGCCCGGATAGAATCGCGTCCTTCCCCTGGAACCGCCGCCCCTCTGTAAGTCCTCCATGCGACTGCATAAAATAAAGGGGTAAATTGCCCAGATTGTTTGTAATTCGATCTACATAATTTCGAAGGCTAGGAGTTAGGTATGCATCAGCCACCGTAGTATCTCCGCGTCCTACGAACTTTACCAACGGGCTAGTATCATGACTTGTCGAAATTTGGTTGAAGCCGATCTCAGCGGCAATCTCTGCAGCCTGCGCTTCGTGGTCATTATATTGGTATCCGTGCATGAAAGTTATTGCAACAGAACGAAAACCACAGCCATACGCCACCTCAAG
Source organism: Rhodospirillaceae bacterium (assembly GCA_002711555.1). The sequence continues at coordinate 1,662 of PARQ01000022.1, read as the reverse complement.
AGATGTACGCGTACTCTTATGATCCAGTTTTTTTAATATCGATCCATTAGCTGAGACCCGTTCATTAACCTCTATAACCTGATCATACAGAACTTGCGGAAGGCGTATTTCCAAAGCAAAAAGATTAGGGCGCGATTGATATCCTATGCGAAGAGCATCTTTGAAGCCCTTTGTAACCAATAATAGTGTACGTGTTCCTTTCCGCTCAAGAAGAGCATTTGTTGCGATAGTCGTACCGATGCGTACATCTCTAATTGGCTTCTCGCTAAGCGTTGTTTCAGAGTCGATATTCAACGCTCGACGTATCCCTTCTTCCGCAGGATCTTCATATTTGCCGGGATTACTTGAAAGAAGTTTTTCTGTAGTTATCGCCCCGTTGGGATCACAGGCCACAACATCCGTAAATGTACCGCCTCGGTCTATCCAAAAGCGCCAACCCTCTTGATTAAATGGCACTGCCCTTGAATATTTCTTTGCCAATTGTCTATCCAAATCTCAGTAGTTTCTATCGAAATAATTACAAAAATGCCATTTATGATAATTAATTACCATATTTATGTAATAAAAAATGCACGGTATTTGTCTTACGTAGATAAAATAAATAATTTACAAGATATGATTTCACTATTTATGCGAAATTAAAAAAATTTACTTATGCTTTACTGTCACAAACAATCAATTAATTTGGGTATTGCATAATATTTTTTAATAAATTTATTTATTATTTTAATATTTGTAAGGCCTCATTTTAATGTGCAAAGAAGGGAGGATATCATCCTCCCTTCCGTGAATATGCAGGCACTGAAGCCAGGCAAATCCAAATTATTAGAAAGAATTACAAGGTCTCCTTTGCAATCCCACCTGGCGAATTCGACTGGCCTTCAGTGCATCAATATCACTAGACATTGGATCACCTCCTTTCTACTGTTTCAATCAAATCAGGTATAACAGAAAAAATAAGCGCCGTAGATCAAATACGAAAAAACTTTTTCGGGCGGTATATGGGGTTTCGACCCCGGATGGTCTTTATTTTGTCAAGTTATGCGGTGCTTAACCACCCAAAATATTTGGGGGCTTTTGTGTTGTTATCTTTCAATGTTGAATCAAGGTTACCAAGTAAATTTTTTTTAATTTATGCTCTCACCCAACATAGCTTGACTGCATTGATGGGGACTGCCGATTTTTTTATTCGTTACATCACTTATAAAACCCACAAAATCCATATTTTGGTTCTATCTTCCGCAGGTGTAAGCCGTCGTTTGATTTGGGATATAACTTCCGTCCAATGCTTTCGTGAACGCCAGCCCCATAGCCGTGAAAGCAGAGTTTTATTTATGTAGTCCGGCCGCCCTAAGCGAGCAAACGAGTGGTTGCAGGTGGCTCTCGTAGCACTCCCATCGGCGGACTGCATCACTGTAAATCGGACGTCGCACACCTTCGGGATTTGTGAATACCGGCCGTTCCGTTTTGTAAAATTCAAGGCATTTTTCTTCCCAATCAAGGCCACAAGCTTCAATTAGGCGGCGGCTTTCACAATCAAAACTTTCAACTAAATCTTCGTAAACAACCTCAACTATCCGGTCGGGAAATACTGAGGTCCAGTGGCTCATTATGCGCTGGTACAAGCCGTAGAACTGTCCAAGCTCTCGGAGGTCATAGCTA
>PARQ01000021.1 GCA_002711555.1 Rhodospirillaceae bacterium | reverse complement strand
CATCCGGTCCGATACTATTGTTGAGAAGCATATCTTTTCAGGGGACCGCGACGCTGTCCGCAATAAAACTGTAGCCCAAGCAATAACTATGCTAAATCGCCAGGCTCGAACTTACTAACCAGTTCGTGTAGGTCGTTCAACGGATGCCCGGGATGGCTGACATAACGTTCAACCAGATCGTTCCAATTCGAGAAATAATCAATGAACTCCTTTGGGTGCTGCATTGAAATCCATTTTTCTGCGCGCAATCTACTCAATGCATCAACATCATCCAGGGTTGTAGTATCATCTAAGATATTTTCTATATATGATAAATTGTTCCGGTGGAGAGCAAAGGCTGCGAGCATAACACCTGCTATTTCTGCAGCCCGTGCCACATTCTCAACACTTAGATTAATTTTATCAAACAGCAGATTTCGATCTTTCGACCGCACCAAAAGGCACATTCTCACTCCTTCGACAACGCCGTTTGCTTCTTCGCCGCATCGTCGAACGAAAAATACTACCTGATCCGCCGCGTTTAACGAATTAGGGCCCAATATCTTAAGAATTTTTTGGCTTGCCAAAAGAGTCTCATAAATTTTAGGGCGATAGAGAACATTAAGTGTCACAGTTTCAGTGCAAGGGTCGCCTGCTATCGTAATTCCTGCATCATTGAGCGCACCTTCAATTGCTCCCAAGGTGCTAGCCCGAGGATCCCCAATACCACGTTCAATGTTATTCATAGTCGCGAGTGATATCCCAGAGGCCTTAGCAAGATCTAACTGCTTTGCGCCGACCAGCGCTCTTGCTGCTCTAATTTGGCCAGCTTTAATCAAAGCGACTGCCGCAGCGCTATCATTATCACTAACAAAAAGTCCTGCTTTCTAAAAACTACCTACGATACCTAAAATAATAGGTCCAAAATTGGTTAAGCACAACTAATTTTCCATATTTGGTGTCTACTATTCAACGCGCCACAACAAGTAGAACTAAGAATGCAATTAATTATGGGCCGATGTGAATGCATCTACATCTGTAGTTTTTTATTTCTTTCCTAAACAGAGTTTGCAAGACTCATGTGACATCAGGCCTTACCGTAATGAATGCTATCAGCCCTTTGCTCAAAAGCAGCCACCATTCGGGCTACCGCCTGTTCAAAAAAAACCCCAATCACGCCCTGTAGCAACCGAGAACGAAACTCAAACTCAATTGAAAAATCTACAACGCACCCGCCGTCCTGCGCCTCTGTGAAGTGCCAGGTATTTAAAAGCGCGCTAAATGGACCATCAACAGCACTTACCTCGATTTTCAGGTCTTCCTCAATGAAGTTTATCTCGCTTGTATAAGTCTCCCGAATGCCTTTATATCCGACAGCCATTTCGGCTATCATGCTAGCTTCGTTTTGTTCAAGAATGCGTACCGCCACGCACCATGGAAGAAATTCTGGATACGTTTCTACATCCAGCACAATTTTAAAAACAGAATTCGGAGAGTGTGCGAGGTAGCGGCGTTCGGAATGACGATACATTGAAGATTTTCAGGCTTGAGCGCGTTTGAGGGTGTCAAGGCGAGCAGCCCGCAATCGCCTGAAGTCGTCATCGGCATGATATGAAGAACGAGTGAGAGGCGAGGATGATACGAGCAGAAATCCTTTTGCTCGAGCCTTCTTTGCATACCCTTCAAACTCTTCTGGTGTAACAAACCTATCGATTGCTGCATGTTTAACTGTAGGTTGAAGGTATTGTCCGATTGTCATGAAATCTACATCTGCTGCGCGTAAATCATCCATCAACTGCGATACTTCACCCTTACTTTCACCAAGCCCCACCATAAGACCAGACTTTGTGAATATCGTGGGGTCTAACTCCTTTACTCGAGCTAACAAAGATAGGCTTGTAAAATAGCGAGCGCCCGGTCGAATGCTTGGATAAAGGCGCGCAACCGTCTCAATATTGTGGTTAAAGACATCAGGCGCTGCCTCTACCACAATCTCAACTGCGCCAGCTTTTTTCATAAAATCAGGGGTGAGCACTTCAATAGTGGTTTTCGGAGCCATCTCTCTAATGGCATGGATCACTGCCGCAATGTGCTGCGCTCCACCATCAGGCAGGTCGTCACGATCCACCGAAGTTATAACTACGTGCTCCAGACCAAGCTTTGAAACAGCAGCACCAGTTCTCGCGGGCTCAAACGGATCTAGCAATCCAGGTTTTCCCGTCGAAACATTACAAAAAGCACAAGCACGCGTACAAATATCTCCCATAATCATAAAGGTCGCATGCTTCTTAGCCCAACACTCACCAATATTTGGGCAAGCAGCTTCCTCACAAACAGTGCTGAGGCCGTGCTCAGAAACTATTGCCTTGGTTTCAAGATATCCATCAGAAACAGGAGCTTTGACGCGGATCCAAGGAGGCTTTCGCTTGGCTGGATTGTCAGGGCGCCGCTGTTTTTCGGGGTGTCGGGTACGATTCTTTTGCATCATTGCCTGACTAAATATGAATGGCCCGGTCGTAAGCATCAAGTACCGACTCGTGCATCATCTCTGAAAGGGTCGGATGCGGGAAAATAGTACTCATGAGCTCTTTCTCCGTGCTTTCCAGGGTTTTTGCTAGCCCATAACCGTGAATTAATTCCGTCACTTCCGCACCAACCATGTGCGCACCAAGTAGTTCGCCTGTTTCCTTGTCAAAGATTGTTTTGATAAGTCCCTCTTCCTCACCTAGAGCAATAGCTTTACCATTCCCCATAAATGGAAAACGCCCAATTGAAATTTGGCGGCCTCCAATCTTTGCAGCCTCCTCGGTGAGACCGACCGATGCTATTTGCGGCATACAGTAGGTACAACTAGGTATATTTGTTATCTCCAGCGGATGAACATCCTTTTGCTTCATTATTTTATCAACGCAAATAATAGCCTCATGGCTTGCCTTGTGAGCGAGCCACGGGGAACCAACAACGTCTCCGATTGCATGGATGCCAATTTCATCAGTCTGAAGCCATTGATCCACTAATATATGACCATTTTCAGTTTTTACCTTTGTTTGCTCCAAACCAAGGTTCTCAGTATTTCCAACAATGCCAACTGCCATCACTATTCTATCCACCGTTATACTTCGGGGTTTGTCTGAGCTTTCTATTTTTGCCGTTACTGTTTTGGCCCCCTTCTTTAAATCACTCACTTTCGCGCCTGTGATAAATGTGATACCTTGTTTTTCAAACTCTTTTTGAGCAAATGCAGAGATTTCACGATCTTCCGTGGGTAATATGCGGTCTAACATCTCGACAACCGTTACTTCAGCGCCCAGGTTACGGAAGAAACTGGCAAATTCAATGCCTATGGCGCCGGACCCGATAACAAGCAGAGATTTTGGTACTGCTTCCGGTACCATTGCATCCTTGTACGACCAAATAAGTTTGCCATCCGACTCCATGTGAGGCAGTTCACGTGCCCGCGCTCCAGTTGCCAATATTACGTGTTTAGCAACTAAGTCGATCTGTGGTTCACCACTTTTTTCAACCGTGATTTCATGCAACCCGGCTTGCCCTCCGCTCAACTTGCCATGACCGTCCACTACGTCAACATTATTCTTCTTAAGCAGATGCTTCACGCCCATCGCGAGCTTTTTTGCCACATTTCTACTTCGCTGAACGACTTTGGAAATGTCGAAACTCGCATCAGATACCGTTAGTCCGTACTCTTCAGCCTTTTGCAAATAACTATAAATCTCCGCACTCCTAAGCAACGCTTTCGTCGGAATACAACCCCAGTTTAGACAGATCCCTCCCAGATGATTAGCTTCCACCACAGCTGTTTTCATTTTTAGTTGGGCCGCACGAATGGCTGCAACATACCCCCCAGGGCCACCCCCAATTACAACGAGATCATATTGTTTTTTTTCCATCTCAGAGATGCCGCCTATAATAGCATTGTCATTGGATCTTCAATTAATCCACTTAAACATTTCATATATTCCGCCGCCACTGAGCCGTCCACTGCACGATGATCCGCAGAAAGCGTTAAATTCATTACGGTTGCCACTGCAAGCGCACCATTGTGAACTACCGGGGACTGTTGCCCTGCCCCAACGGCAAGGATACAGGCTTGTGGGGGATTAATGACTGCATCAAAACTTTTTACCCCATACATCCCAAGGTTAGATATGCTGAATGTTCCGCCGGTATACTCTTCGGGAGACAACTTCCCGTCACGCGCTCGTTCTGCAAGTTCATGCATCTCTTTTGAAATTTGCTCCAAACCTTTTCCATCTGCATTGAAGATTATCGGAGTAATCAAACCTCCTTCTACGGATACGGCTATTGATATATCCGCAGATCTAAAAACTTTAACTCCAGCCTCAGTCCAGCAAGCGTTCGCGTTGGGCACCTTTTTCAAGGCTACACCAGCTGCTTTAATGATGATGTCATTAATTGAGAGCTTGTAGGCACCATCAGCTTTTTTATTCAGCTCCGCGCGAAATTCTAGAAGTTTGTCAATTTCGCAGTCCACTCTCAAATAAAAGTGGGGTACAGTTTGTTTTGATTCTGTTAGGCGTGCTGCAATAGTCTTGCGCATAGTCGAGTGTTCTATTAATTCATATTCTTGATAAATTGTGTCGCTGGGCGGATTTGCAGCAACAACCGCAGGCAATCCGCCCGATATGACTGCCTCAACATCGCGTTTTACAATTCGCCCATTGGGACCGGACCCACTAATTTTATCCAGTCCAATTCCGGCCTGAGAGGCCATTCTTTTTGCTANTGGACTGNCCAGTACGCGGCCTTTATTCACGGTATCTATACCCTCTNCAAACCCTAAACTACCCGAAGATGTCTGGTCAGCCTTAACCGGAAGCGCTTCGGGCTTACTTTGCAAANCCGATATGTCTACATTATTTTCAGAAGAAGTATCTTCTGCGGGCTCACGATCATCCGCATCATTCTCCGCATCACGTTCCGCATCAATTTCAGAAGAGGCTTCTTCTGGAAGCTCGATATCATCAGCGGTTTCACCGTCTTCCAAAAGAAGGGCTATAACAGAATTAACAGCAACGTTCTCGCTTCCTTCTTGCACCAATAATTTTGCAACTTTGCCCTCTTCTACGGCCTCAACTTCCATTGTCGCTTTATCTGTCTCAATCTCTGCAAGCACATCACCAGATGCAACATTATCTCCTATGCTTACGTTCCATTTAGCGAGCTTACCGTCGGTCATGGTTGGCGACAGCGCTGGCATAAGAATTTTCACCGGCATGAAATAACGTCCTTTTTTNCTAGCGGTAACATACTGCTTTTGCGGCCTCTGCAATGCTATTTGCCTGAGGTAATGCCAGGGTCTCNAGATTAGCGGCATAGGGTAATGGAGCGTCAGCGCCCGTGATCCGCGCGACCGGAGCATCTAACCAGTCAAAAGCTTGGTCGGTGATGCGTGCACAGATTTCTGCACCTACACCTGACTGGGGAAAACCCTCTTCACAGGTAACCAAACGGTTGGTTTTTTTAACTGAACGAATGATGGTTGCATCATCCAAAGGACGCAACGTTCTGAGATCAATGACTTCAGCGCTTATGCCTTCCTCAGCCAATTTTTGTGCCGCCTCTAGTGCCCTACCCACCATTATGGAGAACGCTACTAAGGTAACATCCTGACCAGCACGAACAACTTTCGCACTGCCAATNGGAACAGTCCAATCGTTAGTATCCGGAACCTCAAAACTGTGTCCATACAGTATTTCATTTTCCAAGAAAATTATTGGATTTGGATCACGTATAGCGCTTTTTAAAAGCCCTTTAGCATCCGAAGCAGACCACGGCGCAATTACTTTTAGACCGGGTATGGCAGAATACCAAGCTGCGTAACATTGCGAGTGTTGGGCTGCAACTCTTGCCGCTGCTCCATTTGGCCCCCGAAACACAATAGGACAACCCATCTGTCCGCCCGACATATAAAGTGTTTTAGCAGCAGAATTGACGATCTGGTCCATCGCCTGCATTGCAAAATTGAAAGTCATAAACTCAACGATCGGCCTTAACCCCATAAACGCTGCTCCAACACCTAAGCCTGCGAATCCGTGCTCCGTAATGGGAGTGTCGATGATACGATTGTCATTAAACTCATCCAATAAGCCTTGGCTCACTTTATATGCACCCTGATATTCGGCCACCTCCTCACCCATTAGCAAAACATTTTCGTCTCGGCGCATCTCCTCAGCCATGGCATCCCTTAATGCCTCTCGTACTGTTTGAGTAGTAGTTTTACCGTCCCATTCCAGCTCCGCGCTTTTGGCGTTAGAACCTAGCGAATCACTGGCGGTTTGCTCGGGAATATTCGTTTTAACGGTTGATTCATCGGGCACCGCAGGCACCCGAGTAACATCATTATTTGGCACTTCATCGTCCCCATCTGCAAACATGACCGCTATAGGTGTTTTGACAGCAACCTCTTCTGCCCCTTCTGGCACCAATATCTTTCCAAGGGTGCCCTCATCTACGGCTTCAATTTCCATTGTTGCCTTATCAGTCTCTATTTCTGCCAACACTTCCCCGGGGAGCACGCTATCGCCCTCAGACTTGAGCCAACGTGCCAACTTACCGGCCGTCATTGTAGGGGATAGCGCAGGCATCAAAACTTCCGTCGGCATCTACAGGTTCCCTCTTTGATCTTTCCTATTTTTAGAAATCAATAGTTCAACTTTCCACCAAAATATCTGTGTAGAGATCGGATGGCTCAGGCTCGGGACTATTTTGTGCATATTCAGCAGCATCCAATACTACATGTTTTATGTCGGTATCTATTTTTTTCAGCGAGGGCTCATCGGCAATTTTTTCTTTCAACAAGTGACCCTTCATACGTTCTATGGGATCTCGTTCCTCTCGAACCTTTGAAACCTCATCTCTGCTTCTATAACGCGCGGGATCAGACATTGAGTGGCCTCTGTACCGGTATGTCATCATCTCCAAAATATAAGGCCCCTTCCCAGCTCGGCAGTGTGCAACTGCTTTTTTCCCCGCTTTTAAAACCGTCGAGACTGCCATGCCGTCAACCTGCTCACCCGGAATACCATACGGCTCACCTCTAACAAACAGGTCCTTACTAGCAGAGGACCTCTGCACACTCGTGCCCATACCATATTGATTGTTTTCAATAATATATATTACCGGCAATTTCCAAAGTGCGGCCATATTAAAGGCTTCATAAACCTGCCCCTGATTGATCGCACCATCACCCAGATATGTCAGTGATACATTTTTGTTTTTGCGATATTTGTGTGCAAATGCCACACCTGTTCCAATTGGCACTTGTGCAGCGACAATTCCATGACCGCCATAAAAGTTTTTTTCTTTCGAAAACATATGCATGGATCCACCCTTACCGCGGGAATATCCACCCACGCGTCCCGTCAATTCCGCCATAACGCCGCGCGGATCCATGCCGCATGCCAGCATATGCCCATGATCGCGGTAACTGGTTATCACTGAATCTTTTGGTGTTATGGCTTCTTGCATACCCACAACAACAGCCTCTTGCCCAATGTACAGATGACAGAAACCACCAATTAACCCCATCCCATACAACTGGCCGGCCTTTTCTTCAAATCGTCGAATCAACAGCATTTCCTTAAAAAGCTCAATCTGCTTTTCCGGCGCAATCTCACGAACAGCTTTCTTAGATCGAGGGGGGTTTTTTTTCTTAGCCATAGATATGTCCTGCGTACTGACGACAGTTAACCACGTATGTGGTTACATAAATAGACCTAGCGCTAAAACCGAAGGACAGCAATAGTTAAAAAAAACAAACTATATCAGTGACTTATTGTGTTTTAACTAAATTTCGGTTAAAGTATAAATGAAACTACTTGAATTAAAATCGCGTTTACCGCGCTAACTGAGTAATTTTATTACGTGACGCACCGATTGACCATTATAGAGTAACGTAATTTGTCGGGATCATCTTTTTAGTGGCCTTGGCGTCAGAAAATCGAAAAGCTATCTCGGAAAATGCAAAAGTAATTCATCACTGCGCATAACGTTAAGCGCCGCACCCGCTCGTTCCTCTAAAAGATCAAGATCCAAGCTCGTGTGACGAAGCCCTCTTACCTTGATCTCCAGAGCTTTTTTTTCCAAGTGAATCTCATCAAGTGCAGCCCGCGCCAGCGCCAGCTTATGTTTTAACTTAATGTAGGAATAGATACCTTTATCCCCTTGAATTGTGTGGTAAGTGAAATACCCGATCACCATAGTGAAAATAGCCGCAGGAAGCACGACTTTTGCTCGGGATTTCAGTTCTTGCAACATAGACATGGTGCAAATGAATCACGCCATCACAAAAGAATCAATCGGCAAATAATGCCTACCCCGCGCAGATCATTAATATACAAACCAAAATATTCACTAATATTTATTTGGAATTTAACTATAGGTATTTTCTCTTGCATTCGATTTTAGCGCAGTATCGAACATCCTGCATATACCGAACTTCCGTCAAGCTCCTCTTCTATTCGGATTAACTGATTATATTTTGAAAGTCGATCAGAACGAGACAAAGAACCAGTTTTGATTTGGCCACAGTTTGTAGCAACAGCAAGGTCCGAGATTGTTGTGTCCTCTGTTTCACCAGACCGGTGCGACATGACGGCACCAAAACCGGAACGCAATGCTGTATTAACGGTCTCAAGCGTTTCCGTAAGCGTGCCAATCTGATTAACCTTAACTAAAATTGCATTTGCCGAATTTTCCAAAATTCCCCGCTTCAAACGCTCAGGATTTGTAACAAAGAGATCATCTCCAACAAGTTGTACCTTCGCTCCAATAGCCTCCGTAAGCGCTGCCCAACCATTCCAGTCATCCTCATCCATTCCATCTTCAATGGAACAGATAGGATAGCGAGCCACCAGATCCGTTAGATAATCGACCATTCCGTCTGAGCTCAGGCTTTTGCCCTCGCCGGATAGGACGTATTTTCCATTTTTGTGGTATTCTGTAGCGGCACAATCAAGGGCTAGCAAAACATCATCGCCAGGCTTACAACCTGCCGCCTCAATCGCACGCATAACAAACTGCAGGCCTTCATCAGTGGAGGCTAGATCGGGTGCAAAACCTCCCTCATCTCCTACATTCGTATTGTGCCCGGCGTCACTTAAAGCACTTCGAAGGGCATGAAATATTTCCGCACCAATTCGGATGGCTTCACCTATGGTCTCCGCCTTGACAGGCATGACCATAAATTCTTGTATATCTATAGGATTATCTGCATGAGCTCCGCCATTTAATATATTCATCATCGGAACAGGAAGCGTGTTAGAAAATGCACCACCAATGTATCGGTATAGTGGCAATCGCGACTCCAGTGCGGCCGCTTTCGCTAATGCCATCGATACCCCCAAAATCGAATTAGCACCTAACCTACTTTTGTTTTTGGTTCCGTCGAGATCGATCATAAGATTGTCGAGATGCTGCTGATTTCGACCATCCATGCCAACCAGCAAATCAAATATTTCTGTATTCACTGCTTGAACCGCTTTCAGAACACCCTTTCCACCGTACCTATCTGATTCATCACGTAATTCAACAGCCTCATGACTGCCAGTTGAAGCTCCAGAGGGTACAGCCGCCCTTCCTTCCGCTCCTGATTCAAACAATACATCAACCTCCACAGTGGGATTACCTCTGCTGTCGAGAATTTCCCGCGCTTTTATTTCGGTGATAGCAGACATGAATTACCTCGGCTTTAACTTAGTTGTGAAGAAACAGGCGCTTATTGAAATTTATTTTTTTACTATCTCATCTATCTCTTGTAACTTTGTGAGAAGCGACGAAAGATTTGCCAACTCTACCATGTTGGGGCCATCTGATGGAGAATTATCAGGATCCTGATGTGTTTCTATAAATACAGCAGCAACACCGACTGCCACAGCTGCTCTAGCGAGATGTGGCACCATATCTCTATCACCACCCGATCGNTTACCCTGACCCCCCGGCCGCTGAACAGAGTGAGTAGCGTCATATACTACAGGGAACCCGAGACTGGCCATGATTGGAAGCGACCGCATATCTGAAACTAAGGTGTTGTACCCAAAGCTCGCTCCCCTTTCACACAGAAGTACATTATGATTCCCCACCGCTGTTAGTTTCGCAGCAACATTTTCCATATCCCATGGTGCTAAAAATTGTCCCTTTTTTACGTTAATGCATTTTCCAGTTTGCCCAGCAGCCTCTAAGAGATCCGTCTGCCGGCAAAGAAATGCTGGTATTTGAAGAATATCAACAGCCTCGGCAACTGTTGAGCACTGCCTCGCATCATGTATATCGGTCAATATTGGGCATCCCAACGTCTCACGAATTTCAGCAAAAATTGGTAAGGCCTCGGTGAGCCCCACACCACGAGGGCTTTTTATTGAAGTCCGATTAGCCTTATCGAAAGAAGTTTTGTAAATAAAATCCAAACCGAGGCTATCGGTCACTTCTTTTATAGAGGAGCTCATTTCAAGGGCATGCGCTCGACTTTCCATTACACAGGGNCCAGCTATTATTGTGAGAGGAAGATCATTTCCAAGCCTGCAATTTCCTACTTGAACATGGCGAGGCTTTTTCATTAAACCAACCTAGATTGTGTTACTGCAGCCTCAATAAAACTTGTAAATATTGGATGAGGTGCAAATGGCTTGGACATCAATTCCGGGTGGAATTGCACCCCGACGAACCAGGGGTGATCTGGAATTTCAACTATTTCAGGCAGCAGGCCATCAGGNGAAAGCCCTGAAAATGCAAGCCCAGCATCTTCGAGGCGTTTTTTGTAGGAGATGTTTACCTCGTAACGATGGCGGTGCCGCTCTGCAATTTCTGGCTGATTAAAGAAAATATTTGAAATTTTTGTTCCCTCAACCAGCCTGCATGGATAAGCACCCAGACGCATCGTGCCTCCCAAGTCGCTATCNTCGTCACGCTTCTCTATCGTGCCTCCCCGGTTCCATTCCGTCATNAGTCCTATAACTGCATTCTCGGTTGGCCCGAACTCGGTTGAGCTNGCATCTTTAATACCTGCTAAATTCCTCGCTGCCTCAATTACCGCTAGCTGCATTCCAAAACAAATACCAAAATATGGGACACGGCGCTCACGAGCGAAGCGAGCTACTGCAATTTTCCCTTCTGCGCCCCGTTCTCCGAAACCACCNGGAACCAAAATGCCATCACAATTTTCAAGGGACTGAACCGGATCTGAAGACTCAAAAATCTCAGACTCCACCCACTTTAGGTTCACTCTCACCTTATTAGCAATACCTCCGTGAACTAAAGCCTCATTCAAAGACTTATAAGCATCCAAAAGATTTGTATACTTGCCTACAACTGCAATATTCACTTCCCCTTCTGGCGTTCGCAATATTTTGGCAATTTTTTCCCATCGACTTAAATCGACGGGCTTCTGGGCATCTTCCTCCATTCGGAAATGCCTTAACACCTGAACATCAAGCCCCTCGCGATGATAAGAAAGCGGAACTTCATAAATTGACTNCACGTCNAATGCCGGTATTACGGAGTCCTCTTGAACATTACAAAACGAGGCTAATTTTCTGCGGGCATCAGGGGGAATATCGTGCTCAGAACGACACAGCATTATGTCAGCCTGGATCCCAACACTCAAAAGCTCTTTAACTGAATGCTGCGTTGGTTTGGTTTTCAGTTCACCGGCAGCGTTTAAATATGGAACAAGTGTTACGTGCACAAAAAGTGCTCTCTCCGAGCCTAATTCATTTCCTAATTGCCGTATTGCTTCTACGAAAGGGAGCCCTTCAATGTCACCGACGGTACCGCCTATTTCAACCAAGACAAAATCTTCGTTATCTAGATCATCAGTTATGAATTCTTTGATGGCATCTGTCACATGTGGAATTACCTGCACCGTACCGCCAAGATAGTCGCCTCGTCTCTCTTTAACGAGCACTTTTCTATAGATACGACCAGCCGTTACATTATCGCTCCTCTTTGCAGGTACACCTGTAAAACGCTCATAATGCCCCAGGTCGAGATCTGTCTCTGCTCCGTCATCNGTCACATACACTTCACCATGTTGATAAGGGCTCATCGTCCCCGGATCCACGTTCAGGTAAGGGTCCAATTTTCTAAGGCGTACCTTAAACCCTCGCGCTTGAAGCAGAGCACCGAGCGCGGCAGAGGAGAGCCCCTTACCTAGTGATGATACGACTCCACCGGTGATAAATATAAACCGTGTCATTGTTGCTTAACCAATTTGACCAGATCCCCTATCAGCAGCAAAATATGATCGCTTCGCCATTTGTTATTTTGATAAAGGCACTGTGGGAGACTTCTTGGTGTTTGGTGTCGCCGGGGCACTGCTCTCACTTCCCGCATTAGGCTCACCTAAGTTTATGTTACTTTTATTATGACTTCCGGCAAGTATAGCTAAAGTTAGACTTGTCGCTATGAAAGAACCAGCCATAATAGCGGTTGCACGAGTGAGAAAATTAGCAGATCCGCGCACGCTNACTAGCGCACCTCCGCTTCCCCCAATTCCTAANGCACCACCCTCGCTTTTTTGCATCAANACGGTCACAACCAACCCTATAGCCAAAAGCAAATGTATAACTAAAATAATTTGTTCCATTTCCACTCCATGGAAGCCGCTTAAAAGACAGATACCCTTTACGTAAACAACAAAAAAATAGGGATCGGATGTGCTTGTTTAGCCAACATTACGCGCTGTGGCTAGGGGCAAGATTCAGCAATCGCTATAAACTCCTGTGCGGTGAGGCTAGCACCACCAATCAGACCACCATCAACATCAGCAAGCGCCATTANCGGTCCAGCATTATTTGCTTTTAGAGACCCTCCGTAGATTATGCGAATACCTTGAGCCGATTTTTCACCAATCAGCTGCTCTAAAAACCCACGTATAGCACCATGCATTTGGGCAACCTCAGTTGTTGTCGGCGTTTTACCACTGCCGATTGCCCAAATAGGTTCATAGGCAATAACCGTGTTNTTAGCGTCAGCCCCACAAGGTACTGAACNATGTATTTGAGCTGATACTGAATTAAGTGCCGCGCCAGCCGAACGTTCATCATCAGTTTCACCAACACAAATGATTGATGTAATCCCCGCCGCCCATGCNGATTCTGCCTTAGCAGCAACAATTTNATTCGTTTCAAAATGATCGGCTCTTCGTTCCGAATGACCCACTATTGTGTATTCACAGCCAACGTCTCGGAGCATCGGAGGACTGATATCTCCAGTATGGGCGCCGTTTGGATTTCCGTGACAATCCTGTGCTCCAAGGTAAACAGAGTTCGAATTTATCGCCTTACCCACCCTCTCTAAGTATATTGAAGGCGGACACAAGAGAATATCCAGGTCTAATTTATCGGCTTGAGCAGACACCTCAATAGCGAGTTTTTCAGCAGTGGNGCTACTGAGGTTCATCTTCCAATTACCAGCTATTAGGGGGCGGCGGTTTGGTTTCATGCTTCAAAGCTTCTCTTTGTTAGATTTTGTTTAAAAACCACGATACAGCTATATTAACCGATATAGGCTTGTTATTGAACCGAATACGCTTGTTGTAATAACCGTCGCAGGTTATCAATCCCGAAATGATCAACTCGGTAATATGATCATCTTTATNTGAAGGGTTTAAAAAATGTTGCAGAACATTCGAGATGGCATCGCCAAGATCCTTGTCTACCTGCTTTTTGGCATTCTTATTTTAAGTTTTGCATTATGGGGTACTACGGATTTTTTTGGTCAAGGCGCGGTGCAGACTGTGATAGCCGAGGTTGGTGACAATGAAATTACTCGCAAAACCATAGAACGGCAGTACCGTCGGCAGATTGACAATCTCCGCAAGCGCGGAATAAACGAAGAGCAAGCNCGAAAATTTGGCGTTCTTGAAAGTGTGGTTGAACGTGCGGTTGATGCCAGCGTATATGACTTGGCAGCCGAAAAACTCGGTTTAACCGTTGCAACAAGTGCTATTGAGCGTGATATACGAGATCGATTCGGCCAAATCGGCTCCGTCCAATTTGATCAACTGTTACGCGATAATGGCTACACGCTGCAGGAGTATGAGGCTGCTCGGCGTTTGGAAATACCCCGGATGCAGATGATTGAGAGCTTTTCTGCTGGAGCTGCAGGCTCCAAGAAGTTGTTAAATTATCTTTATAGATGGCAGGCAGAAGAAAGAAGCGCCTCAGTTTTTAAGGTTTCATTGAACAAAGGTGATGTGCCAAAACCTAAAGAAGCAGATTTAATTAAGTTTCATAGTGACAATCCTCAACTGTTTACCTCGCCCGAATACCGAGATTTGGTTCTTGTACACATCAATCCTGCGAAAATAGCCCAATCAATCAAGTTTGATGAGGCTGATCTCAAACAATTATATCAAGAAAGAATTTCTGATTTTAGACAAACTGAAAGAAGGAAAGTTTCGCAAATACTTTTTGAAACAAAAAAGGAAGCGGATAAGGCCCGCGCAAAAATCGAAAAAGGTTTAGATTTTGATTCTGTTGCGGATTTAGTTGCGGGGCAGGACAAGAATACGACACAGCTTGGTTCTGTGTCACGAGAGGACCTACCTGAAAACTTGGCAAAAGAAGTTTTTCGTTTGGGTAAAGGAAAAGTTTCCGATCCTGTAAAGGACGAGTTCGGGTATCGTATTTTCAAAATCGACGATGTTTTACCAGAAAGAGTAAAACTATTTTCAGAAGTTAAGGCAGAATTAGCTAGAGAAATCCGACAAGATCAAGCACTTGAGGATGTAATCCGAATATCAAATTCGCTCGAAGACTCACTGGGTAAGGGACTCTCCATCGAGGAAGCATCCGCCGAACAAGGTCTCGAAGCTCGCCGAATAATTAACATCGACCAAAGTGGGCGAGACGAAAATGGACGAATAGTAGCCAATATTCCTGATAAGCCCTTTTTAAGAACCCTATTTAATGCATCGGAAAGGCAAGACACATTTATGACGGAGACTGCAGCCGGTGGATTTTTTGTACTCCGAGTTAATAAAGTAAAAAAATCGTCCGTCATCCCATTGGAGCGTGTCAAGGATCGAGTGCTAATTGCGTGGAGTGAAGCAAAAAGAATGGACCGCTCAAGGATGAAAGCAGAAATTCTCTCCAATAAAATTAACGATGGTGACACTATTTCTCGCGTTGCATCCTCGATAAAAGCAAAAGTTTTTGAAATTGGACCTACGAACCGCTTTAATCGGGTAGAAGGGATACCTCCCGAGTTGATTGCAAAACTTTTCAAACTAAAGTCAAAAGGGAAAGCGAGTTTTATTAGGGGAAACGGTGAGTACTTTGTTGCATCACTAACCCGAATCACATCAGCGGATGGACGGGTTGATAAAGAAGCAATCAATGCTCTCAAAAATGAAGTCAAAATATCGATGGTGTCAGATATACTTTCACAGCTTCAATCAGCTATTAGAAAATCAAATAATGTGTCTGTAAATGAGGTGACTTTGAAGCAGTTTTTTGACAGCAATGAAGATGGCAGCGGAGCATTAGGTGACACCCCCTAACTCGTCGACAATTCTCGAGGCTTATGAGACTGCCACTCCGCAAGTCTATTGGGAGGGTCGCGTAGCCGACGTGGAAACACCAATTTCAGCAATGCTTAAACTGGCTGCCGATGACCCCTACAGTTTCCTTCTGGAATCTGTCGAAGGNGGTAAAGTACGCGGACGTTACTCGTTTATTGGCCTTAATCCCGATTTGATCTGGCGCTGTTTTGACGAAAGAGCTGAAGTTTGTAGATCGCCACGGGGCGACAAACCCATGATTTTTGAACCATGCAATGAAGACAGCCTAACCTCGTTGCGTTCTCTCCTCGAGGAGTCGGANATCGAGATGCCTTCGGGAATGCCACCTATGGCAGCAGGACTTGTTGGTTATATGAGTTATGACATGGTGCGATTAATGGAGCACTTGCCAGACAATAATAGTGACCCTTTAGGCTTACCATCAGGTATATTTGTGAGACCCACTGTAATCGCAGTTTTTGATAATATAGATGATACCATCACGGTTGTTACACCAATTCGTCCTGCGGCTAACCTATCAGGCAAAGACGCCCTTGACGAAGCAAAGGCTCGTGTTGCACTGATTTGGCAAAATTTAGATGCCCCATATTACCCGCCCCGTATTCCTTCCAAAACCCAAGAGGCATGTGAATTCACGGCCAATATGTCCAAAACAGATTTCTGTAAGATGGTAAGACAAGCGCAGGAATATATTCGCGCTGGTGATGCATTCCAAGTAGTNGTAAGCCAACGTTTTAAGTCGTCATTTGATCTTCCTCCTCTTGAATTGTATCGTGCCTTGCGCCGTCTTAACCCCTCCCCCTATCTGTTTTTACTCAACTTTGTGAATTTTTCTGTTGTTGGGTCCAGCCCAGAAATACTTGTNAGATTGAGAGANGACACCGTAACAATACGACCCATTGCAGGAACTCGNCCTCGCGGAAAATCTCCAGCCGAAGACGAAGCGCTGAAAGATGACCTATTAGGTGATCCNAAGGAATTAGCAGAACATCTNATGTTACTCGATTTAGGACGGAATGATGTTGGCCGCGTGTCAAAAACCGGAACCGTTACTGTGACTGAGAAATTCACCGTAGAATATTACAGTCATGTCATGCATATCGTTTCAAATGTAATAGGGATTATCAAAAAAGAGTATGATGCGCTTTCAGCATTAGTGGCCGGTTTTCCAGCAGGCACCGTTTCCGGCGCGCCAAAAATAAGAGCAATGGAAATTATCGATGAGTTGGAAACCGAAAAACGCGGTATTTATGCCGGATGCATAGGATATTTTGGAGCTGATGGCGATATGGACACTTGTATTGCATTGAGAACAGCTGTTGTAAAAGACGGAACCGTTTACGTACAAGCTGGTGGTGGTGTGGTGGCCGATAGCGATCCAGAACTAGAGTATGAGGAAAGCTGCAATAAGGCGCAGGCTATAATAAGGGCCGTCCAGGCTGCCAAAAATATAAACGATGCTCTTTAGCTAAAACTTCTTTCGGGTGATTTTAGAAAGTTGCCGGCGCACAGATGCTGCAACTGAGATAAAAGCAAAACCACGGNTTTTAGCAGCCGGTATCCAAGTCCGCAATTCCGCAATAGTCGTATTATAGGGATGCCCGATCCCAATAGCTGTNCCATTTTTTTTTGCCACTAATTCAAGCTGCGCAAGCTGTTTCTGGATTGCTTTTTTCTCAACCTTGTTATCCAAGAAAACATCGCGAACAGCATGCGGAACCCCCAATTTCATAGCAAGAGATTCTCCNCGTGTTTTTGATGTTGTCTTAGAATCCAGGAACAATAAACCCCGTCTTTTTAATGCNCGCATAACAATCGTCATGCCCGGATACCATGCCGTAAACTTGCTGCCCATATGATTGTTGACGCCTACAAAACCATTGAATTGGCTTAGATTCCAGGAAACTCGGTTTCGTAACTCCACTGTACTTAAGTTTGTAAGAAGAGCGTTTTTACCAGGGTTCGTGCCTGCATCAATGGGTTCCATNGGCAAATGCACAAGGAGTTCATGCCCACGGCGACGCGCTGCAGCAGCATGTTGTCGAAGATTTTTTCCGTATGGAATTAAAGCGAGTGTAAGGGGTGGAGGTAACCCTATGGCTTGCTCAGTAAGAAGTTGATTTACCCCGAGATCATCCAGGACGATTGCGATTGCGGGTTTGTTGCCTGTATTATCTGCTAATCGCGCTGAGTGGATCCGCCACGCCAATTTTGTTTTTTTTGCATTCAGGTCTAACTTTTTTGTCTTGGAATGCGGGAGCTTATTGGGAGTCGGTATTTTNGACCTAGGATGCGGCGATACANTTTTTCCTACATGAGATTTTTTTTTGGTTAAAACTTTACGCAAGGATTTTACCTGGTCNCCANCNCTATTATCGATAACCGTTACTGGAACACTGTAGTTTTCTAATTTTTTTTGGTTTACTGAGATTTTGTTTTCCGTTTGCGTCGGCTTAAACAAAAAAATACCGAAAAACATGCCAAATAAGAATACAATTAAAACCCCAAGTATATTGCGGAATAACCCTGACCCAATCGTTAATTCGGCCATATTATAAAACATACGCTTCAAAAAGTGCTTCGATCTCGCTTTTTTTGTAGGACGCTTTTTGATTTTTGATTTGGGTTTGCTACGCCGGGCCAATAGTTATCTTTCGGTTATGGATGATTAGGTGAAACATCATTAACAATCCTTGATAACACAAAATTGTATTGAAAAATTTTTAACATGAACGCGAGTGGTTTTTTCCTGAGTCTATAATACATAAAAAAAATCCGAATACGCAGAGCTACCGACAGNAGTCTTTCTCAAAAAGGTTTGATGCTTTAACAAGAGGTCATGGTAAAATATTTGAGTTCCAGTAATATTGTGAAGATACAGCGATTTTTTTCGAAAAGCTTTTCCCAAGNNTGTTGAAAAANAACACAGTCTATATTCATGAACTTTATGCGGTCACTACAGAATAAATAATTCTGGGCTTTTTTGTCCGTTTGGGAATAGNGTTCTCGTNTTAAATGCCCCATATTAGGTTTTAAACTAATGTACACCCATGTTCACGATGCCAACGAACACGAGAAAAATTTAAAATGTTTCTTCTAATAGATAACTATGACAGTTTTACGTATAATCTGCTTCATTTTATGGGAGAATTAGACGCTGAAGTTTTGGTTAAACGCAACGATAGCTTGACAGTCGAAGAGGCTTTGAACTTAGAACCTGAAGGTATCGTAATATCTCCTGGCCCGTGCGGTCCAGAAAGCGCTGGTATAAGCGTTGAACTCATCCGAAAAGCTGCAGGANTCACACCTGTATTAGGGGTTTGCCTAGGCCATCAATCTCTAGGACAAGCATTTGGTGCTNAAATTGTGCGCGCACCATCACCAATGCACGGAAAAGTTAGTGATGTTAACCATACGGGGCTGGGAGTTTTTGCAGGCATTCCATCCCCCTTCAAATCAACCCGTTATCATTCTTTATTGATCGAACGTGATACGTTGCCGGATTGCTTAAATGTTACTGCAGAGGCTGACAATGGCCTGATTATGGGAATAGAACATAAAGAACACACCCTTATTGGTGTGCAGTTTCATCCGGAAAGCATAGCTTCAGAATATGGACACAAATTGCTAAAAAATTTCATTGATATGACTTCCGAGAAAAAGTGAGAAGCATTTCATGCAGAACCTAAAACACTACATTGGCAAAGTTTTTGGAAACGAGACGTTAAGCAAAGATGAGGCTAGCAAAGCTTTTGATATCATGATGTCCGGTGACGCCACACCGGCTCAAATATCTGCATTCCTCTCTGCATTACGATTAAGGGGCGAGACGGTCGAAGAAATTATTGGTGCGGCTGAGGCAATGAGAAAAAAAATGACGCACGTTAATGCTCCGAGAGACGCGATAGACATAGTTGGCACTGGAGGCGATGCACACGGCACCTTTAATATATCTACAGCAACAGCCTTGGTGGTAGCAGGCACAGGTGTTCCAGTGGCTAAACACGGCAATCGCGCATTCTCATCCCTTTCTGGGGCAGCCGATGTTCTCGCTGCGTTGGGGGTCGATCTCGAAGCTAAGAAANAACTCGTAGAAAAATCAATTGTTGAAGCAAAAATCGGATTTTTAATGGCCCCTATTTACCATAGCGCGATGAGACACGTTGGTCCGACCCGCGCTGAAATTGGTATAAGAACGATATTTAATATTTTGGGACCGATGTGTAATCCGGCATCAGTAAAATATTTGTTGGTGGGTACATACGACCCAAAATGGTTAGTTCCAATGGCAGAAACACTCTCGGGCCTTGGCGTTAGAAGGGCCTGGATTGTTCATGGCAATGATGGCATGGATGAGCTTACAACAACCGGGACAAGTGAAATTGCACAGCTAGCCGATGGTAATATTAGCACCTTAGAAATTGGCCCGGGCGATGCAGGCCTCCCACTTACCGATATTGATAAGTTAAAGGGAGGATCTCCCGAAGAAAATGCAAAAGCAATAAGAGACCTCCTTAAGGGAGCGAAGGGACCATACAGAGACATTGTACTTCTTAATTCGTCTGCTGCCCTTGTTGTTGCAGAAAAAGCAGCAAATCTTAAAGAAGGTGTAGAGGTGGCAGCCGATGCAATTGACTCGGGNAAGGCAAAGGATGCATTGACAATGCTTNTGATGAATACGGGCAAATCATAATGCCTGATATTTTACANAATATATGTAACGTCAAACGCGGTGAAGTTCGAGACCGAAAAAATATAATATCAATGTCAGAGATGATTTCCCGGGCCAAAGATGGATTGGCAGTGCGGGATTTCACAGCAGCATTAAAAGCTCGTCAACGGGAGGGAAAATACGGTCTTATTGCGGAAATAAAAAAGGCATCTCCTAGTAAAGGCGTTATACGGTCTAACTTCAATCCCACGGCCATAGCAAAAGCATATGAAGCAGGAGGAGCTGCGTGTTTATCAGTTCTAACAGACAAGCCTTTTTTTCAGGGTGCTGATGANTTTTTGATTGATGCACGTAATGCNACACAGTTGCCCGTTCTTCGAAAAGACTTTATGCTTGATCCCTTTCAAATCTACGAATCAAGATCACTGGGGGCGGATTGCGTTTTGCTTATTATGGCGGCGCTGAGCGATAATGAGGCGATATCGCTTGAGGCACTAGCTCACGATCTAGGCATGGCAGTTTTAGTCGAGGTTCATAACGCTATTGAGCTAGATCGAACTGTAAGACTGTCCTCGCCACTCATTGGGATAAATAATCGTAATTTAAAAACGTTGAAGGTGGACATAAACACTACAATCGAGCTTTCGAAAAGAATAGGACCCGATAAGCTTTTGATCAGTGAAAGTGGCCTTTTTAGTCCGGATGACCTAGCTCAAATGTCNGATGTTGGTGCAAATTGTTTTTTAATCGGAGAGTCGCTGATGAGCCAAGAGGATGTGGAGGCAGCGACATTGCGTTTACTGGATACGAATAAGCCCGTTGTAAACGAGGAAGTATTATGCCGAAATTGACGCACATTAATGATGATGGAAAGGCATCAATGGTAGACGTGACTGAGAAAAAGACGACCCAAAGGACAGCTATTGCCCGTGGTTTTATTAATATGACATCCAACACGATAGAATTGGTAGAATCTGGGGGTGCAAAGAAAGGAGATGTTCTGAGCACTGCACGATTAGCTGGCATTATGGCAGCAAAAAAAACACATGACCTTATTCCACTTTGTCATCCGTTGGCACTTACAAGCATCTCTGTTGACTTCAATCTTCACAAAGAAAGTAATTCTATCGAGGTTATCGCGAAGTGTGGATTAAGGGCTCAGACAGGGGTTGAAATGGAGGCATTAACTGCAGTGAGCGTGGCGACCCTCACTATCTACGACATGTGCAAAGCCGTTGACCGAGACATGCAGATATCGAACATTCGTCTCATTAGCAAAACTGGTGGGCAATCAGGCGACTTTGAGTTTTAATAATGTTGACGGTAGCTGAAGCCAGAGCAAAAATCACAAAAGCGATGGAACGTACAGCCTCAATAGAGGTGAACGTGAGTGATGTATTTGGCCGTGTCCTTGCCGAAGAATTGAAGTCACGAAGAACTCAGCCCCCGTTCGATGTGTCGGCGATGGATGGCTACGCAGTACGCGCCAGGGACATCTCTTCTGTGCCTGTTCATCTAAAGATTGTTGGCACTGCGCATGCTGGCGGAAGTTACCCTGAAATTCTCAACTCAGGCGAAGCGGTACGTATTTTTACTGGCGCGCCGGTTCCAATGGGCGCTGACACTATTGTCATTCAAGAGGACACAACAATCGCAGGCGATAGTGTTATTGTAAAAGAAATCGAACCAGAACGGCATATTCGATCTGCTGGTCTTGATTTCAGCGAAGGTGATATACTCTTAAAACCTGGACAATTACTCACTGCTCGCGATGCCGGCTTGATAGCAGCCATGAACATTCCCTGGGTTATGGTCAGACAACGACCACGCATTGGCATAATATCGACGGGTGATGAAATAGTAATGCCGGGCGATACACTGGGGCCACATCAGATAGTGAGCGCTAATTCTACTGGCCTTGCCGCTGCAGTTCGTGCATTTGGTGGTGATCCTGTCCTATTTGGAATCGCTCCCGATAATCGTAACGCTCTATCACGCATGGCCGAAGGTGCCAAGGGTATTGATCTTCTTGTAACTACAGGTGGGGCATCAGTTGGAGATCACGATCTCATTCAGGAAGTTCTTGGCGGGATCGGACTTGATGTTGACTTCTGGAAAATTGCAATGAGACCAGGCAAACCGCTGATATTTGGCAACTTTAGCGGCACACCTCTGCTTGGACTGCCAGGAAACCCGGTCTCAACGATGGTTTGCGCCTTAATATTTCTCAAACCAGCGATCGAAGCACAACTTGGCCTAAAAACTTCCGACGGCGCTCTTGAAACTGTCAAGGTGACTGAAGCTCTCCGCAAGAATGGCGAGAGGAAAGACTACATACGCGGCAGGTTAAGCAAAAGTGAAAATGGATTAATGCAAGTAACACCATTTCCTATCCAAGATAGCTCTATGATGGTGTCACTTGCCCGATCCGATTGCTTTATCGTTCGAGAACCGCTGGCATCTCGTGTATCTGCGGGAACCTCCGTAGAAATACTTCGCATGCCTTCAATGCTGGCGGGATTTTAAAAATTTTATTTATAACTTTAAGTTCTACTTGACCCGATTCGCGAACTTTAATAGAA
>PARQ01000020.1 GCA_002711555.1 Rhodospirillaceae bacterium | reverse complement strand
AATAAAAACAATACATGGCGCTTGTTTTTTTGCCTGCTCGAACATATCACGAACCCTTGAAGCACCAACGCCAACAAACATTTCTACAAAATCAGAACCAGAAATAGTAAAAAATGGAACTCCAGCTTCACCTGCTATTGCTCTTGCTAAAAGTGTTTTCCCTGTTCCGGGAGGTCCTACTAATAAAGCACCTTTTGGAATTTTACCGCCAAGTCTTCCAAATTTTTGAGGATCTTTCAAAAAATCAACAATTTCTTCTAATTCTTGTTTAGCCTCTTCAATGCCGGCAACATCTTCAAAAGTCACTCGGCCGCTTCGTTCGGTGAGCATGCGCGCCTTAGACTTGCCGAAACCCATTGCTCGACCACCACCGGACTGCATTTGGCGCATAAAAAAGATCCAAACACCGATGAGAAGAAGCATTGGAAACCAATTAAGTAGAACAGCGAAAAGTGTAGGCATGCCCTCCTCGGGTGGTTTTGCTTCCACTACTACTCCGTTTTTTATGAGCCTGTTGATTAGACCCGGGTCCTCCGGAGCTATAGATGTAAACAGCCCGTTTGAATTTTTGTAAGTCCCAATTATCTTATTTTCCTGGATAGTGACTTTCGATATCTGGCCCTTTTCTACATCACTGAGAAACGCAGAGTACGGAACATCAGATGTTTTATTCCCTCCCTGCGGACGCTGGAATAGGTTAAACAGCCCGAATAATACAACTAAAATAACCGCCCAAAGGGCCACGTTACGACCAAACAGAGCCTTCACTCCTTCTGCAATACAAGCAACCGCACTTGTGGGTTCCAAATCTAATTTTTACCACATTCGCAACACAGTTGTCACGGTACGCTTTAGTTCGCGTTGTTACGCGAATGTGGTCTACCGCGCCTTTTGTTTACCGCCTGTGTGTACTGTTTCAAATTTTAAAGGATGCAGCAGATAAGGGTCTCTGAGGCTGAAAAGCAATCTCAAGCGACACATCCTTCTGGTTTGGCGCAAACCTGAACGCCCCTATAACATTGGGCACCAAAACCTCCCCGTCAAGGCCTGTCAATAACGGTAGCGCTTGCCAGAAAGGAATCGGTATTCGTTTTTTTTTATAAGAGCCAAAATTAGGCGGACTTTGACCATCGCTCAGAACTACCTTTGGTGTTTTATTGGGCGATCCCGAAATTAAAAACCTACCGTCCCACAACCATTTATGCCCAATTTCAACAATTTCGGCTCTATTAAGTTTCTCTCGAAATATAAAAATGGTGTCATCTTGTTCGCGCATTTGGCAACCACAAAGCGTGCGACAAAACCTCTTTCCCACCTTATCACTCATAACTATAGCTTCGTAACAGTCAATTAATTGATCGCCGCGGGGCGAATGCAGTTTCCCGCCGATAGTACGCAACACACGCCCCAAAGCTCTCAGTGCTACTTCGCGAGAGCTTTTCAGGATGGGTTGGGGATTTAACCGCGCATACCCTTCAGGGAGCACTACAACTGATTCCGCCATAAGGGCAGCGGTCTCTTCCTCTAGTGCTGATCGTGCTTCCGCCATGCGCTTTGCTACCTTAGACAATCTTTCAATATTGCCCCCCTCTCGCGCAAACTCGGGCAGTAAAGCGCGAATACGAACTCGCTTGAAAGCCATGTCTTCGTTTGACGGGTCTTTCACAAAGGTTTGGCTTTCCGACCTTAAACATGCGATGAGTCGAGATTTGGAAACAGACAATAATGGCCTCAATATTCGATATGATTTACGCTCTACGATCGGGGCCATGCTTGCCAAACCATCGATGCCACTGCCACGCATTAAATTAAGAATCAGGGTTTCAGCCTGGTCTTCTTTTTGATGCCCCATACAAAGATGTAGAACGCCCCGTTCCCTGCACCAATCACCCATCAGACGATATCGTTCGTAACGAGCTACACTTTGTAATGATGGAATCGACCTTGTGAGATTTGCAAACAAAATTTCACTTTCAAGCCCTTTTTCTGCAAGCCAGCTTTTTACTGTAATTGCTTCATTACAGGACTCATCGCGAATACCATGATCAACTATTAAGGCAGTTACTCTCCCACCATTAACTTTGGTCCATTTATCAAGCAAAAAAACTAGCGCTAAGCTATCAGCACCGCCTGAACACCCTACGGCTATATGCGGTGAAGATTCGAAAGGTCCCACCTCCTCCATAAGCGCCCCAAACTCATCCGAAGAAACCTCCGAGTCACGATTAAGGCTAGACTCAAAAATCATTGATTAATTACATTTGTTCCGTTTAACAGCATTCTTTGCGTTGCGCGTAAGGCGTGAACCCGCATTCGGATAATCTTTCAGTAATTTTAACCAGGTAGCGCAAGCCGATTTTTTCTCTCCAACAGAATTGAGAGCTTTACCCAATTTCAAGAGATTATCCGGCGCTTTTTTACTTTTCGGGTAACGACGGTATCCATCAAGAAAGACCCTTGCTGCCTCAGCGTATTGTTTTTGATCATAATATGTTTCTCCCAGCCAGTACATTGCATTTCCTGCAAGCGCATGTTTAGGATTTTTTTTTATAAAAGCATTGAGTGACCGCGCAGCATTTTTAAAATCGCGATTCTTCAAGAGACCAAAAGCATATGTGTACTGTTGATTTGGAGTTCCATCTGGTAAAAGGCCTACATTGTTCGGACTTTTAGGTGTAGGCGCGTCGAGAGGCCGTTGCACACCAGACGATGATTGATTCTTTGGCTGTTTGTGCTCCGTATGGCCTAACCCACTCAATCCCGGCCTCTGTTTGATTTCAGTTGAGTTATTAGCGATATCGCCAGGTGAGACAGTGCCAAGAATTTTCTGGCCAGGCCTCAAGCCGCTCGCCGGGGAAATAACCTTATCAGAACCAACGGATGGTTTTGGGCCCTGAAAAGACTGGCTCACACCAGTTTTTATCTCGATGGCGCGAAGGCGTAAATCGACATCGGAAATGAGCCGTTGCAACCGATCTTCGTCACGATCTTGACTATTTTCGATTTCTTCTACCTTCCCAGTCAGCGTCATAATTTGTGTTTCTAAAGACTGTAACTTCAAATGCAACCGTGATACTGCATCAGCAGGCAAAGCATTAGATGGCTGTGCACGGCCCGGTTTAGCGGGTTGGCCGCTTCCAGAACCTGAGTAAACATATCGTTGAAGATCACGTATATCTTGCACCAAACGCCGCAAATCATCCGCGTAGTCTTCGTTACCTTGAGCTCGTACTGTGTTACCAAACGCTAATGCTATACAAAAAGCGAGCGTAAAAACCACCTTAAGCATGATCCTGCTCCATAGACTTTACAATTATATCGAGCAATTAAGGCCGTTTTATGGCAGGTGCTGGTGCAGAGCAGCGCCCTTCCAGAGCGCCCCCTGTACCAACCTTCAGGCCAATTCTAATTGGCAGAAGAACCCTTTACCAACGATACCGACCTTCTATTTTGAGACCACGCCCATTCGGTTGAACCAGGCACTGCAGGACGAGATTTACCATAACTTATGGTTTTAACTCTGCTTGCGGCAACACCGACGCTGATGAGATAATCTTTGACGGCATTAGCACGGCGCTCCCCCAAACCTAAATTATACTCGGTCGTGCCGCGCTCGTCACAATGGCCCTCAATTACAAGATTGACACCATTATGTTTTGTCATCCAAGCTGCCTGTTTTTTAAGTGTTGATATACTTTCAGAGTTTAAATCGGCCTTATTTGTGCCAAAAAATACCCTGTCACCAACATTCACAACAAAATCTTGCTGCGACCCTGGCACTGCTGCAGAAACAGGCGCGCTCCCTCCACTAGAAGAAGAAGTGGCTGCGTCCCCGGAGCCTGCCGTAGAGCCCGTTCCCTCCGACGGCGTTTCACAGCCGGCGACTATGGATAGGGCGGCTAAAAGACTTAAGACTTTAAGTTTCATTTACAAAACCCCCTGAGTGTTATTGTGAGGCGTAATATTTATTATATAGCACATGATGCTAAAAATACCATTTATCTAAAAACGATTGTGCCTATGAACAGCTTAGACTACGTAGCTCTAGGAAGGAACCCCAAGATGAGCCTTTTTATGGAAGCAATGGTGACCAGGCAGGATGCGCAGCCTCACCTGGTGTAACTACTCTACGAAGATTATGGCCTGTAAGATCGACAGAATAAATATAGCTCTCACCGCCGCCGCCGCCTCGTTCAGTTCTTTTTTTCCGAAAGAACATCAACACACGACCATTGGGAGACCAAGTCGGACCTTCATCCAAGAAACTCTCGCTTAGCATACGTTCACCAGATCCATCAGGCCTCATTACGCCTATAAAAAAACGGCCTTTGTACTGCCGCGTAAATGCTATCAAGTCGCCTCGTGGAGACCAAACCGGAGTTGAATACCTGCCCTTACCGAAACTTATTCGCTTTGCATCGCTATCACTTCTGCTCATAATGTAAATTTGAGGGGAACCGCCCCGGTCAGAATTAAACACTATGCGCTTACCATCCGGCGAAGCACTAGGCGATGTATCGATAGCCGGGTGCCGTGTTATTCGCCGCGCACGCCGAGTACGCAAATCCATCAGATAGATATCCGAATTACCATTTTCGGCATGAGACATTAGCACTTCATTACCATCTGGTGTAAAGCGCGGAGCAAATGTCATACCCTTAAAAGTGCCAAGAATTTCTTGTCTGCCCGTTTCTATATTAAACAGATACACACGCGGAGCGTCATTGAAAAACGACAGATAAGTAATTTCTTGTGTTGTTGGTGAAAACCTTGGTGTCAGCACCAGCGCTTGCCCATCTGTTAAAAATCTCTGGTTAGCGCCGTCCTGATCCATAATTGCTAACCGAGTAATTCGCCGCGTCTGGGGGCCACTTTCCGCTATGTAAACAATTCTAGTGTCGAATATGCCGGTCTCACCCGTAATCCGCTTGTAGATCGCATCAGCGATGATGTGGGAAACACGGCGCCAGTTATCTGCCTTGGTAAAGTATGCAAGACCCGTCATTTGTGTTTCAGCGACTACATCCCAGAGTCTAAATTCAACACGAAGTCTACCATCATCCTGTCGCTCCACATTTCCACTAACAAGCGCCTGCGCGTTGATCACTCGCCAATCATTAAATTCAATCTTTGAATTTAATGATTCAGGTTGTTGCAAAAAAGCCTTTTTATCTATGGGCTTAAAAAGACCCGAGCTTTCAAGATCAGACGTTATCACCTGAGCTATATCAGCCCCAACCTGGCGTTCCTGCCCGGAAGAACCATGAAACTCTGTGATTGCTAAAGGTATTGGGGAAACAACGCCCCGGGTGATATCAATCCGCACTTCAGCGCAAGCAAAAAAGCTAAATAGTGTAAAAGCCAGAAAAATTTTACTCGCAATCCAAAAAGTTAATCTATTCATAATATTTTTCATCGTCCGAGCATCTCTCTTGGGTCAAAGACTATTGTCATGGTTTTGAATTGTTCATATTTGTCGAGTGGAAATTTGAGTTGACGGCAACGTGGATTGAGAACGGCTCGATACGCGCTCTCGACTGCCGCCCTGAAATAAGGATCCGACGCTGCACGCGCCTTGTCTATAACATTTACAGTTTGAACCGTGCCGTCGGGTGTGACGTACAAGCGCAGCTCGACAGTTAATTCCTCTGCATTCTTTGCGCCAACCGGCGGATTCCAACATCGCTCTATTTGGCGACGTATAGCATTCTTGTCGCTTTGCGTGACCTTCCCCAACAAACTTGCAAGCTGATTCGGTTTTGGATTCGCGGACACAGACTTGTGTTTCTCCAGCACATTTAAAATATTTTTGTCGAAGTCTTTCATCTGTTTTTTTTTCTTTGCTGGTTTTCTCTTTTCTAGTCTTTCGACAGACTTCAACACCGATGCAAATAAGTCTCGTGGTGGCGCCTTCGGCTTCATACGCGGGCGAGGGGGAGAAGTGGGCTGTAACCGTTCCTCTGCTTTTTGTTTTGGAGCTGGTTGTACTGGTTTTTTTAGCGGTTTCTTTTCCAACATGCTCAAAGGCATAGGCACCGCGGTTGTCTCGGTGGAAGGGGGGGGAAGTAACGGCCGAGAGGTNGCAGAAACCGTGGATTCCTTCTTGGGAGGTGTTTTTTCTACCCTTGATTTTTTGGGCTCCAATTCGCTTATAACCTCTACTTCGATAACNTGATCTGGCTCGATGATTGGTCGGTCGACTGCTGGCAGACCTGCCCAGCCCAAAAAAACTACTGATAGATGCATAAGAACAGAGATGACAATAGGTGTTCGCATTAGAGTGGTTCATTTCTTTCGCTTTTTGTTCCGGTTCATATTCTTTCCCCGGCTCGGTAACTGTGCAAGAAGTGAAACTTTTTTGAAACCCGCGGCGCTTACAGCTCCCATAATTTCCATAACANGACCATATTCTATGGATTTATCCCCTCTTACAAAAATCCTAATTTCCGGATTGGCGTCTGTGACAGCGATGAGGCGTGGAATAAATTTGTCTTTCGAGACCTTAGCTTTTTGGATGAAAATTTCACCCTTCGAATTTAAGGATATTACCAACGGTTCATCTGTCTTGTTCAAAACTGCGGCTTTTGTTTTTGGCAAATCGACAGGTACACCCACTGTCAACAGGGGTGCCGTTACCATAAATATTATGAGCAGCACAAGCATGACATCAACGAACGGTGTCACGTTTATTTCCGCCATTGGCGCACGCCTAAACCGNGATCCAAATCTTGAAAACCGACTATTGTCTTGCAAAGATGCGCCCACTTAGCTTTTCCCCTCATCCATCCGACGCGAAAGAATAGCGCTGAATTCCCCTGCAAAAGCTTCGAGCCGGCTGCCATATGTGCCAAGCTCAGATGTGATTTTGTTGTAGCCAACAACTGCTGGGATCGCCGCAACAAGACCTAATGCGGTAGCTAGCAGGGCCTCGGCAATTCCAGGCGCAACCACAGCAAGGCTTGTTTGCTTGGTAACAGCTATTGCTTGGAAACTATTCATTATGCCCCAGACTGTTCCAAACAGGCCCACGAATGGCGCAGTGGAGCCCACTGAAGCAAGAAACGTCATATATCGTTCCAATCGTTCCATTTCGCGNCCTAACGTAACTTGCATTACGCGATCAATGCGTTCGCGCAGAGCCTCGGCTACCGCCTGTTCAATCTTTCCCTTTGATAACGCTCTGCGCCACTCACGCATCGCCGACGAGAAGACTGCCGCCATTGGATCATGAGGATTTTGTCCTATCCGCTCATAAAGATCGTCTAATGAACCGCCAGACCAGAAAGCATCTTCAAACTTAAAGGCCCTTTTTTCAAGATTGCGCATNCGCCAAATCTTTTCAATTATAATGGCCCAGGTCCATACCGAAGCAGCGATGAGCGCAACCATTACCGCTTTTACTACCCAATGAGCACGCCAAAAAAGGCTCATTATCGAGAGATCAGCGGCCTCTTTGGATCCGGGCAAAGTCACGGCATCAATAACGGTTTGTTCCATTTTTTTGTGCTCCTTTTACTCCGCTAGGTTAGGCCAACGAACTGAACGAATCTCGGATTAGCTGTGGCAGACGGGTTGGCTGTCCAACTTTATTGAGGCATGCCATTTGGACATTCATCTCAACCAGTCTATCGCTCCCCCTATATACCTCTTGGATCATGGTCATTGTGGCACCGCCGATTTTGGCAACGCCAGTGCGCACCTCCAGCATGTCGTCCAGTTTTGCTGGACGCCTGTATTTTATTGCACAACTACTAACCGCAAACGAAACACCAAATTCAACCATTACTTCAATATTTCCGGACCCAATCGAGCGTAGTAATTCACTACGAGCTCTCTCTGCGAACTTAAGATAGTTGGCGTAATAAACAATGCCGCCAGCGTCAGTATCTTCGTAGTAAACCCGGAGTGGGTAAATATGGGGCAAGCTAACCATCATCGTCCTTTTGNTTGTTCAGGAAACTCAACTGTTCACTTGCTCCGGACGGCGCCTCTAAACCAAGGCGCTGCCACGTTTGACTGGTGAGCATTCGCCCACGCGGGGTACGTTGAAGCAGTCCTTGTTGAATGAGGTAAGGCTCTATTACTTCCTCAAGAACATCACGTTGCTCCGCCAAAGCAGCAGCTAAGGTCTCAACCCCGACGGGCCCGCCGCCATAGTGCTCAGCAATAGCCGTCAGATATCGATGATCCATCCGATCTAATCCCGCCGAGTCAACACCCAGCTTGTTCAATGCAGAATCTGCAGCATCTGCATCTACTGTTATTGCCTCATCAACCATCGCAAAGTCCCGAACTCGGCGCAATAATCTGCCAGCAACACGCGGCGTGCCACGACTTCGTTTTGCAATCTCACTAGCCCCATCAGAAGTCAGATCCATCTTCAGTAGATTAGCACCACGTTCTACAATCTGAAGTAACTCTGGCTCATCATAGAAATTCATCCGCATTTGTATGCCAAATCTTTCGCGTAAAGGCGTTGTGATCAATCCAGATCGCGTTGTCGCTCCAATCAAAGTGAATTTTGGCAGATCAATACGAATGGATCTTGCGGCAGGGCCCTCACCAATTATCAAATCGAGTTGGAAATCCTCCATTGCCGGGTAGAGAACTTCCTCAATTGCCGGGTTGAGTCGATGGATCTCATCTATGAATAAAACATCGTGGGGTTGCAAATTCGTGAGAATGGCGGCCAGGTCTCCCGCCTTCGCTATAACTGGTCCTGATGTGGCGCGAAATCCTGCGCCCAACTCGCGCGCAACTATTTGTGCTAATGTCGTCTTACCCAGGCCAGGCGGGCCAAACAGCAAGGTGTGATCGAGTGCTTCTCGACGTTTTTTGGCAGCGTTTATNAAAACCGAGAGATTTTCCCGTACAGTCTTTTGCCCTATGAATTCGCTAAGCTCCTGTGGACGTAGTGTATTTTCGGACTGATCCTCCTTGGCAAAATCAGAAGTTACAGCACGGTCTGACGGGTTACTCATCGAGTCAGCTCCTTTAAGCCAGATTTGATTAGATCATCTAAACCAACATCTGGGCCCAATAATTGCGAAGCACGTGATACTGCGCCAACCGCCTGCATGCGCGAAAAACCAAGGTTTACGAGTGCAGAAACCGCCTCCCTGTCAAAACTATTTACACTTTCGTCTAACAGTGCAATGTCTGAAATTTGCCCGTCAACCGCAAGCTTACCGATTTTATCATGAAGTTCAGCAACTATACGCTGCGCGAGTTTTGGGCCGATACCATTAGCCTGTCCGACAATTGCCTTATCCTTGGCAAGCACTGCATCCGTAAGTTCTTTGATAGTCAGAGTAGTCATAATAGACAAGGCTACTTTAGCGCCAACGCCCTGTACTGTTGTTAGCATACGGAACCAGTCACGATCGGCAACATCATTAAACCCGTAAAGGTTAATATGGTCTTCCCGCACGTGGGTTTCGATCTGCAGTGTTACCATTTGACCAAGTGGTGGTAGACCAGACAAAGTACGTCCAGAACAAAAAACAATATAGCCAACTCCTCCAACATCGACGGTTGCGCAATCTTCAGTCACTGAGTCGAGAAGGCCCGTGAGCTTGCCAATCATGACAATACCTGCGGCAAAGTTTTATTCCTTTCCCAACTCATTTCGGTCGCTCGCGTGTTAGCGTGACAGATTGCGACCGCCAACGCATCAGCTGCATCCGCGCTGGAAAACTGGCATCCGGGCAAGATTCGCCCAACCATCATTTGGATTTGTTCCTTGCTAGCGTGCCCTGCGCCTACCACGGACTTTTTAATACGATTTGCAGAATATTCTGCTACGCTTAGACCCGCTAACGCCGGCGTTAAGACAACCACGCCTCGCGCTTCGCCCAATTTAATTGTAGATCGCGGATTCTTATTTAAAAAAGTTTCTTCTACCGCTGCTTCGCTTGGTTTGTGGAGATAAATTGCCTCTATTAGCCCATCGTGAAGAGCACGTAACCGTTTGCCAAGCCCCTCTTTAGGGCGAGGTCGTACGGTACCATCAGCAACATATGTCAGACGATTAACCTCAACGTCAATTACCCCCCAACCTGTGTTTCTAAGGCCTGGATCCAAACCAATAATACGCATATTNCTTACAGCCCTATGCCGTTAATTTTTCCAAGACATCATCAGCGATATCAAAATTTGCCGATACGGTTTGAACATCATCATTATCATCAAGCGATTCAAAAAAATTAAGCAGCTTTGGCACATCGTTGTGATCGACTTGAATAGTATTTTGTGGCCGCCAAACTAGCTTCGCCGATTGTGGCTCACCGAAAGCAGCCTCCAAAGTATTTGAAATAGCGTGTAATTCAGATGCGCTGCAAATTATCTCGTGGCTTTCATTGTTCGTAATAACATCATCCGCACCAGCCTCAAGAGCGGCCTCAAATACAGTGTCAGAATCCACTTCACTTGAAGCATAACGAATCTCACCCACACGGTCGAAAAGAAAACTTACGGCGCCCGTCTCAGCAAGAGACCCTCCATGCTTAGAAAAAATCGCGCGCACTTCAGATGCAGTCCTATTACGATTATCAGTAAGGGCTTCGATAACAATTGCAATGCCACCTGGACCATAGCCTTCATAACGGATTTCCTCAAAATCATCCCCCTCACCTCCTCCAGCACCTTTCTTNATGGCCCTTTCCATATTATCTTTCGGCATATTACCGCTGCGCGCAGACGCGATAGCTGCACGTAAACGTGGATTGGAAGATGGATCANCTCCACCCATTTTTGCNGCAACTGTTAACTCCCGCCCTAGTTTAGCAAATAGCTTGGCGCGTTTTTTATCCTGCGCACCTTTGCGATACATAATGTTTTTAAATTGAGAGTGACCAGCCATGCTTCAATTTCCACTTAAAAATCTTGTATAACAACATACAGTGAATAGTGCNNTCATCTATACCAAATGTAGATGTATAAGGTATATAATTTAACGTTGATAGAGGGCTATTGTGGCAATAATGAGGTTGATTATTTGCGATTTTGGATTTTAGGGAGCTACCCAACCGTCAAAATCCACCAAGATAATCCATATTTATGACGCTGCCGCGGGCCTAACAAAAACATTATGAACTTTGGCGCATCCGTTACTGGATGCTCCCGAAACCTTTTTAACTAACTTAACCAGAAGCATACTGTCCCAACTTAGAACCACTGTCATGCTAAGCTGGGACGTTTAATATTTTCAAATCTATAATCCTTCGATTGTTGNAAAAATTGAATTATACGTTGCTGTAATGATAATCTAAACAATCGACGTCGTTATACATTTTTTTCCAAAACACTCGGGAAGAGGTGGATCAAATGAGAAATCTTTTTCTAGTTATCCCATTCGTGATTCTATTTTCAGTAACTTTTGGAAAGATGTCTGCCGCGGGTCCATTTATCATCAAAAATTTTATCCTGATGGCTCTGAAAAACAACCGGCAGTCTTAGTTTTACATATGAGAGANGGATTCCAGGCAATCAAACACTTTACAAAACGCTACATAGACGCGGGCTTTACCGTTTGTGCGNCAGATTTTTTTTCAAAGACATGCATTAACGTCATCTAACAGAACGGAAACGTTCAATGAATATCGTTGTAGTATCGAAAATGACACATATTTTTCCCGAGCAAATCATGGTCGGGACAAAAAAATAATTGGAAGTTTCGTTATAACGAGTCGGTAGATTTGGAGTCGCACNAACGAACAATATTATTTTTAAAAAAGCACATCCGCAATTGACCAGCATCTATGATTTTTTTTAATAGAATCGTAATTTTGATGATTTGTTTCGATAGTATAAAATTGTGATTCAAATTTATTTTTTATTTCTTAACACTACANAGAAACAAATGACCACGAGCAGTCCTCTAAATCANATTGCAAATTCTTTTGGCTGGCCATGGTTACAAAGTAGGTATTTGACTCTGCAATCTACCTCCAATTCGAACTGGTTCTACGCGAGAAGCAAGTCCGGTGGATGGATCAGTCTCAAAGAAAGTTCCGCACAAGGTGGCTTCTCCTTCCGCCGGAGATAATCGAACTCTNGGGAATCTTCGATAAAAATTGGCTATTGACCCATCTTTTTGCATACCAATCACAGAATCATAATCTCCACACATCCCCGCATCAGCTTGAAATGCTGTACCACCCGCCAAAAGATGAGCATCAGCCGTCGGCACATGCGTATGTGTACCGACAACCAAACTAGCATGCCCATCAGCAACGTGTCCTAAGGCCATTTTCTCGCTGGTCGCCTCTCCATGCACATCGATAATAATCGATTCAAAACCCGCTGATTTTGGGGTCCCTAGGGGTAGTTCTTTTTCTAGAGCCGAAAAGGGATCGTCAAGCAGCTCCATAAATANTCGGGCCATGATGTTTATGACTTTGATTTTGCGACCTGAACCGTCGACAAATACCCCCACCCCCTGACCAGGTGTCTCTGCAGGGAAATTTAACGGGCGCAATAAGCGTTTTTCTTGTGCAATATACGGAATGATTTCCGACTTGTCCCAACTGTGGTTTCCTCCCGTTATGGCGTCCACTCCGATATCAAAGAGTTCTCTACAAATCTTNTCGGTTATGCCAAAGCCGTGAGCCGCATTTTCTGCGTTAGCAACAATAAAATCGAGTTTGAGGGAACGCTTCAGATTGGGTAACTCTTTCGTAACCACGGTTCGGCCGCTTTTAGCTACAATATCACCTAAAAATAAGACTCTCATCATAACCTTNCCATCACTAGACCCTCAGATCTTTCANGCCAGTCTCAGTTACTATCCAATCTAACCTTTGATCATTTGNGCAAGTGGGGACNTCATTAATTTCTTGACCAGCATAAGCTATCCCCACAGCCGTAATTTCTTTTTTTTTCCGAAGCTCCGAGAGCGTACGATCGTAATAACCACCCCCGTAACCTAATCGCCCCCCTNCAGCATCAAACGCTAAAAGCGGTATCATCAAGATATCTGGCGTAATAAAAGCGGAGCTTCTATGAGGTTGCAATGTGCCATATGGGCCTTTCACTAATTGCGTGTTTTCCGACCAGCCTTGAAACACAAGTCTTTTTTGGTCGGGAATAACAGTTGGCAATGAAACTTTGATCCCAGCACGAGATAACATTTGCAAAAGAGGCTTAACATCAAGTTCATCAGCAATTGGCCAATAACCTGCGATGCTGCCATCACCAATAATAGTCAACGCTTCCATGAAATTTTCCGCAAGGTCTGAGGCAGCGCTGGTGACACTGGCTGATAGCAGCGCTCTTCTTGACTTTGAATAAATCCTTAATTGGATTTTCTGAGCCGTTACATCGCTCATTATATAGAATAACACCGCCGCGACGGCCGTTGATCGAGTACATCCTCATGGGACCTGGATAACCAGGTGGGTACCATATGCTGGAGCCACGACCCCAACAGGGACGGTTCCCTGAGAAATGTTATCGCCCCCGGGATATTCGAGACCTCACGAACCGCGCAGCGGATAAACATTCTATACCTCGGTATCTTCGAGCTTGCTAGCAAGAGCTTCAAGACGCTCTACGAATAATTCCAGAGAGTCAATCGTTCTACTATCTTCAACGGCAGGCGTTTGCTGACCCCCAAGTCTGGTAAGTAGGTCAACATCTGCCTCACCTCGTTCGGCTGATAGCGCGGCGTATGCATCACCTAACTCATCAGCAACTAACAAACTTGCCATTAAAAGCAATCTAT
This sequence comes from Rhodospirillaceae bacterium, assembly GCA_002711555.1. The sequence continues at coordinate 24,180 of PARQ01000020.1, read as the reverse complement.
TCTCACCCACCTGACCAACCGACTCCGCTATCTCATTCACGCGTTTATCTATATATTCAGCTAGGCGGGCTAAATGCTCCTCTTGGCCATCTTCGCAGGCAAGCACGTGGTTTCTGCCATTAATCGTGATGGATAAATCACTCATACTTTTTCTTATTCCACTCCGATTAATTTCAGACGTCGTTTGTCAAAATACAATTCAACCGTTTGATGATAANTCCCACNCGCTCGGCCATNTTTTNGTTCTGCAATCGCAGCTGTTCACATTCTGCCCGCGCCTCTCCTAACTCACGAACACACTGTTCCTGATTAGGAGCACCTGTTTCAAAATCCGACTTTTTCAGAGCCACCTCCTCAAGGCGAACAGTTACATTTTCTAATCGATCGCGTATTTCGGCTAGACGTGACATTTGTAAACCCATTGTTTTTTGATTTCAGTGCTTCAGCACAAACACAACGTCGCAATAAGAAAAAACCCCTATCAACAAATTGCAAGTGTTTTTGCACCAGTTCGTTTGTCGAGTTCAAGTTAAGATGATTTTCACAAATAAACCTCACTTTGATAGGTAAGAAATGTTGACGGGTTTCAGGCAACACGGCATTCTGTATCCANCAGATGAGATAATAAACATTAGCCACACAGCATACAACACATGACAGATAACGNAGCTATCAATGAAGCTAAACCAAGTCACACGGAGATGGCAAATGCCATCCGGGCATTATCAATGGACGCCGTTCAGGCAGCGAATTCCGGGCACCCCGGGGCGCCGATGGGAATGGCCGACATCGCCACAGTTTTGTTCACTCGCTTTCTAAAGTTCGATTCTNGAAATCCAGACTGGGCTGATCGAGATCGCTTCGTTCTTTCAAATGGTCATGCTTCAATGCTGCTATACAGCTTGCTGCATTTAACGGGCTATGAGGATATGTGCGTCGATCAATTACGTACCTTTCGTCAACTTGGTAGCCGCACAGCTGGCCATCCTGAGTTTGGCCATGCGGCAGGCGTGGAAACCACAACGGGCCCACTAGGTCAAGGAATCGCAAATGCCGTCGGAATGGCAATTGCCGAGAGACTTTTAAATGCGCGCTTCGGTGATGAAATTGTCAACCATCACACATATGTATTTGCCGGGGACGGTTGTCTCATGGAAGGCGTGAGCCACGAGGCCATATCACTCGCGGGACATCTCAAGTTAAATAAATTGATTTTACTTTTCGATGACAACCAAATTTCTATAGATGGCCAGACCTCAATCGCCGTGAGCGATGATCAACAAAGGCGGTTTGATGCTGTTGGATGGCACACACAAGCTATTGATGGCCACGACCCAGAAGCGATTGCAGAAGCAATTGATAATGCTCAAAAAGAGGCACGACCCTCAATGGTGGCGTGCAGAACAGTAATTGGCTATGGAGCCCCCAACAAACAAGGAAGCGAAGCCACACATGGTGCACCCTTGGGTGATGAAGAGATTGNGGCAACTCGAAAAAAATTAAACTGGCAACATGACCCATTCGTTATCCCTGAGACGGTTTCAAACGCATGGAAAAGTGCCGGCATGAGATGCCAAAAAGAATTGGAATCATGGCGACTGCGGTTGAATAAGCTAGACGGCAAAACAAGGGATCAATTTAAACGCCGAATGGCCGGAGACTTGCCCGAGCAATGGGCTGAAGCAATAACAGCTTTTAAAAAAGAAGCAGCGGCCAAGCGGGACCGGCTAGCAACCCGGCAAGCATCAAAGCTTACACTTGATGCACTCAGCCCAGTTATTCCCGAATTAATAGGNGGTTCAGCTGATTTAACTGGCTCCAACCTCACTAAAGCCGACAATATGAACCCCATCGGCCCCCAAAATTTCTCGGGCAATTACATTTATTACGGAGTCCGGGAACATGGCATGGCAGCAGCGATGAACGGCATGGCACTTCATGGAGGCGTGATCCCTTATGGAGGTACTTTTTTAATATTTACTGATTATTGTCGTCCTTCGATTCGCCTCTCGGGGCTCATGAAGCAGCGCGTCATTTACGTAATGACGCACGATTCTATTGGACTGGGCGAAGATGGTCCTACTCATCAACCAGTAGAACATTTGGCTGCGTTGCGAGCTATTCCGAACGTAAGTGTATTTCGACCAGCTGACGCCACTGAAACAGCTGAATGTTGGGAGCTAGCATTAAAATGCACAGCGGGGCCCTCCATAATTGCATTAACCCGGCAGGGTGTTGCGCCGGTCCGCAATCAATTTTCCTCAGAAAATTTAGCCAGCAAAGGTGCGTACATTCTCAGAGAGTCAGATGGTGATCGCCAGGCTACAATAATAGCTACTGGGTCAGAAATTGNGATTGCATGCGAAGCTCGGGAAAAATTACAAAAAGATGGGATTGCAACGGCTGTAGTTTCCGCACCCTGCCTNGAACTATTTGACCAACAGGACGAAGATTACAAAAAGGCAATTCTCGGCATCGGGCATCCCAAAGTCGCTATTGAGGCGGCGGTAGGATTCGGTTGGGAACGCTACATAGGCGCAGATGGCATATTTGTTGGTATGACTTCATTTGGGGCCTCGGGGCCAGCCGAAGACTTATACACCCATTTCGGCATAACACCCGAAGCGGTTATTCATGCCGTTAAAAGTCGCATTTAAGTATGGCTGTATCCTCTATGCTTGAACCTAGTTACCATTCAGTCTACATCAGCGCCACAGTTTAAATTAAGATAGCAGGACCCAACAGTAACGGGCCAGCCAGCAAATTTGAGGGAGTTCCTATGGTAGTAAAAGTTGCAATAAATGGNTTTGGCCGCATTGGCCGTCTGGTTTTACGTGCTGCTTATGAAGCAAATCGCAATGATATCGAATTTGTAGGAATAAATGATCTGGGTTCGGTAAAGGCCAACGCTCATTTGCTCAAATATGACACGGTACATGGTATCTTTCCTGGAGACATTACCGCAGGCGAGGATTGGATTGATTTGGGTAAAGGCAAGATCAAGGTAACTGCTGAACGTGACCCCAAAAAATTGCCTTGGGGAGATTTGGGTGTTGATGTAGCCCTTGAATGCACCGGTATCTTTGTAAGCAAAGAGGATGCGTCAATGCATTTAGAAGCTGGTGCCAAAAAAGTTCTCATATCCGCACCAGCGAGCGGCGTTGATCTTACGTTGGTGTACGGAGTGAATAATGATCAGCTTTCTGCTGAACATCGTGTGATTTCAAATGCTTCATGCACTACNAATTGTCTGGCACCTGTTGCCTACGTTCTGAATAATGCAATTGGTATTGAACAGGGTTATATGACAACTATTCATTCGTTTACTGGGGATCAGCGCACTGTTGACACACTACACAGTGACCTNCGCCGGGCACGTTCCGCTTCAGAAGCCATGATCCCAACCTCAACGGGCGCAGCAAAAGCAGTTGGATTGGTGTTNCCCGAACTTGACGGAAAACTTGATGGAACAGCCATACGTGTCCCGACTCCAAATGTGTCACTAATAGATTTCAAATTCAACGCAAGTCGCCCGACGACTGTGGAAGAGGTGAATGATGCCATTTTAAAGGCAGCAAACGGCAACCTTAAGGGCGTTCTAGCGACTAATGAAGCGCCTTTAGTCTCTGTTGACTTCAACCATAATCCTGCAAGTTCAGTATTTGATTTAACACAAACTCAAGTGATTGAAGGATCGTTGGTCAGAGTTCTATCGTGGTACGATAACGAATGGGGTTTTTCAAACCGGATGTCTGATACAGCAGTTGCACTGGGGTCATTAGACTGAGCAAACTTCATAAAGCTGTAACTATTCATAGCCTGGCACATGTAAGGCTGGCATTGAGTGTTGCATCAGCTATTNCACGACCAATTTTACTATTGAGTGCAGTTGGTGCAGCCGGAACAGTTGGCCCAGGTTGGTTCCAAGCTGTTATAAAAAAAGGTAAGACCGATTTTCCAAATGTGATCGTAAAGGCAATGCTCGATTGTGGAGACAGCCCAGGGCATGCTCTGGCAGCTCTGCGCCAAGGGGTCGATTACGTCCGTTTTGATGGTGTTAGTGCCGATAAAGTTGCGGATATTGCCCTCCAAACGGGGGCTAAACTAATTCGNACCCGCCCCGAATCACTCGACTTCTATCATTTAGAGCTGAGCGGCCAACAAATTGAGATAGCTTGTCGCACGTGGCTTTTGGACACGAATTGAACGCCTTAGCAAGGATTTCTCTCACAAGTTGAAAATACTCTCTGGCTCTTGTATTGCTCAATTAGGGAAACAAAACATAATCGATAGGAAATGAGCATGAAAGTCACCCAACGTGTCAAAAAAATACTGGCTAATTATGAGAGCGATTGCGCCGGAACCAAAAATAACCTAGCGCGTATTCTCATGCATGGACGTCTTGGAGGAACCGGCAAATTGCTCATTTTACCCGTCGATCAGGGGTTTGAACATGGCCCCGCTAGAAGCTTCGAAAAGAATCCGCCTGCCTACGACCCTCACTATCATTTTCAATTAGCCCTAGATGCCGGGCTTTCGGCATATGCCGCACCACTTGGAATGATAGAAGCGGGTGCTGACAGTTTTGCTGGAGCAATTCCAACTATTTTGAAACTCAATAGCTCAAACAGTCACGCCACATCTAAGGACCAGGCAGTTTATGGCAGTGTGAATGATGCCTTAAGACTTGGCTGTTCCGCTATCGGGTTCACTATTTACCCAGGTTCAGACCATCAATTCGAACTAATGGAAGAATTTCGCGAACTGGCAGAAGAAGCTAAAGCAGTTGGCCTTGCTTGTGTATTGTGGTCGTATCCGCGAGGTGGAGATCTTACGCGCGAGGGAGAAACAGCCATAGATGTGTGTGCTTATGCTGCACATCTAGCCGCCGAATTGGGTGCGCATGTGATAAAAGTAAAACCACCTACTGATGTACTTTTTCAAGCAGAGGCTAAGAAAGTATACGAAGACAACGGGGTAGACATCTCAACGCTGGCTATGCGTGTAGCGCATGTAATTAAAGCAGCTTTCAATGGCCGGAGGATAGTAGTTTTTTCAGGAGGTGAGGCTAAAGATCTGGATGGGGTTCTCAAAGAAATTCGTGAGGTGAGAGATGGAGGTGGCTCAGGTTCAATAATAGGGCGTAATACGTTCCAACGTCCGAGAGAAGANGCTTTGGAGATGCTGAGCACCATNATTAAAATTTACCAAGGGAAAGTCTAACACTTCTNACTCAGCTTTGCCCATCTTTCCAGAACNCCTGCTTCCAAAAATGTCTGCTATCTTGCCTTAAACAACATATCGTAAGATATTGAGCTAGTGTAATTGACTTCTATGGCGTGATTGGGAGGCGCTCAGTGGCATACAAGACAATTTCAGTTGAACCTATCGCAGGATCTTGCGGGGCAGAAGTTTCGGGAGTTAATCTTGCGAAACCTATAAACCGCAAAACTTTTGCCGAAATCTATGAGGCATGGCTGACATATCAAGTANTGTTTTTTCGTAATCAAAAACTCACCTCGGGGGAATATTTAAAATTTGCACGGAAATGGGGCGGCATTCATATCCATCCTTTTGTGAAAGGACTTCGTCAATACCCTGAAATTCTCGAAGTTAAGAAAACTGAGGCTGATACTTATACATTCGGCAATCGTTGGCANACTGACCAGATGTTTGCACCGCGGCCAGCAAAAGCAACCCTATTATACGCAAAAGAAACCCCGACAGTCGGAGGAGACACTCTCTACGCAAATATGTATGACGCTTATAAAGCCCTATCACCAGGCATGAAAAGAATGCTCGAGCCAATCAGAACGTTTAATGTTGGTGACGGGAACAAGCGCAGTGCCAAATATGGTAACCGTCAAAACCGCTACAAAGGAGCGAGTGCGAANCCAAAGACACCCCCAAAGGGTGTTAAAACAAATTCCCAGCATCCTCTCGTTCGCACACATCCAGAGACAGGGAAAAAAGCGCTTTATATCGGGGTGCATACGCAAGAATTGGTCGGATTTACTGGAGAAGAAGGAAATTTTTTAATCGACATGTTACGTACGCACTGTACGAAGGAAGAATTTATAGCGCGATTTAATTGGCAAAAAAATTCAATGGCAATCTGGGATAATCGTTGCTTACAACACTACGCCGTCTCGGATTATCCGGGTCAAAGGCGTCGCATGCACAGGATCACCATTAAAGGTGACAAACCCTACTAGGGATATTGCGAGATAGCATGATTAAGGAAAGACGTACCAAATACAAAACGCTTGACGTATTGCCTTTAGCTGGTGCCATGGGAGGTGAAATTATCGGGGTCAACTTATCGAGGCCCATTAAGCGTGAAGTGTTCCGTGATATTCATCAAGCTTGGCTTGACCACAGCATGATTTTTTTTCGCAACCAGGATTTGTCTCCCGCTGGTCTGGTGCGATTTGCCAGAAAATGGGGTGCCATACACACGCACCCATTTATGCCTACAATGAAAGGCCATCCTGAAATATTGGAATTGATCAAGAACCCCAGTGATAAACGCAATTTTGGTAATTTATGGCATACTGATCAGAGCTTCGTCACGAAACCAGCCAAAGCAACTATACTACACGCATTAGAAACACCTCCCGTTGGCGGCGATACAATGTATTCTAACATGTACCTAGCGTATGATGCTCTATCTACTGGACTGAAGAAATTACTCACGAATATCAGAGTTGAGAATACTGGTAACCGTAATAGAAGACGTGGCGGACAGGACAAGCGCGATCGATATAAAGGTCATAGCCATGTTAAACCCGTTAATCCGCCACCTGAAATCGATACCAGAAGCCACCACCCCATAATACGCACTCATCCTGAGACCGGCCGCAAAGGACTTTATATCAGCTCACACACTGAAGGATTTGCAGATTTCGATTTTGAGGAGTCGTTACCTATAATCGAGTTTTTATTAGAGCATATCAGGCGTCCAGAATTTACTGCCCGTCTCCGCTGGCAGCCCGGTACAGTCGCAGTGTGGGATAATCGTTGTGTAATGCATTACGCAGTTAATGACTATCAAGGCCAGCGCCGTTGCATGCGAAGAATCACTATCAAAGGTGATAAACCACGGTAAAAAAGGTTATCATTATGCTAACTCTGCAACAGCATGCCGTATGACTATATGCGCTTTATCCATAACCTGCGTTCGCCAATTGGAATCTATAGGGTAGAACATTCTCCCGGTGTTTGTTCTAAGAAATGCTTGTAGAGAATATGTACCGAACTCCATAACTGCTGCACCTAATTGAACCGGTGGCAAGTTGGCAATTAAGCTTTGAGCAAATGGCCCGGGGGCCGCAACAGACAACGTGTTATCTAGTTCTGCTCTAGCACCAAACCAAAGTCTCGCGCACTTGCCTACTGATGTGTCCTTACCAGCACACGCAATCACATCGCATTCTCCATAAAGACCTGGCCCAGTCCTTACATCGATCACACCTATTCTCTTGGCTCGAGAAAGATAACTTCCGATGAGAGCTTCTAGTTCTTTTTCTGGTGACGGCTCGGCTTTCCGTTGTGCAACCTGTTGCGGTTTTCGCAGAGTTTTACCAGTCCTTACAAATTCCTTATATCGGGTCTCCGCAGCGACCAGAAGAGCGTCATTCCAATTGCTTTCAGAAATTGACAAGCTCTTTTTCGGTACAAATTTCCAGTTCGGTGCCACACTATGAATAAGTAGAATGGCAACCTTTCGGGGAAGCTCACGCCTAATAGCTCCTGCCAGGACACAACACTGTATTGCAGAGGCACAAAGGCCCTCTCCCTCGCTGGCTCCTGGCGTTAGAACCAACACTGATGGNGCATCCGGNGAACCTATTCTAACAACATCGAGCACATAGCTCANGTCTCCNGTGTCGTCCATCGTCCAAATGTCAAGACCATTGGACTCGCATATACTGCGGAACTTTGTTATCGCAGCTTCAGCTGTTTGCTCAAAAAAATTAGCAGCTAATTCAGGCAAAACTTGGACCCATCTGTGTCAATCGGCAAAATGCTAAATCAAAAACCCAAACTTGAGAGCTAGACAGGCCTGGTGAACAACGGTTCGGCAGAAGCCAACCCAAGAGTGAGAGGTTTACTACCGAATTTAGAATAAACATACGCCAGTTATATTCGAGTTTCCGGGCATTCTTAAATTCTCTGTCCAGTGAATTGGCCAACACGGGCGATTCTAAGAATGTTGGTCGCTCCCGGCGTTCCAAAAGGAACCCCAGCAGTTATTACAATACGATCTCCTATTTCAGCAAACCCATCAGAGAGCACTCGATCACTTGCAAACCTAACCATCTCTGAAAAATCACGGGCATCCTTGGTATGTACACTGTGGACACCCCATACTGCAGATAGCTTCCGTGCCGTCTCGANAGACGGAGTTAATCCTANTACCGGCACATCAGGCCTTTCACGCGCTGCACGGCGTGTCGTCGAACCAGATGTTGTGTATGTTACGATTGCCTTTGCAGAAAGGGTTTCCGCGACTTGATTTGCAGCTGCGCTGATGGCATCCGCTGCAGTCGCCTCTGGCACGACCCTATCAGCCTCGAGATAACGTCGGTATTGAGTGTCATTCTCGGTGTGTTCGACGATCCTATTCATCATAGCAACAGACTCAATGGGATACTTGCCGGCTGCTGTCTCTGCCGAAAGCATCACTCCATCAGCACCGTCATAAACTGCTGTAGCTACATCTGATGCCTCTGCGCGGGTTGGCGTTGGAGCATTTATCATTGACTCCAGCATCTGTGTTGCAACAATTACAGGCTTACCCATACGTCGAGATAAAGCAACAATTCGCTTCTGGAGGGCTGGAACCTCTTCAGGGGGCATCTCAACGCCCAAATCTCCGCGTGCTACCATCACCATATCCGACATTTCAACGAATTCTGTGAGATGTTGTATTGCGGCAGGCTTTTCAAATTTAGTTAATAATGCCGCTCTATTCTGTATCAGTTTCCTAGCATCCGCTATATCTTGAGGCCGCTGTACAAATGATAAGGCACAAATATCAACCCCATGATCAAGTCCGAAATTCATGTCGCGTAAATCCTTCTCCGTCAATGCTGATAACGGAAGTAATACGCCCGGAACGTTTACTCCCTTGCGATCCGAAAGACTGCCTCCGACTATCACTTCAGTGTCGGCAAAATCCGGCCCACTTTCTTTAACCTTTAACCGAATTTTACCGTCATCAAGAAGAAGCTCCGTTGGTGCATTGAGTGCAGCAAAAATTTCAGCATGTGGAAGTGTTACCCGTTCCTCACTTCCTTGATTGTTCTCTAATTCAAGCCTGAAAGCGTCACCTACATTGAGTTCAACGGCGCCCTTTGAGAACTGACCTATGCGCAGTTTTGGCCCCTGCAGATCCATCATTATTGCAATAGGGCGGCCAGTTTCCTTCTCAATATCCCGGATGATTTCAATATTTGATTTTTTGTCCGCATGCGTCCCATGGCTGAAGTTTAGGCGAAATACATCAACTCCAGCCTGAAACAAGGCCCGAATGATCTCGGGCTTCTCGGAGGCTGGGCCAAGTGTGGCAACGATTTTTGTGAGGTGTTTGCGCCGCATGGTTAGACAGTAGTGGAACTTACATTTGAAATCAGCATTCAAATACATTTTTGGGCATTTTTTTTATTATAAGCTCGGCATGACTCAGGGTTCANAAGACACAAAATAAAAATTGGTCGGTTTAGGTTGAATTTATGTTAATTCGTAGCGGTTCTTACGNACCATTTTATGAGTGCTTAAATAATGTNNGTTGGTGTAAATGCTACGTTATGAATGTGTAATGCACGTATTATGCAAACATCAAAATGAGAGATTCTGCATTTAAGTTGGTGCATTGGATGGTATGGTTATAAAAATGGAGGCAATTATGGATGACAACACTGTTGTTGAGCTTGAAGCTGCTGCTTTCCGCAGACTGGTGAAACATTTGCAAGAGAGAACCGACGTACAAAATATCGATCTAATGAATTTGGCAGGGTTTTGTCGTAACTGTATGTCCAAATGGTATCTTGCCTCTGCGAAAAAAAAGGGGCTTCAGATGGACTACGAAGGTGCGCGAGAAATTGTTTACGGCATGCCGTACGACGAATGGCGTACCAAATATCAACTAGAGGCAACNCCGGAACAAATTGAGAAATATAAGGAAACCCAAAATTCCTAAGCTGTTCCTTTTCAAAAGCTAGCGAATCAGATAAGCGTGTTTGTTAATTGTATTTTTTGAGGGTTTTTGAAATGGCAGATGTCGGTGGAGTTGCAGGTGATCGTTTGAGAGCTTTTATCGAGCGCATCGAACGGTTGGAAGAGGAGCGAATAGCACTCGGTGATGATTTACGAGAAGTGTATGCTGAGGCCAAGGCCACAGGCTTTGATCCAAAGATAATGCGCCAGATAGTGCGTTTACGCAAAATGGAATCGTCAGACCGTGAAGAACAGGAATACCTTTTAGATACCTACAAAGCGGCGCTCGGAATGATAGCTCTGCCTTTGGGGTCAGACAAATCGGTGGTACCNGCATCGCAGCNAATATCTGAAGCCAGGACATCTCCAGAAGCTTGATAAACACCTGACAAAGCGAGACTATGATTATTTATTTAAATAAAAAAATAGTCGTCACCCTCAATTCCATTGTTCGGGCGCGAGCAGCGGAGGTGGCTCTGGCGGTGCTGATGGCCCTGACTGTCCGCACGAAGGCATCACACAACTACNCGATCGGTTTCGCCCGGGATCACTATTCCATATGACCTTACCGGGATTAACTGGGGCCGGTGGAGGTGGTGCGGTCCAATTTATAACATCTTTTCCAGATTGCCCTTTTGATTCTCCCTGACCTATCCCGCCAGACTTACCTATGTGGCTGGGCTCATCTTTTTGGCCAAGATCATTTTTTTTAACGGGAACATTACTTCCTTTGGCTTTACCCCTTTTACCCGACGCACCTTTTTGCCCTTGTTCGCCTTTTTGCATAAGCCTGGTTTTCGCCTCAAGCTGTCCGGTTTTTTTTGGCTCACCTTTTTGGCCAGATATAGCTTGTCCTCTCGATCCTCCCTTCAAGCCTGGCTTGTCTCCCTGCACAGGCTCGCCTTGACGGGCCGAGCCACTTTCATTATTGAGCTTACCCTTTTTTTCGCCTCCATCGGAAGCTACGAAAATAATCTTCGATTTTGCGCCCGCAACTGGCACACCATCAATGAAAGCAAGGATTTGGATAAAAATCGGTTTCTTAGGAGCAATTTGAGGAGCAGTGTATGTAGGTTGAAAGTCTCTACTAAGCCTGCCCTTCTCAGCCTCTCCGACACCAAACGCATCTATAGACCAGCTTAAACGTGCGTTAGACGGCAAATTAAACAGGCTTGCCCCAAGTTTAATTGTCTGTCCTGGCATGACAGCTATCGGAGCGGGGGTAATTTCAACTTTAATGGGTTCTGCAATAACAGTNCGCCCGCCCAGAAAAAGCCAAAANACTATAACTCCGACCCCCATTNNCAAGGTTTTTTTATATCTTTTTATCAACCTGAGTAACCTTTCAATATTTGGAAGAATTACAAATTTTTTGAATTCTCAGCCCAATCAGCAACCAGTCATTTTTTNNTAGTTTTGAATAGTGTCTAGTTTTGTANGCCAAATAACAATAATTTTCTACAAACGCAGCACGCCGNCCTTACAAAGTAACAAGGGTCTCTAAATCAACACACCTGAATCAACCTNCAATATATTTTTTATNGACATAAAAATNCCCCGCCCTTTTTTCAATGTCTCTNAATGAGCATAACATTGACCTGCATTTAAAACCGTTCGATTGTCAGAAACCATAGAAACGATAGAAAGTGCATGGCAAAGGGATGATTTCCANGACAATCCATTGTATGTTGAAACTGGCCAATTTATCTGGACTTAATTTCTTATGAAAATACTTGTTACCGGCGTAGCCGGATTTATAGGCCATTACGTTGCACTGGCCCTGCTCGCACGCGGTGACAACGTGGTTGGCATCGACAACCTCAATNACTATTACGATGTTTCACTTAANGANGCCCGTTTAAAACGTATTTCTGAAAATAAAAATTTCCAATTNGCCTGCGGTAATGTTGCGGACAGTAACTTTATGGAGAATTTGTCAGAGAAACATCCACAAATTAGCAGCGTTATACATTTAGCAGCTCAGGCTGGAGTGCGTTATTCGCTTGAGAATCCGTCAGCTTACATAGAAGCTAATGTAATGGGTCAATTGGTTATTCTAGAATTTTGTCGCTCACTCAAAAATATCAAGCACCTTGTCTATGCCAGTTCATCTTCAGTTTATGGAGGCAATACAAAAGTTCCATTTGCTGTTGAGGATAGAACAGATACCCCGATTTCGCTCTATGCTGCTACAAAACGCGCCGATGAATTAATGGGACATTGCTACAGCCATCTTTTTAAAATCCCAAGCACAGGTTTACGCTTTTTTACTGTTTATGGGCCGTGGGGCAGACCAGATATGGCAGCGTACTTGTTCACCAAGGCAATGTTTGAGGGAGNACCAATTAAAGTCTTTAATAATGGCGATATGGAACGCGACTTTACATACATTGATGATATTGTTGCTGGCATCCTATCTTGTCTCGGAAAACCTCCAAAGCAAAAAGCGGGCAAGGCTCCCCATGCAGTTTATAATATTGGCAATAATTCNCCCGAGCCGTTAATGCGTTTTATCGAAATACTAGAGCATTCAACGGGCTGCAAAGCCGAAATAAACTTTCTTCCCATGCAACCTGGTGATGTGAAGGCAACTTTTGCGGACATAAGACCTATGCAACGCGACTTCAATTACACACCNAAAACGCCCATCGAANTTGGTTTGCCGAAGTTTGTTGCTTGGTTTCGTGAATATCACGGTATTTAACTACTTACCAAAATGCGTCGATAGTNAGGCTTGGTCCGTTTTATGTTACAAATCGTCTTCTGCTAATCAGACGTTAAANGCCAATGGAATATTTATTTTTCATATTTAGTGCATCAAAATAGACCTCATTTATCGGCGATAAAGCGCATTTAAATCGTCCCCATATTGGGAAAGGATATTATGTCGGCGCAGTTTTAAAGTTGGTGTCATCATCCCATTTTCTACNCTAAATGCCTGGGGGATAAGAATGAAGCGCCTTACTCTCTCGATTATCGATAACTTTTTATTTACTCGATCAACCGACTGCTCAATACCTTTGATGAACTCAATGTCTTTTATAAACAGTTCTAAATCGTGATTGGCTTTATTGTTGGAGGCCCACGCTGAAGCATAATCCACTGACGGAACAATCAACGCCACCAAATGTGGTTGTTTATCTCCAAACACAAATGCTTGTTCAATCTCCATCGTCTCGGTAAGCATAGATTCAACTCGCGCGGGTGATATATTATCCCCGCCTGAATTTACTATTATGTCCTTTTTTCGATCCGTAATTTCAATATANCCGTCTTCATCCAGCACTCCAATATCCCCGGTGTAAAGCCAACCATTGCGAATCGTTTCATTTGTTTCATCTGGTCTATTCCAGTAACCATCCATCAACAGCTCACCCCGAACGAGAATTTCGCCATCGTTGGCAATTTTTACTTCCACACCACTCAAAGGTGGGCCCACAGTACGAAGTTTATTCTTTGCATACGCATTGCAGCTGACGACGGGAGCCGACTCCGTCTGCCCATACCCTTGAAGAATATTTAAACCTAAAGCTAAGAACTCCACTCCAACGTCGTAGTTTAATGCAGCACCGCCAGAGACAAAAGTCTTCAGCTTACCCCCGAATCGGGCTCTAATTTTTCGACGCACCAAGTATTCCAAGGCTGTATCTTGGAGCCTTTCTTTAATTGTTAATTTAGTTNTCGANTCATACTTTTTCCGTCCCAAGGCAATAGTCGTTTCGAAGAGCTTTTGTTGCAATCCGCCAACACCTTCAATACCCCGACGAATACGCGCACGTATCGCCTCATAAAGCCGCGGCACAGCGGCAATAATGGTAGGCTGCACTTCAGCCATATTAGCTACAAGCTTATCAGGTCCTTCTGCATAAAAAATTTGTGCCCCGATTGATATTGGCAAGAATTGACCGCACGTATGTTCGTAAGAATGCGATAAAGGAAGAAATGATAAAAAGGTCTCACAACCCTGCTTAAAGCCAGGCACATCGCGTAAAAACATGTGAGCGCCTTTACAATTGCAAAGAATAGCACCATGACTAAGCAGCACCCCTTTTGGGTTTCCTGAAGTCCCCGAGGTATAGATTATGCAAGCAGAGTCAGTCCGATTAATACCGTCAATCAGTCTATCTCGCTCGAGCAACGGACCTTCACTCAACAAATCAATCCAGCGGCATATATTAAAATCGCCAAAGTCCGATGTCACTGAGTGATCCATGACCACAACCATTTCAAGTGCTGGGACTTTCCGCGCCGCAGGCAAAAGCTTTTCAANCAGAGTTTCTGTCGAAACTATAACAGTCTTTGCTCCACTATCGCGAAGCAGATATAGATGATCGTCAGAGGTATTTGTGGTATATGCCGGCGTTGTTATGGCTCCTAATGTCATAATTGCCAGGTCAGCGATGAGCCACTCAGGACGATTCTCGGAAACAATCACCACCCTATCGCCGCTTTCAATTCCTCTTTCTTTCAATCCACGAGCTAATGCCAAAACCTCATCGGCAATCTTGGACCAACTTCGTGAAATCCAACGTCCCTCTTCCTTGAATGACAAAAATGGTGCATCACGAAATTTTTCAGCCTGCTTGAAAAATAGNCCCGGAAGGTTTTTTGCTTCAGCTGATTCGATTTTCTGGCTCAATTTTCTTCCCACATCTTTCCTATACTTCTTGTCTTATGGGTCTTAACACAATATATCGCCTTTAGAAGCTTGGGAGTAAAGTGATGTCCATGAAAGATAGTCTCGGAGTTTTACCAGAATGGGATCTAAGCGACCTCTATTCAGGCAGAGATTCTGAAAAACTTGCGTGCGATATTGAAAATTCCTCCAAGGCAGGGAAGGCATTTGAGCAAACCTATAAACACAAAGTTGGTATGCTTTCCGGCACCGAATTGGCATTAGCGATTGAAGAGTTCGAACGAATAGACGAAAAACTGAGTGCTATCCTCAGCTTTGCCGGATTGGTGCATGCCGGAAATGTTAGCGATCCAGATATTGGCCGCTTTTATCAAACATCACAGGAAAAAGTGAATGAAATAAGNTCTTCATTGCTGTTTTTTACACTGGAGATCAATCAGATCGATGATACAGTTCTCGATGAGCTGCTGCAAACGGAAGAACTTGTGCATTACCATCCGTGGCTTCGTGACGTGAGAGCCATGAGACCATACCAACTTGATGATAAGCTCGAAGAATTATTGCATGAAAAATCAATGTCTGGGCGCACTGCCTGGATACGCCTGTTTGATCAAACGATAGCAGAAATGCGCTTTCCTTTCCGCGGTCGCAAGATGACAGAAACTGAAATTTTGAACTTATTTTCTGATCCAGAGACTGAGGTTCGCAAGGAAGCTGCCGAATGCTTTGGACGCGTTCTTGGAAAAAATGCAAAAACATTCGCACTAATTACCAATACACTTGCAAAAGACAAGGAAATCGAAAATCGTTGGCGTGGATTTGCTCGACCTATTAGCGCGCGCAATCTTTCAAATTTTGTTGAAGATGAGGTCGTCGATGCGCTAATAGAGGCGGTAAGATCGGCCTATCCTAGGTTATCTCACCGCTACTACAAACTTAAAGCAAAATGGTTCGGTTCAGACCAACTTGATTATTGGGATCGCAACGCCCCGCTACCTCATTCAGATAACCGCATTATTGCGTGGGANGATGCAAAACAAACTATAATCNAGGCTTATGNCGAATTTTCTCCNCACCTCGCCAAGGTAGGGNAACGCTTTTTTGATAACGNTTGGATCGACGCACCCGTGCGGCCNGGCAAAGCCTCTGGCGCTTTTGCGCACCCAACCGTTCCCTCAGCCCATCCCTATCTGCTTCTGAACTATCAAGGTAAGGTACGTGATGTTATGACACTAGCCCATGANCTTGGGCATGGCGTCCACCAGGTTTTAGCTGCAGAACAAGGNCACCTCATGGCAGATACGCCGTTGANATTGGCTGAAACCGCCTCTGTGTTCGGGGAAATGCTTACCTTTAAATCTATGTTGAAGACCACACACNATCCGGCCGAGCGCTGCGTTATGATAGCCGGCAAGGTCGAAGACATGTTAAATACTGTCGTAAGGCAAACAGCGTTTTGTGAATTTGAGAAGAAGGTCCACGCCGAACGGAAAAATGGAGAAATCACGCCGGATCGGATCGGTGATATATGGCTGAATGGTCAAGAAGAGAGTTTAGGGCCTGCGCTAAAATTTAGTCCTGTTTATAAAAACTATTGGATGTACATACCGCATTTTGTCCATTCCCCGTTTTATGTTTACGCCTATGCATTTGGAGATTGTTTGGTGAACTCGCTTTACTCAGTATACGAAGCTGCTGATTCAAGCTTTGTCGATAAATATCTGCATTTACTCAGTGCTGGGGGCACATTACGACATAAAGAATTACTTGCTCCTTTTAATTTGAATGCCGCCGACCCTGACTTCTGGACNAAGGGCTTGGGCGTTATAGAANGATTTATTGACGAACTTGAGACACTCGACTTGTAAAGGAAACAAAGTTAATGGTCAAAGCGGAACCTNCCCGCGGTGAAGAGCCGATAAAAAAGCGTAACGTGATAGTTGTAGGTGGCGGCATAGCTGGCATATCAACCGCCATATTCTTATTAGATGATGGGCACCATGTTACGCTTTTCGAGACTGGCCAGCCTGACAAAGGAACCTCATCAGGAAATGCAGGGGTAATAAGCGTCGCNAGCTGTGTTCCGACCGCCACCCCTCGCACAATAGCGAACGTTCCGTCTATGCTACTGAATCCACATGGTCCGCTTATGATTCGGTGGCGATACTTGCCAAAATTAATGCCGTGGCTTTCACGGCTCGTCCTAAATGCTAAACCAAGTCGCGTCCAACACAATGCGCGACGCAAGGCAGGACTTCTTGCTCATGCTAGTAGAAACTACGACCAGATATTGACAATTACAGGCCTGGGTAGGCTAACCCATCAGCCTGGATTGCTCACAGTTTTTGAGACAGAACGGGGCTGGCGACAAGCGCAATGGATTTTAAAACTACTTAATGATATAGGACGAGAAGTAGAGATCTTGAATTCGAATGAAATTGGACAAGTAGAGCACGGCCTGAAACCTATTTTCCAACATGCCTTTTTAACTCCAGATAGCGGACATATACTAGATCCCGGTAAACTTATGATTGGGCTGCATGAAGCATTTTTAGCCCGCGGCGGTGTTCGAATATCAGAACGGATTCTTGGAATCACGCGAAGTAATCCAAAGAGTGTTTCCGTAACCTCTTCCAATGGAGAATACACAGCGGAACGTCTGGTAATAACTGCAGGCGCATGGTCAAAAAAACTGCTTGAGACCATAGGGATAAAAGTGCCGCTTGAGGCGGAACGTGGATATCACGTTATGTTGCCAACACCGGAACCAGGACTTAGCCATCCTGTAAATGTTTTTGAAGATTCTATGTTTCTGTCTCCTATGAATACAGGTCTCAGACTAACGTCAGGGGTCGAACTCGCTAGTGCTGATGCTCCTCCAGACTTCACCCGAGTTCGTCGAATGGTCCCTAGAGCATTACGAGCGGTGAAAGGCCTCCATCCAGATGAACAGCAAATTTGGATGGGTTGTCGGCCATCAATGCCTGACTCTGTTCCACGAATCGGCAATATATTCGGACATAAGAATATTTTTGTTGGTTTTGGTGGGGGCCATGTTGGAATGACGCTGGGTCCTACCATAGGGCGCATAAATGCTGACCTGATTTCAGGGCGCGAGATTGATCTTAACCTTAAACCTTACAAATTATAATGTGATGTCGGGCTCTGATAAAAATAATCTAGGTGGAAGACTACGTCGCTATGCTAAGGTAGGGGGCACGATAGGTGGACTGGCCGGCAAAATGGCTACAGCCCGTTTATTGGGACGCGATCTTAATCAGATCAAAGACGCGCAAGAACTCGAAGTCGCTTTGGGTGGGCTCAAAGGCCCATTGATGAAAGTGGCACAATTACTAGCAACAGTTCCAGATGCCTTGCCATCAAATTATGTAGAGGCTCTTGGTCGTCTCCAAACAAATGCTCCTCCAATGGGGTGGCCTTTTGTTAGGAGACGTATGGTAACTGAGCTTGGCAGAAACTGGGAGCAGAAATTTGAAACCTTTGATAGACAAGCCGCACACGCAGCGTCTCTGGGTCAGGTCCATAAAGCCAAATCCTTAGACGGGCAAAATCTTGCGTGCAAGTTACAATATCCCGACATGCTTTCAGCAGTGGAGGCAGACTTAAAACAGTTGAAACTCGTATTTTCTATTTATGAGCGCGGAACACGGTCTCTCTCAACAGGCCAAATACATAAAGAGATAGCCGCCCGTTTACGTGAGGAACTTGATTACGACCGAGAAAGGCGCCAAATGGAATTATATTCTGACATGTTAAAAGATGAAAAACATGTCCGTATTCCCAAGCCTGTTGTTAATCTCTCGACCCAACGCCTCCTTACCATGACTTGGCTTAATGGTGAACCGCTTCTTAGCTTAAAAGATGAACCGCTTGAAATTAGAAATGTAGTGGCAAAGAATATGTTTCGGGCATGGTATGTTCCTTTTTATCATTTTGGTGTGATCCATGGTGATCCACATCTTGGAAATTATACTATTGCGCCAAACCAAGTTATTAATTTACTGGACTTTGGCTGCATTAGAGTATTTCACTCCCGTTTTGTAAAAGGGGTCATCGACCTTTATGAAGCACTCAGGACGGACGATGTAATGCTCGCCGCTGAGGCATACGCTTGTTGGGGCTTCAAAGATATAAACAAAGAACTAATGGATGTTCTTAACATTTGGGCCAAGTTCATATATTCACCACTTCTCAAAGATAAAGTTACTCGAATACAGGAGTCAGAAAATGGCCTTTACGGAGCACAAGTTGCCGCCAAAGTTTATAAAGAATTACGCCGAGTAGGTGGCGTTACGCCGCCGCGTGAGTTTGTCTTTATGGACCGCGCAGCAGTTGGTCTTGGTTCTGTTTTCCTTCACCTCAAGGCCGAAATTAATTGGCATAAAATGTTCAATGGCTTGATCGAAGATTTCAAAATCGAAAAATTACAAGAACGCCAATCTCGTATATTGACGGAACACAAACTACCTTTGCCGGATTAATTCTCCTATGCTTTTGTTTGAGTCTTCATGTTGGCTATTTACGAAGGATTTCAATACCTAAGATTGAACGCAATACTAATGCGTTCTTCATCTATCTGGCTCGTTTTAACACTGTGTTTTAAGTGACTCCTAAATACTAACATAGTACCGGGTTGCGGCTCGAAACCAACGGCGGCATTATTATAATCATTAAGCTCACTAAATTTCGGGGCTAACATTAAATCACAGTCTGGCGAATGAAACATAATAGGTGACGCCCCTGCCGGGGCTGTTACGAAATAAACCCCGGACAAAATATTATTAGCATGCGCGTGAATTTCTTGGGAGTGACCACGACCGTAAATGTTGACCCAGCAATCAGCTATCCGCAGGAATTCAGAAGATTGCTCAATGGCCAGTAGATCTGCAAATTTTTTGGTCTCCAACTCAATATGCCGCACGAGTTCAGCGAACCCGGGCCGCTCATGCAAACGACAGTTATTTGAAATTGTGGTATAAACTTCGCATGACCACGAGTTGGGCAATCCGTTAGGCGTTACTTTACGCACATCATTAATCTCATTGATCAAGGATGCGTTAAGTGTTTTGGAGTCAGCAATCTCGCTCACCTGAACTGGCGTTGGGAACACCAAATTAACTTCAGTTTCAGTCTCATTCGACATGGACTTATCCCTTCAAGAGATCAAAAATAAAGTTAGAACGCCTCGCCTCTGCTGTCAAAATTCAATAATTATCACACCTGCGACGATTGGACCCATGCAAATAATTGACATTTTTATTTTTAAAAGCGAGTAAATTCTTGGCAAATCAGAAAGTTTTCGGCAGTGTAGAGACCCACAAATAAAAAATAGCTATTTTTTCCCCATATGTTTAGGTCTATCCGATCCTAGGAACCTTTTTAATGAAAATTTCCATATTAAAGGAATTGCGGCCCGGCGAAACCCGTGTCGCAGCTTCACCAGAGACCGTTAAAAAATTTATCGATCTCGGCTTTAACATCTCAATTGAAAAAAATGCTGGTGCTTGTGCCTCTTTCAGTGATGCAGAGTATAGGGCAGCTGGCGCATCTATAGGGGCTAGCGCAGCAGCTACGATAAGAGGTGCTGATATAGTCCTGAAGGTTCAACGACCGATGATTGCAGGTGAGAAAAAAAATGAACTCGCTGCATTCACCAAAGGCCAAATTCTCATTTGTCAGATGAATGCTCTGACGGAATCAAAATTTATTTTGGCAATGGCGAAAGCTGGTATCACTGGCTATGCAATGGAATTAATGCCTCGAATCACGCGCGCACAATCGATGGATATTTTATCCTCACAATCAAACTTGGCTGGCTACAAAGCAGTGCTCGATTCTACGATTCATTACAGCAGGGCCTTGCCTATGATGATGACAGCAGCGGGAACTGTTCCGCCAGCACGCATCTTTGTCATGGGTGTCGGTGTAGCGGGTCTCCAAGCAATAGCAACCGCTAGACGTCTCGGCTCAATTGTAACGGCTACAGATGTGCGCCCTGCGACAAAGGAGCAGGTCGAGTCGCTTGGTGGAAAATTCATAGCGGTGGAAAACCAAGAATTTAGAAAGGCACAGACTGCAGGTGGGTATGCAAAGGAAATGAGTGCTGATTATAAGCGCAAACAATCTCGTTTAATTTCCGACCATATAACAAAACAAGATATTGTTATTTGCACTGCGCTAATACCAGGTCGTCCCGCGCCGAAACTCGTCTCCAATTCAATGCTTAAAATTATGAAACCAGGTTCTGTTGTAATTGATCTTGCAGTCGAAGCTGGAGGGAACTGTGCCGGCTCAAAGCTAGGACAAATCGTAAAATACAATGGGGTTACCATCGTTGGTTATGATAATGTTCCAGGTAGGCTTCCAGAGGAAGCCAGTAAACTGTTTTCGCGAAACTTGTTCAATTTTCTCACACCATTTTTTGACAAGAAACTAAGCAAAATTGTTTTCGATCCCAAAGATGAAATAATTGAGGGAATCAAAGTAACGGAGAACGGAGCGGTCGTGCACCCAACTTTAAAGAGGAAGATTAGTCGCAAGTCCTCCTCAGGAAAGACATCTTCTAACGTCAAGAGGAAAAAAACAGTGAAGGCAGCAAAACAAAGAACTATTAGCAAACGCCAAGTAAGGCGTTCTAAAAAGTCTGTGAAAGGAGCGTAACGGCCATGGTCCTAGAATCTACGCTTGCTCAGGAAGAAGGTGTAATTGAAACACTCAAAAATGGTGCCCAGCAAGGCGCCAACCTCATCGAAACCACCGCCATTGTACATTCTGATGGTACCTTTATTTCGATGTTCACCATCTTCATTCTAGCCATTTTTGTAGGATATTACGTAATATGGAATGTGACACCCGCACTGCATTCCCCTTTAATGAGTGTAACAAACGCAATTTCATCAGTAATAATCGTGGGCGCACTCATTGCAGCCGGTCCCAAAGAAATTGATGTTGCTGACCTTAATCCTGCAAAGATATTCGGTTTTATAGCAGTCGTGCTAGCATCTATTAATATCTTTGGTGGTTTTATGGTCACGCAACGCATGCTTCAAATGTATAAAAAGAAAGTACGGTAAGGACCTGAGATGAGCGAAAATTTCTCTGCGATCGCTTACTTGATCGCTAGCATATTTTTCATTATGGCACTGCGTGGTCTTTCGTCACCCGAGACTGCGCGCAATGGTAATATGTTTGGTATCACTGGAATGGTAATTGCCATTGCAACGACACTCGCATCCCCCAGCGTAGTCAGTTATGACTGGATAATAGTTGGTTTAGTAATAGGCGGAGCTATTGGTGATATTATTGCACGCCGAATTCAAATGACAGCACTGCCCCAACTTGTTGCAGCCTTCCATAGTTTGGTAGGGCTCGCCGCAGTTTTTGTCGCATCGGCTGCGTTTTATCAGCCAGCGGCCTATGGGATAGGTGACTTCCTAAGCATTCCTA
This sequence comes from Rhodospirillaceae bacterium, assembly GCA_002711555.1. Next base: position 1,856 of record PARQ01000020.1, on the reverse strand, counting down.
CCCCTAGTATGGTTGAGATGAGCATTGGAACGGCAATCGGCGCGTTGACTTTCACCGGCTCTATTATCGCTTTTGCAAAATTGCAGGGAATTATGAGCGGAGCCCCGGTTATCTTCTCAGGCCAACACCTACTGAATGCAGTACTTGGAATCATTATGGTGGCATTAGTCGTAATGATTTGCACTGATCAATCGGAACAACTTTATTGGACCATTGTCGGCTTAGCCTTATTACTCGGCATTTTAATGATTATTCCCATCGGTGGCGCAGATATGCCAGTTGTTATTTCAATGCTGAATTCATATTCTGGTTGGGCGGCATGTGGTATCGGCTTCACACTTTCCAATCCAGCTTTAATAATAGTGGGAGCTCTAGTGGGTTCATCAGGTGCTATTCTTAGCTACGTAATGTGTAAAGGAATGAATAGGTCGTTTATAAGCGTGATACTCGGTGGTTTTGGGGGTGAAACTTCAACAACAGGTAGTGTTACAGGCGATAGAAATGTAAGGGCTGGAAGTGCTGATGACGCTGCGTTCATAATGAAAAATGCTTCAAGCGTAATTATCGTCCCAGGTTATGGCATGGCTGTTGCGCAGGCACAGCATGCTCTGCGTGAGATGGCAGACTTATTGAAAAAAGAAGGTATTAACGTCCGGTATGCTATCCACCCAGTAGCCGGGCGAATGCCCGGGCACATGAATGTGCTGTTAGCTGAAGCAAACGTACCTTACGATGAGGTGTTAGAACTAGATGAAATAAATAGAGATTTCCCTAGCACAGATGTAGCATTTGTTATAGGCGCAAACGATGTTACTAACCCCGCAGCCAAAACCGACCCCCAGAGTGCCATCTACGGGATGCCAATTCTTGACGTGGAACGTGCAGCTACCGTGCTTTTTATTAAACGTTCACTTGGATCTGGTTATGCTGGCGTCGATAATGAGCTGTTTTTTCGAGAGAACACTATGATGCTTTTTTCAGACGCGAAGCAAATGTGCGAGGATATTGTAAAGGCACTTGAATAAAAAAGGCGGGTCCCGAGGGACCCGCCAATGAGCTTGACTTAAGGGAGGACTTAGCCAAGCTTTTCCATCGCCTGCTTGACGATGTCGTTACGATGAAGACCGCGTTTCGCGAGCTCTACGTCGTTTAAAACTGATAATTCGCGGTACGTATCACGAGCATCTAAGGCTCTACCAATAGCTTGTAACACTCTTACACCAACAAATTGCCGAGGTTTCATACCTAGTCTTGAAGACGCCATAAACAATATCCCTTCATACATTACGCTGTCACATAACAGATATATACATTGGGTATATTGTAATCCAACAAAATTGCTGCAACGCACCTATGCAATTTTTGCATGGGTATAGCATCGGTTCGCAATTTAATTTCATTATTGCGGTGTGGAGAAAATGAAACTAAATAGCTTGATTTAGGAAAGAGGCGATAAATTCAGTAAGGTTGATTGGCCGTTATATTTACCTAGTCAGCCACGCAGTTTACGTACAAAGTTATTCGTCACCTGAATGTTGAAGATAGCTATCACAAAGCGATTATTGGTGATAGACCGATGACAGGGTGCCATGTTTGCCACGATACCGAAAAAAGCAGTGCTAGGGTAATTTCATAACAAAATTAATAACTTAGGAAAAGACATAGTATGAAAATCTTACAGCCAGCAACAGATTGCCACACCGAAAATCCAATATAACGGCAATTATAGATCGACCTGTTCAAATGCTCTAAAACACGTGAATAGCACCATATGTTACCAGCAAACAATGTTACTAAGGAATTAAAGAAGTTTAATACCCTTCACGCTCCAGGCGCTTCCGCATAAGCTTCCGATG
>PARQ01000019.1 GCA_002711555.1 Rhodospirillaceae bacterium | reverse complement strand
TTAAAACTAATTAGTTTCTAAAACCGACGGAGTTCATTGCCAGCACGAATTGAGCTAGGCACATCTGCAATTCGAAAAAATGTTTACCAATTATACTTTCCAACAAAATTTACGCTTGCCCACAGCATGACACGATAAAAAAAAATCCAAAAATGCGCTGTTAAGCGTTTTTAAAGCTATGCACGAACCCGGGGTTTTAATTTATATGCGCGACCGTGATAATAGTTGTGATGTATGTTAGGCATATTCACTCCATGTAAGGTGATGAATGATGGGTATTAATGAGTATTGCTTTATCGCAGTGGTCAAACGCGATTGTCCTACTTGTAAGCTTGTGGTGCCAGTACTACAGCAGCTTAGGCATACAGTAGCTAACATAAGGATTTATTGTCAGGATGACCCTGATTTTCCATCCATACCTGGCGGTGCAATTGACGACAGGACCTTGGAGAACAGTTTCAGGTTAGGAGTCGACATCGTCCCCACCCTAATTCTTACCAAAGGAAAAAAAGAGATCGATCGGGTTCACGGATGGAACCGGAGCGACTGGGAAAAAATGACTGGGATTAAAGGGTTGGGTCTCGCACTGCCGCCAAATCAACCCGGCTGCGGATCCAAATCGACGGAACCGGGAGTACACGAAAAACTTCAGGCAACATATAGTGAGATTGGATTTAAGTCGCGAAAGATAGAGTTTTCTGAATGGGATGACCCAGTGGAGCAAGCTTACGATAGGGGCTGGACGGACGGTCTTCCAATAGTCCCCCCAACTGATGACAGGATTCTTCGAATGCTTGCAGGTATAAATCGTTCCCCCAGTGAGCAACTCGGTCTCATGCCCCCAGATTTTCAGGAGTGCACTATTGAAAAGGTTGCGATTAATGCTGTTATGGCAGGTGCCCGTCCTGAGTATATGCCAGTCATTCTTGCTTCGATAGAAGCAGCACTTAATCCGAAATTTACTCTTCACGGAGTATTATGTACTTTATTTTTTTCTGGCCCGGTAATTATTGTAAATGGTCCCATAACTAAATCTATTGGCATGAACTGGGGTCATAATGTCTTTGGTCAAGGAAATCGCGCAAACGCCACCATTGGACGCACTTTGCAGCTGGTTGTAAGGAATGTAGGCGGCGGACGTCCTGGTGAGATTGATCGTGCTGTTTTTGGCAACCCTGGCAAATATACTTTCTGTTTTGCAGAAGACGAAACTGATCCCGAATGGGAGCCTCTTCATGTATCACGAGGGTGCACAGCGGGCTCTAATGCTGTAACACTTCACCATGGTCATGGCACGCAAGCTTTTGCAGATGACACAGCACGGTCAGCTGATCAGCTTGCAAAGTCACTTTCCATGTCACTGGTCAATGAGTTGCACCCAAAAAAGGTTCAATGCGCTAATGTAATCGTCGCCATCTCGCCAGAACATTACAAAATCTACAAGAATGATGGGTGGGGGCGTAAAGATATTGAAGATGCATTACACCACTATACCACCCGACCGGGAGCAGATCTTGTAAAAGGAGCACACGGCATTGATGAGGGAATTGACCCTAAATTAGCTGAAGAAATGGTGCCCAAATTCTGGAGAGACCATGGTATTCTTCTTATCCGGGCCGGAGGAACAGCAGGATTACAAACGGCCATTATAGGTGGATGGGGTGGTGGTCGTAACCGTAATGAAATCCAGCCTGTGACCCACCAATTTTAATTGTTACACAACCGTGGAGTAGTCATGCAGAAACCGCAATTCCTACGAGATCCTACCAGCGAAGCCTCAACAACGCTGCGTAAACCAACATGTTTTCCAGAAAATATTGAGAAAAGGACCATCGCTCTTCTTGATATTGCTAAGGAACGGTCCAACGAGTTTATCGATCATATTGAATCCAAATTCACAGAGAAGGGAATTGGAGTGAGGCGGTATCGTAAAGCTAGCAATTCAAAAAATGCTGACTTACATATCATTCAGTCTATCGTGCGCGAGGCAGACATTGTTATTGAAAGTCTGGCAGATTGAGGGTCATGCACATCGTGCAGTTTGCATGATTTAAATGCTCTTGATCAATTAAAGGTCCCTGGTTTGCTTGTAGCAACGACTGAGTTTGAGTCAGCAGCAAAGGCGCAAGCGACATCCCTTGGCTTTGAGCCAGCTACGATATGGGTTGAACACCCTATCCAAAACCGTACCAAAAAAAGAATTAGAGATGATTGCCTATCAAGCTTTCGATTCAATAATTGAAATCCTCACGTCTGTCGCAACAGAATGAAATCAGATAATATTAATCAAGCAGTGACCATCTTAGAGGAAAATCGCCTTGCTAATACTGCGCTCGAAAAGTTGGATAGCAGTGTACGCCCATTAGATATGGGAGCCGCATACAAGATTCAAAACAGCCTGAATGATAAACTTAGTCGAAGCCGCCTGGGCAGCAGGTCCGGCTTCAAAATTGGCTGCACTACTCCGGTTCTTCAGCGGTACTTAGACATACACGAACCAATATATGGCGAGATTTTTAGTTCTACTATGTACAAGGATACAGCAATTTTAGATTTAGCCAATTATGTAGAATTAGGAATTGAAACCGAAATGGCAGTCCGGTTAGATACTGATCTTCCGAATAACGGAGATCCCTACGATTTTGAGCATATTGCTGATGCCATAGATTCTGTCATGATATCAATAGAGCTTGTTGACGCGAGGTATGAAAATTTTAAGACCCTAGATACGCCCACCTTGACAGCTGATAATTTTTTCAATGCTGGTATCGTTCTAGGCCGACCCATCGCAGACTGGCACGAGCTCGACCTTGCCTCTCTAGAATCGTTTGTTACACTAAATTCAAAAGTATTAGGCCGTGGAAAGGGTTCGTTGATTATGGGACATCCATTAAACGCTCTTACATGGCTGGCTAATAAACTTTGCGAGCAAGGGCATATGCTAAGGGGAGGCAATATTGTTTCGTTGGGTTCGATGGTAAAAACCCATTGGGCAAAACCGGGCGATACATTACACCATCATATGGCTGGACTAGGATCTGTCTCAGTTACGGTAAAAGGTTAATTACTTTTTATGCAAAATTTTTGTCAGCGACCCCCTTGCTTAGTTTCGGCCGAGCGTCTTTATTCTTGTTAATAAATTAAAAAATTTACGGAAGGGAAACTCATGTCTTACGAGAGTATGATTGCAGAGATGATAATTCTAGACGGTCACAACAACGACCCCATTCAGGCTTATACTGCCCGCCCAATGGGGCCCGGCCCATTTCCTGGAATAGTACTGATACATCATTTGCCAGGATGGGATGAATGGTACCGAGAAACAACGCGTAAATTTGCACACCACGGCTACGCAGCAATTAGTCCTAATCTTTACGAACGCGCAGGCGAGGGCAGCCCAGAAGATGTTGCAGCCAAGGTACGTGCGGAGGGAGGCGTTTCAGATGCCCAAATGGTTGGAGACGTTGACGCCGCAATGGACTGGCTTAAATCTCAACAATTCTCTACAGGTAAAGCAGCCGTTTTCGGGACGTGCTCTGGCGGCCGCCACGCCGTAATTTATTGCTCAAAAACCGACAAAGCGGATGCATGCCTAGATCTCTGGGGAGGTCGCGTAGTTATGGAAGAGGAAGACCTAAATGAAAAGTTACCTCAAGCTCCCATAGATATGACGGCAGATCTAAACTGTCCGATCCTTGGTTTATTTGGCAATGAAGATCAAGCACCGAGTGCTGAGCAAGTAGATCAACATGAAAAGAAACTTAAGGAACACGGGAAAACCTATGAGTTTCACCGGTATGACGGCGCGGGGCACGGTTTTTTTTACTATAATAGGCCTCTTCACCGAGTTGAACAATGCAATGATGGCTGGGAAAAATTATTCGCTTTTGTAAAAAAGTATGTTGGATAAATACTTTAGGGAACTTTCAAAATGTGTACATCAATACTTGAATTGGTAGCCTGCGATGGGTCAGGGAAGAGTCCAGAAGGATGGGTCAACCTCACACATGCTGCAATCTCATATGACCATCCCCATCACGCCATGATGAATGACGCTGTAACTATAGACTTTGTAAATAAAGGTCTTGGAGCCGGCACTCGCGTGGGTGTTGAGTTGGACTTGGAATCAGCCAAAGCACTTCATAGGGCATTGGGGAAAGTGATTATAGATGTAGAGGATAATGTAAAGTCACGACCACGCTCTAATGACATTGTGAAGGCAGCATAACCTTCGATGGTCTCGCCAAGAACCGGAAGTGGTAGGTAAATTCCTCGAGAAATCATTCCCATTTGAAGGAAAACGGCAAGCTTTTGTAAGTTTTTCAGCTAGTTTTGTACCTAAGCTTTTAACTTATTGCGAAGTAATTCGTTTACCGCTTTTGGGTTTGCTTTGCCCGCAGTCGCTTGCATTACCTGCCCGACAAACCAACCTATGGCTTTGGAATTACCGCCTCGAACCTCATCTGCATTTTTCGGATTTTCCGAAATTATTTTATCTACGACTGCTTCTATCGCCCCGGCATCAGTTATCTGCCTAAGGCCTTCTGATTCGACAATTTCAACTGCATCGTTACCCGTTTGCCACATTTTTTCAAAAACTTCCTTTGCCGTCCGCCCAGATATCGTATTGTTGGTGATCAAATCGATAAGCCCACCAAGTTTTTCTGCACTAACTGGGGAATCCTTTAATGATAAGTCACTTTTTTTAAGGTGCCCAAATAATTCACCTGTGATCCAGTTGGCAACTTTTTTTGCGTCACGGTTCTTTGCCACAGAATCAAAATAATCACCGGTATCACGCTCAGCCGCAAGTACACTCGCATCATAGAGACTCAGTCCATAATCAGCGACGAAGCGCTTTTTCCGAACATCTGGAAGCTCTGGGAGGCCTGCTTCTAATTCATCGACATATGCTTGCTCCAAATCCAATGGTAATAAATCTGGATCTGGAAAGTATCGATAGTCATGCGCGTCTTCTTTCGAGCGCATTAATCGTGTTTCATTACGATCTGGATCATACAGACGTGTCTCTTGATCTATTAGCTCTCCGTTCTCAAGAATTTCAATCTGACGCTGTGCCTCAAAATTGATTGCTTGACGAACGAAGCGTAAGGAATTGACATTTTTTATCTCACAACGCGTGCCAAGCTTGTCGCCGGGGTTCCGCACGGAGACATTTACATCTGCTCTCATACTTCCATTCTGCATATTACCATCGCAAGCGCCTATATACCGGAGTATGGAACGTAACTTTGCGATATACGCAACAGCCTCATCTGCTGACCTCATGTCTGGCTTCGATACAATCTCCATTAAAGTTACCCCGGAGCGATTCAAATCAATATATGATTTTGTAGGATGAAGATCGTGTATCGATTTTCCTGCATCCTGCTCCAAGTGCAGACGTTCGATCCTGATAGTCTTACCACCGCCGTCTGGAAGATCAATTTCAACAGCGCCTTCTCCAACAATGGGTGACTCGTATTGAGAAATCTGATAGCCCTGTGGAAGGTCTGGATAAAAATAATTCTTTCGAGCAAATACTGATCTCAAATTTATTATTGCATTGACCGCTAAACCGGTACGCACAGCTTGCCGCACACTTTCTTCATTTAAGACGGGAAGCATCCCTGGCATCGCGGCATCTACGAAGCTGACCTGTGAGTTTGGTTCCGCACCGAATTCAGCCGTCGCACTCGAAAAAAGTTTCGATTCAGTTATGACCTGGGCGTGGATTTCCAAACCAATAACCACTTCCCAATCACCCTTAGTACCTTTTAATAATTCAGCCATTGAAAATCTCAAATTATGTTTCACCATGCCAAATACGAATGACAACGGTATTTAGTAGCAATTTTCTCTGTTTTTGAAATGTAGTTTCAATTAAATTTGCGTTCTCAGTAATACAATAAAAACGTTCACCTTAGGCCGAGAAGAAACAAAACTATTAAACTTTGTGTCATGATAAGCAAAGAACCACATTATATTTTTTAAGCTGCTAATGTTGGTTTCTCTTTGAAGTTAGCAGCCAATTCCAACATACCAGCGCCTCGGAATAATAATTCCTCATCGAATGGCTTGGCTATTAATTGCAGGCCTAGTGGTAAGCCTTCTGAAGAGAGACCTGCTGGCACCGATATAGCGGGTAGGCCCGCCATACTGGCGGGTACAGTAAAAATATCATTTAAATACATTGCAATCGGATCATTCATTTTTTCTCCCTGAGCGAATGCAGCACTTGGTGCCGTCGGGGTTAGCAATAGATCGACAGTCTTCCAGCTATTCCTGAAATCGTCGGCAATTTTGGTGCGCACCTTCTGAGCTTTTAAATAATAGGCATCATAGTAACCTGCAGAAAGGACATAAGTGCCAATCATTATTCTTCGCCGTACTTCCTGCCCAAACCCCTCAGCACGGGTATTCTCATACATTTCTTGCAGGTCCTTACCCTCAATGCGAAGCCCGTAACGAACGCCGTCATATCGCGCTAAATTTGAGGAGGCTTCGGCCGGAGCTACAATATAATAGGTGGGCAAAGCATACTTGGTATGTGGTAGACTTACGTTTGCAATTTCCGCTCCGGCTTCTTTAAACCAAGTGATGCCTCGATCCCAAATGGATCGAATCTCCTCCGGCATCCCCTCCAAGAAATATTCTTCCGGAATTCCCACTCGCACACCTTTTACATCCTTTTCAAGAGCGGCTTCGTAGTCAGGCACCCCGATGTCAACAGAAGTAGAATCTTTTGCGTCATAACCAGCCATCTCTCCTAGCATAATAGCACTATCGCGCACTGTGCGCGTAAGCGGTCCTGCTTGATCAAGCGACGAAGCAAAAGCAATCACACCCCAGCGCGAACAACGCCCGTAGGTAGGCTTCATACCAACAACACCGCATAAACTTGCAGGTTGACGAATTGACCCTCCAGTATCCGTGCCAAGAGCCCCCATGACTGTTCGCGCTGCGACGGCAGCTGCAGACCCGCCGGATGATCCACCTGGAACCAACTTCACTTTTGGTTCATTGATACGCTGCCATGGATTTGTCACAGGGCCATAGTGACTGGTCTCATTTGATGATCCCATGGCAAATTCGTCCATGTTGGTCTTGCCGAGCATCACGGCGCCTGCATCCCATAGATTTTTGGTTACGGTTGACTCGTAACAAGGTGTAAATCCCGTAAGTATTTTGCTCGCAGCGGATGCCATTACACCGTTGGTGCAGAATAAATCTTTTACACCGATTGGAATACCTTCTAACTTGCCTTGGTTACCCAACAAGCGTTGAGTGTCTGATTTTTTAGCTTTAGACAAAGCCTGTTCGCAGGTTTTAGTGATAAACAAGTTTAGGCTGGAAGTTGCCTCTATAGCTCTAATATGCGCCTCAGTTAATTCTACCGATGAAATATCTCCAGCAATGAGCATATTTCTAGCTTCAGCAATAGTGAGATCGGTTAAGATCATTATTCGACGACCTTTGGCACAGTGAAAAAATGCTCAACGGCCTCCGGAGCATTAGCAGTAATTCTCTCTGGATATCCTCCGTCATTCGGATTGTCTTGCCGTAGTGAGGCTGGTGCTCGAAACACAGAGGTCATTGGATCAACGTCATTGGTATCGACTTTATCTAACTCCTCAATCCAATCAAAAATATTTGATAATTCAGCTGCTAGCTTTTCTCGCTCTTCAGCAGGTACCCTTATGCGCGCTAAGAGTGCAATTTTCTGAATAATCTTGTGGTCAATACTCATAATCAACGCTATCCCAAGTGCCCTATTTCCTGTGAAGGCTAGCAATCACCCTTGCAAGCTTCAATAACAACACCGTAAGTTTAATTATGACAATAGAAAAATTAATCACTCTAGCCAAAAAAAAACCCAAAAATAGCCGTTGGCTTGGTGTTGACCTCGGATCGAAGACATTAGGACTAGCGATTACCGATCCAAGTTTAATAATTGCAACTCCTTTAAAAACACTTCCGCGAACTAAGTTTTCAAAAGACCTGCCTAATCTCCAGAAAGTGATTACTGAACACACTGTAAGCAGTTTTATATTTGGCCTTCCAACTAATATGAACGGCGAAGAGGGGCGGCGTGCTCAAGCAACTCGTGATTTTGTATCTAATCTATCGAGACATATTACGCTTCCGGTGGTTTTCTGGGACGAGCGCCTTTCGACCGCTGCGGTTCAAAGATTAATGATTGATGAAGCGAATCTTAGCCGAAAAAAAAGGGCTGGTACTGTGGACAAAATGGCAGCCGCCTTCATTTTGCAAGGCGCTCTTGATGCGTTAAAAAATCATATATCTGAGAGATAAGATCAAAATTAAGATTAACCCCTCAAGCCAAAAATATTAAATTTGAATTTAAAGACCCTTGCCACCTCAGCTACTTCGCCGTTATACTTTTATTTTAATGGCTTCACAGCGGAAAGCGGTTAAAAGTCCGCAAACCCCCCCTGCTAACGCATTTCCCCACAAACATCTTTTGGGGATAGAAGGCCTTAGTCCACAAGAAATTCAAATACTATTAGATCTTGCAGATTCTTATGTTGAGCAAAATAGAGCCGAGAATAAAAAAACCGATCTATTGCGTGGGCGGACTTTAATTAATCTATTCTTCGAAAATTCAACCAGGACTAGAACCTCTTTCGAACTTGCCGGAAAAAGACTCGGTGGAGATACCATCAACATGGCTGTTTCTACAAGTTCCATAAAAAAAGGCGAGACGCTTATTGATACAGCAATGACACTGAATGCAATGCATCCAGATATCCTGTGCGTCCGCCACCCGCATTCTGGAGCAGTACAGTTACTTTCAGAGAAAGTAAACTGCTCGGTGGTTAATGGAGGAGACGGTACTCATGAACACCCCACCCAAGCGTTACTGGATGCACAAACAATTCGGCGAAGGTACGGAAAAATAGAGGGGTTGACCGTAGCGATTTCCGGTGACGTTGTGCACAGCCGTGTTGCAAGGTCAAATATGTATCTTTTGACAACAATGGGTGCAAAAGTACGCCTCGTCGCCCCACCTACGCTCTTACCCAAAGACGTTGAAAGGTATGGCGTAAATGTGTTTCACAACCTAGAAGATGGAATCTCTGGTTGCGATATCGTGATGATGTTGCGACTTCAAACCGAACGCATGCAAGGTATGTATGTTCCATCGATACGAGAATATTTCCGTTTCTACGGATTAACCAAGGAAAAACTCAATGCAGCTAACCCTGACGCGCTTGTGATGCACCCCGGCCCTATGAACCGTGGTGTGGAGATCGATAGTGAGTTAGCTGACGATATTGATAGATCTCTCATAAGAGAGCAGGTTGAAATGGGAGTGGCGGTACGAATGGCTGTATTTGAAGTTCTAACGCGTAACAAAATGAATAAAGTTCAATGAGCTTGGGGCCGACCCTATATTTCAATGCACGTCTCCTTGACCCGGCAACTGGTCTAGATACCATAGGCGCTCTTCTTACTCAGGATGGTATCGTTGTCGATTATGGCCCTGAATTAGAAAAAAATAGATTGCCGGGCAAAACAAGGATGATTGATTGCGCCGGTCTATGCCTTTCGCCGGGTTTTATAGATATCCGAGTTCATCTAAGAGAGCCAGGTGAGGAATATAAAGAAACAATCGAGACTGCTGGTAAGGCAGCAGCTAGGGGTGGTGTTACCGCAATGGTATGCCTTCCAAATACTCAACCACCTGTTGACGATGTATCTGTGGTTGAGTTCATAGCGCGTCGTGCCCGTGAAGCAAAGCTTGTGAAGGTTTACACATACGGAACCGTTACTCGCGCAACAGAAGGGGAACAATTAACAGAGATGGGACTTTTGTCTGAAGCCGGTGCGGTTGCGTTCACAGATGGTACAAAAGCGATCTCAAATGCGATGGTAATGAGTCGGGCCCTCAGCTATGCCAGTGGCTTTGGATTAATCATTGTCCAGCATCCTGAGGAGCCATTCCTTGCTAAAGATGGCGTCATGAATGAAAGCGAGATATCGACACGGCTTGGGCTACCTGGTATTCCGAATGCTGCCGAGGCGATTATGCTAGAGCGCGATGTTAGGTTAGTCGAAATGACGGGCGGACGCTATCATGCTGCACATATCTCTACTGCGGAGGGCGTTGCAATTATCCGCGCCGCAAAGAGTAGAGGCCTCAATATAACTTGCGATACAGCACCACATTATTTTGCGCTTAACGAAAATGCAATTGGCGACTACCGAAGCTTTGCTAAACTATCACCGCCATTGCGAAGCGAGAATGATCGTCTCGCCGTGGTTAGCGCATTGGCTGACGGCACGATTGATATAATTGCTAGCGACCACTCACCCCAAGATCAGGAGTCCAAGCGCTTACCATTTATCCAAGCAGAGTGTGGTGCTATAGGGCTGGAGACCCTTCTGCCGCTTACGCTTGAACTAGTTCACAACGGTGAACTTTCATTGCTTGAAGCATTGAAGAAAATTACTTCAAAACCAGCGACTCTCTTTAATTTACCGGGAGGTAAACTACAGCGCGGAGCGCCAGCAGATATTGTACTTTTTGACCCTAACAAGCCTTGGGTACTTCGAGAAGAGAATTTCTCAAGCAAGTCCAAAAATTCGCCGTACGACGGACGACCCGTCCAAGGAATAGTCCACGAGACTATTGTAGACGGTAGAAGCGTATTCAAATTTTCACCATAGGATCGACTTTTGGACTCTCAATTTTTATCTATCTCAATCATTGCTTTAATAAGCTATTTGCTAGGGTCAATCTCGTTCGGGTTGATTTTTACAAAACTTGCCGGCCATGGTGACATAAGAAAGGTTGGCTCTGGTAACATTGGCGCAACCAATGTTCTTCGGACAGGGAACAAATTGCTAGCGCTTGCAACACTAATTTTCGATGCGGGGAAAGGTTCAGTTGCAGTACTTTTGGCAGGAAGCTATGCAAATGACGCCATAAGTATTGCAGCCGTTTCCGTCTTGATCGGTCATATTTTCCCGGTGTGGCTAAATTTCGCTGGTGGAAAAGGCGTTGCAACCGGGGCAGGCATTTATATTGCCATGTCTTGGCCCGTGGCTGCATGTGCTCTAAGCGCTTGGGTAGTCACAGCTGTAATAACACGATATTCGTCGCTCGCAGCCCTAATCGCAGTCGGCATCACTCCGGTGATCGCTTTTGTTTTAGAGCCGAGCTTAATTTCTACGACTGCTCTGCTTGCATTGCTCATTATTTACCGTCACAGAGAAAACATAGAAAGACTTCTGGCTGGCACAGAAGATAAGATAGGCGCATGCAGAAACAAAAAGAATTAGCGCTGTAGAAAATACTTTGGTTGGATCATCTTGAAAAATGACAAAAGATATTACCTGCCGAAGAGTAAAAGTCAGACTCCTCCAAATTTTTTTAATGTGACGTAGTATGTTTTTTACTTATCAGTTTTCGATGACCATGCTTTGGTTTTGCGCTTTGTACGGTAATTTGGACTTATGATTGATTGTAAAAAATTCAATTGCGGGCCGGCATGTTCAAAGCCAAAAAAAGTGCTTTGCATTTTTGCAGAGTGAGCCTTTTCATCGAAATAGTGACTTGCCTAGCTCCAAGAAAATACCGCTCGCAACATTGAATCAGATTTTATTTAAATTCTTAGATAGGGAAACCTTTTATTATGCTAAATGTCTGTTTTTATACATATTTTAAGATACGTAGCTAACTTAGCAAGGGCATAGTTAATTACTTATTTTTCTGATCTGTAAATTTTTTCGTGTGCTTTTGGTTGACGAAACGCCTTCCCGATGCCAATTCCTAGCGTGTTCACATCTCTCAAAAGGCAATCAATGGACGTTGTTATTGTTGAATCGCCTGCAAAGGCTAAAACCATAAATAAATACCTTGGGGGNAATTTCCGAGTATTGGCGAGTTATGGCCACGTCCGAGATCTGCCTGCAAAGGACGGGTCGGTAAAGCCCGACGACAATTTTTCAATGTCGTGGGAAGTGGCAGCAGATTCAAAAAAGAGAGTTGATGCTATTGCCGANGCACTTGAAGGTGCGGAACATCTNTATCTAGCAACCGATCCAGATCGAGAGGGGGAAGCAATATCGTGGCATGTCCAGGAGGTGTTAGAACAAAGAAATGCTCTCGATAATATCACAGTAAAACGAGTNGTATTCCACGAAATNACAAAAACGGCGGTTCTCGATGCGATTGCACACCCCCGTGATGTTAATCAAGATTTGGTAGAAGCATATCTTGCGCGCCGTGCCTTAGACTATCTCGTTGGATTTACCCTATCACCAGTCCTCTGGCGTAAATTACCAGGATCGCGTTCAGCCGGGCGTGTACAGTCAGTAGCCCTGCGGCTAATCTGTGAACGGGAATCCGAGATTGAAATATTCAAACCAAGCGAATATTGGTCAATAACAGGCACTTTTAAAACCACATCCGAAGAGAGATTCGATGCGCGGCTTACTCACTTAAATGGAAAGCGCCTAAAACGATTAGATATAACTAGTGAAAAAAGTGCGAATGAAGCAAAACTCGCAATTGAGCAACGAAATTTTCAAATCGGTGAAATCGAAAGAAAAACCGTGCGCCGCAATCCAGCACCGCCGTTTACTACCTCAACGCTGCAACAAGAGGCGAGCCGNAAGNTTGGCTTCAGTGCTTCACGCACTATGCAAACTGCCCAAAAACTTTATGAGGGCATTAACATTGACGGAGAAACTGTCGGCTTAATCACATATATGCGGACAGACAGCGTGACTTTGAGCAATGATGCAATATCGGCTAGCCGTGAATTGATTAAAGAAGATTACGGAGCTTCCTACCTACCTCCTAACCCCCGAGTCTACAAAACAAAAGCAAAAAATGCTCAGGAAGCTCATGAGGCCATCCGTCCGACCGACTTTCTTCGGCGACCTTCCAAACTAGCCCAGTTACTGGATGGCCCTCAACTCAGCCTCTACGAATTAATTTGGAACCGCACCGTCGCCTGCGAAATGGAAAGCGCAGCCTTTGATCAAGTAGCAGTCGATCTTGCTTGTTCTGACGAAATGGTGACGCTTCGGGCTAACGGATCGGTATTAAGATTTGATGGGTTTTTAAGACTTTATAAGGAAGGCGAGGACGATAAATCAGGCGAGGACGACACTGACAGACGCTTACCTTTAATGGAAAAGGGGCAGGCCGTGCAGCAACAGGATGTTTTGAGCATACAGCACTTTACCCAGCCACCACCTCGTTACACCGAAGCTAGCTTGGTAAAAAAAATGGAAGAACTCGGCATTGGTCGCCCATCAACGTACGCCTCCATCCTCAAAGTACTTCAAGACCGAAACTATGTCATTCTTGATAANCGNCGATTTGAGCCTGAAGACAGAGGTCGTGTAGTCACTGCTTTTCTGGCAAATTTTTTTAGACGATACGTTGATTATGATTTTACAGCTAATCTCGAAGAACAGTTGGATAACATATCCGGCGGTACGGTAGATTGGAAAAAAGTATTAGAAGATTTCTGGGTTGCCTTTTCCATTGCGGTTGACGGCACCAAAGAATTACGAATCTCAGATGTACTCGATCGTTTAGACGAGGACCTTGGTCCACATTTCTTTGGAGAAGGNNCCGAAGGTGAGATCGCGCGTAAATGTCCTGCGTGTGAAGACGGGCGTGTTAACCTTAAAATCGGTAGATATGGAGCCTTTATCGGTTGCAATAATTACCCTGATTGCCGATATACCAAGCAACTGGCGGTCGCTGGGAGTGAATCGGAAACCGCTGACGGTGACGCAGCAGTTGCAGCTGGCCCGAAATTTCTTGGAATAGACCCAGCGACTAACCTTAATGTTACACTGCGCAAAGGTCCCTACGGTTTCTACGTACAACTCGGTGAAGAATTAGAGAAAGAAAAGGGAAAGAAAGCACCTCCGAAACCAAAACGTGCATCAGTACCACGTCATATGGACCCAGCTGCACTCGATCTTGATGCGGCTTTGGGATTACTTTCGTTGCCGCGTGATGTTGGACCTCACCCAGAGACAGGACGGATGATTACCGCCGGAATTGGTCGGTTTGGACCTTACATCAAACATGGTAGTATCTACGTCTCTTTAAAAGAAGATGACGTTATATCAATCGGCCTTAATCGTGCAGTTACTTTGTTTGCAGAAGCTCCTAGCAGCGGTGCCCGAGAAGTCGGCGACCACCCACGCGATGGCAAACCAATAACAATACGGAAGGGACGTTGGGGTTTATATGTTAAACATGGACGGGTCAATGCGTCACTTCCTGATACAACGGAGCCTGATGATTTAACTATTGAGCAAGCAGTTTTACTACTTGACGAGCGAGCAAAGAAAGAACCACAGAAGAAATCAACGAAGAAAAAGAAGCAAAAAAAGAAAAAACCTAATTCTAATAAAAAATCATCTTCCAAAATTGGAGCAAAGTTAGCTAAAAATACGGTCGGACAATAATCGCAAATGAACGGCCATAATAAATCGCAGCTTCCCACGCGCGATCAAATACTCGAATTGATACTTAATAGTCGTGGCACCGTAGGACGACGAGAAATAGCACGCACTTTCGGCCTCCGAGGTTCTGACAGGAATTGGCTGCGGCAAGAGCTCAAAAACCTCAAAAAAGAAGGGCTGATTGGAGGCGATCGACGTCGCATGACAAGACCCGATGAAATTCCAAATGTCACTGTAATTGAAGTGAGCCACATTGACAGTCACGGAGATGCAATCTGCATACCCTTAAAACATAATAAGCGACTATCACCGTCCATCATTTACTTATCAGTACGCCCAAATAATCCCGTCAATCCCGGGCTCGGAGACCGCGTTTTAGCCCGATTAAAAAAAATGCAGGATGGTAGCTATGAAGCTGTACCCATAAGAGTTCTTCCGTCCACACCAGTAAAAATTATTGGTTTAATACATGCAACCAAAAATGGAGCAACTATAACCTCGATAGCGCGGAGTGATCGCCAGGATCTCTGCGTAAAAAAAGAAAATTTGCTTGGTGCTACTGACGGCGATTATGTCGTTGCCCAACGCATTTCTAATAGTCAACGCGAAGCACGCGTTATAGAGAGACTTGGTGCTAAGGACGATCCTTATATTGTAAGCCTTCTAGTGTTGAGATCAAAACATGTCCCAATGAATTTCGATTCTGAGACAACAGTGCTTGCAAAATCGAAGACAGTCCCAGAGCTTGGTACTCGTCGTGATTTTAGAGAAACACCATTCGTAACGATTGACGGACATGATGCACGTGATTTTGACGATGCTGTTTGGGCAGCACCAGACACAGCTAGTACCAATCAGGGCGGCTGGAACCTACAAATCGCGATAGCAGATGTCGCCTACTACGTGCACGAGGGCGATGCGCTTGATAAAACGGCTCGCCTAAGAGGCAATTCAGTTTATTGCCCAGACCGAGTAGTTCCCATGTTACCTGAGTCTCTATCAACCGGTGTATGCTCCCTCAAACCTAACGAGGACCGCGCTTGCATTGTTGCTTGCATAAAAATTGATGCAGAAGGCAACATAATTAAGAAGAATTTTGTGCGAGGTTTGATGCGTTCAGTTGCGAGATTAACCTATGAACAAGTTCAATCGGCTTTTGACGGAATTCCTGACGAAGTAACGGGTTCTCTTACAAATAAAGTCATAAAGCCNTTATACGGAGCATTTTTCGCGCTAAATAGAGCACGGCAAAAGCGCGGTACCCTGGAATTAGAAATACCAGATCGAAAAGTGAAGTTTGACAAAGCTGGACGCGTCCATGCCATCGATGAGCAGCAACGCTTAGATAGCCACCGGATGATTGAAGAGTTCATGATAACNGCTAATGTAGCTGCTGCTGAGNTGCTAGAACAANATTCTGCACCAGTNATGTATCGTATNCACGAACGCCCGGCANCTGATAANATTGAATCGCTCGCGGAAGCTGTAAATAATTTTGGTTTAAAATTNATAAAAAATAATAAGATAGANCCNCGCNCTTTTTCTTTATTAGTTNCCGACGCACNCAAGAAAAANATTTCAACANTCATAAACGAAATNGTTCTACGAACNCAAAGTCAGGCTGTATATGGNCCNTTGCNGATNGGTCANTTTGGATTAGGNNTGAAAANTTATTGTCANTTCACTTCACCNATTCGGCGATACTCAGACATANTNGTTCANCGTTCATTGATTACNGCTCTCAAACTNGGNAGTGANGGNNATTCNTCTGGNTTNNCGCAAAANTATTCCGCCATAGGTGAAGAGATTTCAAAAACCGAACGCAGGGCTATGGCTGTTGAGCGTGAAGTTAAGAGCCGACTGATAACGGGTTTCATTGCAGAACGTATTGGCGCAGAGTTCAAAGCACAAATCACAGGGATTACTCGCTTTGGAATATTTGTTCGCTTAAATGATAACGGAGCAGAGGGGCTCATTCCAATTGGGACACTTCCGGGAGATTGGTACAACGTTGACAAATCCGGTCTTAAAATGACGGAGGAAAGAACCGGCATCCACTTCTATCTCGGTGAAACTGTCGATGTAAAATTGGTAGAAGCATTGCCAATAACAGGAAGCCTAAAATTTGCTATTGTTGCGAAGAATGCAAACGCGCACAGCTCGGGGAGGCGGAAATCACCGCAAAAGAGACACCGTAAACGTCGTNANTGAATTATTTGCCGGTCAAATTCATGTNCTTTAGANATNTCCACCTNAGCNCNAATTNTNCACNCCGCNGNCACTATATTATNTNTGTAAANACGCGAANNNGGGGCTCNAGTNNNATTTTGTCCAAANCANCAGTTGTGTGNCNNATGAAGTGGCNAAGNATACTCTGTNNAATAACNCTNANAANTNTATTAGCAGCATGCGTTACGCAACATANAGTCGAAATTGACGANGTTCGCGAAAACCGTCTCCGCATGTTCACTTACACTATCANTGAAATTGATAAAGTGTATCTNGAGAAANCACAGTTANTNAAATTGGCAATNNCTGGCCTCGANGGACTNNGTCAAATTGANCCNGATTTNNNTGTTTCNCAAAANGGNAATGATTTAATCGTTTTNATTGGAAAGACTGAGGCCTACAGGAACATGGTACCCACAACACCCGCACAATGGGGAAGTTATCTTGCCGAGGCCCTCGAGAAAGCCTCAACCTTGTCACATCATATTGCCAAAGCAGAGGACGAAAATATTTTCAAATTATTTTTTACTAATATTCTGGATAAACTCGACGAATACTCACGCTATGCCTCCGCCAAAAAAGCTGCTGCCAATAGAGTTCAACGACAAGGTTTCGGCGGTATTGGCGTAAGGCTTGAGCGTCATCCCGAGGGAGCTACGATTGTCAAATTAATTGACGACCTGCCTGCAGCGNATTCAAATCTGCGTGTCAAAGATGTTAT
Organism: Rhodospirillaceae bacterium; assembly: GCA_002711555.1. The sequence continues at coordinate 20,040 of PARQ01000019.1, read as the reverse complement.
AACAATGGTCAGCGGAATAAATATCGCTGGCATGTCCGTTCAAAAAATACAGAACTTAATAAGAGGGCCACTTAATGTCCCTGTATCACTTCGTGTTCGACGAGGAACAGATCCTTCGCCAAGACGCTATTTATTAGATCGCATCCGAATCACAACTGAAACCGTCTTTGTCACACACCATGAAAATGTCAGCTTCTTACGTGTCGAAAGTTTTAATAGGAAAACTTCAAAGCGAATTGAAGAATCAATAGAGCAAACCTTGCGACTTAAAGATAAGAAACTGCGCGGAATAGTTCTTGACCTACGCAATAATTCCGGCGGTCTTTTAAATGAGTCAGTGAAAATAGCAAATCTTTTTCTAGAAAGCGGCAAAATAGTATCTACCAAAGGAAGACACCGTAAAAGTATCAAGACTTTCGAAGCGACAGCTGGCGATATCCTTAATGGATTGCCCATGGTAGTTNTGATAAATGGTGCAACAGCATCTTCGGCAGAAATTCTTGCCTCAGCGCTACAGGATAATGGCCGAGCAGTAGTTGTAGGCTCCTCAAGCTTTGGCAAGGGTACAGTTCAAACCATCTTGCGCTTACCCAATAACGGCGAGCTCATTCTCACTTGGGCCTTACTGATTACTCCGTCCGGCTATTCGCTTCAACAACTTGGAGTATTCCCATCTATCTGCACATCGAGAGGNTCGCCTGCATCAGAAATCGTTAATGCTCTCGACACTGACAAATTTTTTTCTTTTAAAAAATTTCTGAGGATGCGACGACCACCAAATTCACATGCCTCTAATAATTTAAAAATAATTAGAAAAATGTGTCCGTGGAAACCGAAACAAAAAGTTAACCCTGATGAACGGGTTGCAACCATGATACTAGACGCCAAGACTAAGTATTTCCAAGCTATAGATCTAGCAAGATTTACATCAGCAAACCAGTTACCGTAGGCTAAAGACAACATTTTGGACAAGAGAATGGAAAACATTTCAAAAGAGCATCATCAAAAGCCAGCAATACCACGTGACGCAGCCAGTATTATAGTCGTGCGGGGTAAAACTCAGAATCCCGATGTCCTTGTAGGAAGAAGACCAAGTAAGGCGCGTTTCATGCCTAATGTCTGGGTTTTTCCTGGCGGAGCACTTGAAGCAGATGATTTTAAACTCAAGACGCCTTTCAGCCTTCGGTCTGACGTTTCAGAGCGTTTAACACGAACAAGCAAACCGGAAGTAGCGCGTGCACTGGCTTGGACTGCGCTTCGGGAAATGTATGAGGAAACAGGGCTATTGATTGGGCGGAAAAGCTCCTTAAAAACGCCAGCAAGAGGTGAAGCCCAGTCTGCTTACAATGACTTGGGTTTGGCTCCAGATTTATCTGCTCTAGACTACTTAATGCGTGCCTGCACACCAGAATATCAGCCCATTCGTTTCAATACTCGTTTTTTCATCGCTAACGGTTCAGCTGCAACCGGTGAAATACGTCAAACACCTGAATTAGAGGAAATTTNTTGGGTGCCACTNGATAATCTTACTTNNNATGAAGGTTGCAAGNATNACNGAAATNGTGATTNAGCAGACACAACTGTATNTGAAAGAGAAACCANCCCCCNATNCTGANCGTAAAATTATGTTTTTCAGNGCAGACATGGACCATAATAGGATTTGGCNTGAGGAGTAACTTTGATGAATTGCCTTGACGTGCAAGGAACAGGAGCGTATCCCGCTAGGTTTAATTACAATATGGATCTTTTCTGGAACGGGGATAGGTAGAAAATATGGCGAAATCGGCAACTATTCTTATAAAACTCGAAAGCACTGCGGATACCGGTTACTATTACGTTACGAAAAAAAATCCCCGCAACCAAACCGAAAAACTCGAATTTCGCAAATACGACCCTGTAGCTCGCAAGCATGTCCTTTTCAAAGAGGGACGTATCAAGTGACCCGAGAGAACCCCGGACAGTATTGACTAAAGAAGGTCCTACTAAGGTATTGAGTGACGATCACAAACATTCATCAGTTCGTGGTAAATATTCTATCTGCCTTTCGATTTTTTTATCGAAAAAACCCTTATCCATGTTAGACATCGATTCAAAGTCTTGGCGCTTGATACCTGCAAGTAAACAAGCAAGCTAAAAGGTANCCTGACAAATATCGTTTTATAATACTAGTCGCATTTCAAACATTCTTATGTTCAGATTCAGCTTTAAACGGACCCTGCCAGTCCAATGATTTAATACGTTGTCTCGATCATTGTGCATGCGGGGGATAACTGCCGTGCCTTCGAAAAACTTGAGATCTTATAGACTCGGGTGATCTTTAACGCCTATCAATTAACTCATTACCCCACGCTTTATGTTCTGTTTTTTGGCATTCAAAGATAAGTTACAGTGCAGTAGTGTCTCATAAAAATATGGCAAAGGATATGAGTATAAGGGTGGAGACTAATAACAACCAAACCTCGCTTTGTCGCGAATGTTTTTATCAATTTGATCACACTACCGATAAGAACTGCGACCGATGCCCGGCTTGCACGTCACCGCGAGTTACGACGCATCCTGAACTTAAGACCCTCACTATTGCCCATGTAGATTGTGATGCATTTTATGCTGCAGTTGAAAAACGAGATAATCCTGATCTCGCTAAACGCCCTTTGATAATAGGTGGAGGCAAACGGGGTGTCGTAGCGACTGCTTGCTATCTGGCGCGAGTATATGGAGTGAGATCCGCCATGCCTATGTTTAAAGCACAAGCCGCTTGTCCCCATGCGGTTATAATAAAACCTAATATGGAAAAATATAAGGCTGTAGCNGCNGAAATTAGNCANTTAATGAGCCANCTNACTCCGTTGGTACAGCCAATATCTATCGATGAAGCCTTCCTTGACCTTAGCGGCACCGAAAGAGTTCACCGTATGTCACCTTCCGAGTCTATCGTGCGATTAGCCAAACGTATAGAAAATGAAACTGGGGTCACTGCTAGCGTGGGCCTGAGTTACAATAAATTTCTCGCTAAAATTGCTTCCGACTTAGATAAACCTCGTGGCTTCGCGATAATTGGAAAAGCAAATGCTTTGGATTTCCTCGCACCTAAGCCAGTTACTTTACTTTGGGGTGTTGGCCGGTCCCTAGCTGCCAAACTACGTCGCGATGGAATTTCACAAATTGGACAACTGCAAAAATTGTCAGAACAAAAGTTAGTTTCGAGATACGGGTCAATAGGCACGCGTTTGTACCAATTTTCGCGAGGGGAGGATGACCGCCTTGTAATCCCTGACCAAGAAACAAAAAGTATCTCTGCTGAAACAACATTTACAAATAACACTAATGCTTTTGAAGATTTAGAAGAAAGGGTTAACCACCTTTGTGAAAAGGTCTTAACAAAATTAATTGAAAAAGGTTTTGCTGCTGGATCAGTAACCTTAAAGCTTAAGCGTGCCGATTTCTCACTTCTAACCCGCACACGGCGCTTGCAGAGCCCCACGCGGCTCCTAGGGTCATTGCAAAAAACTGCAGTAGATATTCTCAAGAGGGAGGCTGACGGCACGTATTTTCGGCTTGTCGGGGTCGGTGCTGCAAATCTAACCAAGGAAACCCAAATGGATCCACCAGATCTTTTCAACAACTATAATACTGATGCTGCTCGGATTGACACCGCAATGAATGCTGTTAGGTCTAAATTTGGGAGCACAAAGATAAGAAAGGGAACCGATTAACACACAGGTCTTTCCAAGGCTGCAAAGGCGATCATCTCGCCGCGAAATTTTAACTCGCTAAAATTAAGGTATAAAACTGGTGCAATGCCGTTGGCTTGGTAGAAAACTTTCACCTCAGCGTCCGGCAAAATATCCGCCTTCAAGTCAACGCCCGCTGAAGGAAAAAAAGAGAGTTTCACTGGGTATACCGGCTTGGGATCATAACCCTTGACGAGTTTCTTTAGCTTCATGGCCTTTTGCTTTGGAAAAAAGATCGCCGTAACCGCAGCAGAACCCGCTGGACCAACTCCATCAAAAACAAGCTGCCGGTTGAACCGAGTAACATTTAACGCTCTTTTTAACAGCAATAGAGTATGATGTGATGGAAACATAGTCCCACGATCCAACAAGACTTCTTTACCTTTTGGATTTTCATAATAAACGCGGCCCGGGCCTCCAGGCCCATCCAAAATAGCCTCACCCACATATTTTTCGGTTTCTTCACCATTTGCTCCACGACTTATGTTAAATCGGAAACGTAATCCATCTTCAGATTCCCATGTGACCGATACGGCCTTGAACTTTATGGTTTTATTTTCCGGGTAGGTAAGCTCTAGAAATAGTCTTTGCTCGATAGTCCAACCATCACAACGGCGCTTCCAATTATAACTCATAAAACCGTCCGCATGCACAAGTTGACTGCCAGAAACTACGTCTTCGAGATCCAACTCATATGCAGCTTCGTGAGGCAATATGTTTTTTGCAATATCACTTAATTGGTTCGCTACCCCTATCTTATAATTAAACAACACAAAAACAAATAAAATGCCGATTTTGATTTTTGACTCGAACCAAAAGAAGAACATATGAATAAATCGCACTTTTGGGTGGCTAATACTAATCATTAACTTTCAGGGGCATCTTTACTCGCAAATGTAATTCCTCTAGATGCGACTGATCCACAGAATTGGGTGCACCCATCATCAGATCTTGTGCCTGTTGATTCATAGGAAAAGCAACTACTTCGCGTATATTTGGCTCATCAGCAAGAAGCATAACTATGCGGTCTATTCCAGGAGCAGAGCCACCGTGGGGAGGCGCCCCAAATTTTAAGGCATTCAACATACCACCAAAACGTTCTTCAACAACGTCAGCCCCGTAACCAGCAATTTCGAAAGCCTTGTACATTATTTCTGGCAAGTGATTTCTTATTGCACCTGAGGAAAGCTCAACCCCATTACACACAATATCGTATTGAAACGCTTTGATCTCAAGTGGATCTTTCGTCTCCAATGCTTCCATACCACCCTGCGGCATTGAAAAGGGATTATGACTAAATTCGATTTTCCTTTTTACCTCATCAAACTCATACATTGGATAATCAACGATCCAACAAAAATCAAACCTTCCCTCCTGAATTAATTCAAGAGATATTCCGATACGGTTTCTTACAAGCCCCGCAAAACGTGCGGCGTCATTCGGATTGTCACATATAAAAAATACGGCATCGCCATCGACCAATCCAAGAGCTTCTTGGAGTTCAAAAAGTTGATCCTCCTCCAAATTACGAGCAATAGGCCCTTTCCCACCACCTTCAATGAAAATGATGTACCCAAGCCCCGCCGCACCTTCTGATTGCGCCCATTCATTTAATTTGTCAAAAAAGCTTCGCGGCCTGTCGCCTGCACCAGGTCCCGGCACCGCCCTAACTACCGCGCCCTTCTCGATAGCATTTGCAAAGATACTAAAATTTGATCCTCGAAAAGTGTCGGTTACATCAACGATGACCAAAGGGTTACGCAAGTCTGGTTTATCGCTACCATATTTCAGAAGCGCTTCATCATAGGGAATGCGAGGAAACGGTGTTTTTGTGACAAGGCGACCATCTGCAAACTCTTCAAAGACGCCCGCTATAACAGGTTCAATTGCCTCGAAAACATCCTCTTGGGTCACAAAGGACATCTCAAAATCTAGCTGATAAAATTCGCCGGGAGATCTATCCGCGCGCGCATCCTCATCTCGAAAGCACGGAGCAATTTGAAAATACCGATCGAAGCCTGCAACCATTAGTAACTGTTTAAATTGTTGCGGTGCCTGAGGTAGGGCATAAAACTGGCCGGGGTGAAGTCGGCTAGGAACAAGAAAGTCTCGTGCACCCTCCGGAGAGCTAGAAGTAAGTATCGGAGTTTGGTACTCACTAAATCCGCTCTCTATCATGCGCCTACGTATTGACGCAATCACAGCCGAACGTAAAATTATATTACGGTGTAATTCTTCACGCCTAAGATCTAAGAACCGATATTTAAGGCGTATATCTTCGGGGTAGCCCGCATCCTGATTAACTGGCATTGGTAACAATTCGGCAGAAGCTTGGAGCGTGAACTGTTCTATCCAAACTTCAACCTCACCACTAGGTATCAAGGAATTTACCGTCTCATTTGAGCGTTTTTTGACCGACCCAGTGACAGTTATTACCGATTCAATAGATAAGGCTTCAACTCCAGCAAAAATGTTACTAGAGGAATCAATTACACATTGGGTAATTCCATAATGATCGCGCAAATCTATAAAAAGCAAATTCCCGTGATCCCGCGACCGGTGAACCCAGCCTGACAAGCGTACTTTTTGGCCGGCATTTGCGGTGCGCAACTGATCACAATTATGTGTACGGTAAAGATGCATATGGGGTATCAATGTCGCCTTAATCACTGTAAGCAAGGGGCATTAATTCTAACGTCTTGTCAAGTTTAACACGTTAGATAATGCTTTTTATTGACGGGAAATTAAATGGGTGTAGCCTCTCATCAGTATGCCAATTATACCAATTACTACTACTGACGCGCTTGCAATCTTTTGCAAACGCCAAAAGAACGCAGAATTTCTGACGGTTGACACAGAATTTATGCGCGAAAAGACTTATTATCCTATCTTATGCCTTATCCAGATTGGCGGGCCTGCCGAGGCAGCGATTATAGACCCCATGGCCACTGGTATAAATCTCGAACCAATACACGATCTTATGTGCGATAAGTCAATTCTAAAGGTTTTTCACGCCGCACGACAAGATATGGAAATTTTCTATTATGAAATGGGAGAGTTACCCTCTCCAATATTTGACACACAACTAGCAGCGATGGTGTCAGGGTTTGGAGACCAGATTGGCTACGAACCCCTGGTGGCCAAGATCACTGGCGTACGGATGAATAAACAGTCGAGGATCAGTGATTGGTCGCGCCGTCCTCTCACTCCACAACAACTAACTTATGCCCTCGGGGATGTTACGCACCTTCGGCCCGTCTATGAGAAGCTGAATAGTAGCCTCATAGAGAGTGGACGCAGTCATTGGCTTGACGAGGAGATGGCAGTACTGACAGCAAAAAAGACCTACTCAGCAAATCCAAGTGATGCCTGGCAACGCATCAAAAGTAGAAATAATGAGCCACGGTTTCTAGCAGTTTTGCAAGCCGTTGCGGCTTGGAGGGAACGCGAAGCACAAAGGCGTGACAAACCCCGCAATCGAATCGCTCGCGATGATACACTTCTTGATCTTGCCGGCCGGGCCCCCAGCAATTTCGAAGATCTGAGCCGCACCAGAGGTCTTTCTCCTAATTTTGTAAGAGGCAAAAGTGGCGAAATCCTCCTGTCAGCAATAGCTGAAGGTCAATCAGTTCCTGAATGTCGGGCTCCCAGAAAGAAAATTAAACCACCACTTCCGCAAGGCGTTGGTCCAGTAACCGAGTTATTGAAAGTAATGCTAAAGCGTTGCAGCGAAGAAANNGGTGTCGCAAGCAAGCTCATAGCNACNGTTTCAGANTTGGAACAAATAGCGGCAGATGACAATGCTGATGTNCGTACNCTCAAAGGTTGGCGNAAAAAAATATNTGGAAATCAGGCNCTNGCACTCAAGNGNGGTGAAATTTCAATAACAATTGAAAAAAACCTCATTAAAATCATTCCAAAATTCACGGCCTAATGTTTGTAAGATTTTTGCCTTTTGTTTTTCTACTTGTTTTTGGTGGAAACACTCTCGCGCGTCAAAACCCAGCACTTTTCGAAATACCAATAGATTGTAAATTTGGAAACAATTGTGATCTTGTGCTATTCGTTGATCATGACAAATCGGCGAAGTGGAAGGACTTTCAATGCGGCAGTTTATCTTACAATAACCATCAAGGCACTGATATTCGACTTCGCAGCATTAAGTTAATGCAACGCGGCGTAGATGTACTGGCTGCAGCAGATGGCCGAGTAATTAAAATCCGCCGTGGGCTTCCAGATATTTCTTTTAGGGCCATTGGCCACGATATCATCGTACGACGCGGCCTTGGCAATGTTGTTGTCCTTGATCACGGAAACGGGTGGCGAACAATTTATGCACATCTAAAAAATGCCAGCATTCGTGTAGCAACAGGTCAGGAGGTCAAGGCTGGTAACATTCTCGGTCAAGTAGGAATGTCTGGCCTTTCCGAATTTCCCCACTTACACTTCGCTGTCCAACACCAGGGGAAAGTTGTAGATCCCTTCTCCCCCGAAAAAACAGATAAAAAAAGATGTGCAATCAAACAAAAAACTTTGTGGAGCGCCAAAGCTAAGGCTCAATTACGCTACAAGAAGGCATTCGTTCTTCAAGCAGGCTTTAGTGATAGTGCCAAATTCAATCGTGTTGCATTGACATATGGATTAGACATTAAAGACCGGATGGAACGAAGATCTCCAAACTTTGTGTTTGCTATTGAGTTTGGTGGTGGAAGGCCCGGGGATGAATATGAAATGAGTCTAATTTCCCCAGGCGCAAAAATATTAGCTCGCTCTAAGAAAAAAATCACCCGAATCACTAATATTAAATTCGACTTTGTCGGCCGTAAGGGTTACGGCCGAGTGTGGCCGAAAGGCACTTATAAGGGAAGATTTGAGCTTTTCCGTACCGAACAGGGAATACGTCGGAAGGTTCTTGAAACCGAACGCATAATACAAGTTCCTTAACTTTATGCTTTTTGACGTGCAAGCACTTCCTTAGCAAGAGGCACTGTTATTCGACGCTTTTCAATCAGTGCAGCCTCATCCAAAGCAGCAACCAAATTGCCAGCGGCCTCAAAAGTACGCTCCATGCGCGCCATTAAAAAAGTAAGGACTTCAGGGGCAACACTCAGTTGACGATCTGTAAATTGCTTCAACATTACAGCACCTACTAATCGATCATCCGGAATGCCAATACCTACCGTTGGCGCTGCTTGGAACCGCGAACGAAGATCAGCAAGCCCTAAAGCTAACCGGGCCGGTGGAACCTCTGCTATAATCAGAAGGTGCCCTCCTTTTTCTGCTATGGTGTTGTACACATGTAAGAGCGCTGATTCATCAAAAGGAATTTCTAAAGGATCAATCAGGACAAAATTCTGCTTCTCTAGGTCGGCCGCTGTCTCAACCGTAAGGTCTTTCATCTGCAATCTATCTGCTCCAGATCGTGCGCACCAAATATGACCAAGGTGGCTCTTACCAGACCCGGCCGGACCAAAAATGAACAATGCAGGAGCTGGCCAATCGGGCCACTGGTCTACCCAAGCAACAGCATCTTTATTACAAGGTGCTACTAGGAAATCACTGCTGCCAGCGGCAGAACGATATCCCAAGTCCAGTGGTATTTGAGATATTGGTGTCAATATAAACCTATTACGATTTCGGAGAATTAAGTTTTTCGGGTGATTCACCAGCATAAAGTGCGCTACGTAAGTAGCAATCGAGAGCAAATCGCACAAGGACGCCTATCACAGCGGCCACTGGCACAGCCAAAAGAATCCCCAGAAAACCAAAAAGCGCGCCGCCGGCCATTAATGCAAAAATAATCCAAACAGCGTGTAGACCAACCCGATCACCAACTAGCTTCGGGGTTACAAAATTACCCTCCATTATTTGTCCAGAAGCAAACAAAAGGCCAACTGCTAGTATCGGACCTAATGAGTCAAATTGTGCGATAGCCAGACCTAGGCCCACAAGTACTCCCGCCAGCATTCCAAAATATGGAACGAATGAAACCATACCCGTACCCAGACCAATTATCAGTCCAAAATCTAGGCCGATAATCATGAGGCCCACTGCGTAAAAAATTCCTAGAAGAAGACAAACCATAAATTGGCCGCGCAGGAACCCAGACAGAGTGGTGTCTATCAAAAGAATCTGTTCTTGTATTGTTTTCCGATACGCCGGTGGAAGATATCCATTCAACCGACTTATTATTTTGTCCCAATCTCGGAGTAAATAAAAGGCTACGATGGGCGTTATTGCTACAATAGAAATTACATTTAGTGCTGTTTCAAGTCCACTTAGAAGGCGAAATATTACACGCCCTGCTATAGCCGCTGCATCTCCAATATATTGGCCAAAAATTTTCTGAATCTCGGCTGTACCATCTGTGTCCAGGTGTGCCATCAAATAGGCTATCACAGGCGTCAGCTTCATTTCTAAGGTACTAATATAAGCAGGAACTTTCTCGATGAAGTCAGTAACCTGATTGATTAAAAGTGGTGTCAAAAGTGCAAGAGCCAGTGCAATAATTACAAAAAAAACAAAAGTGACTGCGATTGATGCCCAAATCCTCGTGAAATGCCGTTGTTCTAACCAATCGCAAACGGGATCAAGCAAATATGCCACCGCCATGCCAATTACAAAAGGCAGTAAAATTCCCCTTAATAGGATAAGCATACCAACAATACTGACGACAAATAAAAGCCAAACTAAGCTTTTCTGCTGCAAAGTCATAAGTTTTAATCTCCAAGCTCATTAGGATGACTGATGCTATCTGTAATATCCTTTTCGGTTGCAGCGACTACGTAGCGATAAGCATAGCTGACACCGGATGCAAGAGTCGTTGCCGCAACAACACATTCCACGATAGTCAATATTTGTCCATCGTTCATACCAAGACCACCTCTCGCAAGCACTAGGGCAACTAATATTATTTGTAGCGCGGTATTAAGCTTTGAAATTAATAGAGGATGCACAATGACTGGGCGCCCTAGTGGCAATGATAGAAGAACACCACCAATAATTAATATGTCCCGAAAAACAACTAGAATCACCAACCAAGTCGAAATTTGACCTTCAATACCGAGCGTAACGAAGCAGCTCACTATTAAAGCCTTATCCGCTAAAGGGTCAATAAAACTTCCGAGCGTACTTGACGCATCAAAACGTTTCGCAATAAAACCATCGACGGCATCAGAAACCCCAGCTGCAATAAATATCCAAAGTGCTATCGCCATTTCACCGGATGAGATCAACCAAACAATAAGTGGAACTGCAAACAGCCGTCCTAGCGAAATTAAATTCGGCAATCGACGCAATGCTTCATGGAATGCCATAGGCCTACAATTCCCTGTCTATTGATCTAGCCGCTCTACGGTCCACACGTTTCTCCCAGCATAAGCCGACAGGCCTAAACCATTTTGTTCCAACGCAACACGTAACTGATCAGTTGCGCCTTGAAATCGAATGCGAATTTCAGTTTCTCGTACTGACATACGTCGTATCTCCACGTGCTTAACAGTTGCTACTCGACTCAACCGTTTTTTGATTTCTAACCAATCGGAAAGCCTTTCTGCGGGCACTAGGGCAGTCATCGTATTATTAATGCCCCCGCTCAATAAATTTGCTTGTTTCCAATCTTCCTCGAGTTGCTGTATTTGCGCCAATACAACTTGTTTTTGGAATTCCGTTAGAGACATCTCAGTCTGGCTCTCGTAGGCAAAAAGCTTTTCATCTAAAAGATTATTTTTGCCAAAGTTGATCATTTTAATTTCTACTCGTTGAACCTCACGTTCCTGAATTTCGCTGAATTGAGCTATCAAAACCAAGACCCCTCGGGTTTTATACTTCTCTGACACGGCCCTTAGGCCAGCCAGATCTCCGCTACTCGCTTGCTCAGCTGAGATCAAAGAGATGTCGGAAAGCTCCCTATGGGGTGTTACAAGCGGTAACAGTCCATCTGAACGAGCATACTCGCCCCACATATCAAACCATGGGTTAGGCTCATCCCAAAGTAACTGAGTGTCACCTTCAGCTAAAATGGGCAAAACAACTAGGGGACGGCTCGCAGTCTCTGCAAATGGAATACTCATTTTTTCTAGAAGCCCGCGAACAGCCTTTGGTCTGAAACGTACATTCACTTTGCCCAAGTAACGGCCTCCACCGAACTTTTCATCAGAAACCGAAAAATCTCGGACTAGTTCTGTTACCAACTCATCATTAACCTTCGGCAACTTATCATGGTCATATAACATCGTTATGCGTTTTAGGAGCAGTGAGAGTGCTGTTCGCTGCCCGGAAGCTAGAGCTTTAGCCTTAGCGGTCAGCTCACTTGCAGCCTTCTTATTCACCTCAACATTGCGAATCGTGAACACATCAGCCTTGACTGAAGTACTATAAAGGGTCTGAAACACCAGAGTAATGCAGCAAAAACCAAATAAGTTGACAATTTGTGACAGGCGAAACATTAAAATATAAATCCAATTCAATATTTTTGTGTGGTGGGTTGATATAGTAACCCAGACGAATGTGTTTATTTTATATGTTTTTCGAAGCGAGGACTCCATAGCTGCGTTAAAATCAAATACTAAACTGACTTATCGTAATGCGGGCGTAAACATCGATGCTGGCAATGCATTGATAGAAGCTATTAAACCCTTGGCAGCTCAAACTGCAAGGCCTGGCGCTTCCGGATTGCTCGGTGGGTTTGGGGGATTATTCGATCTTAAATCTGCTGGGTTTAAGGACCCTATACTTGTCGCTTCCACGGATGGCGTTGGCACTAAGCTTAAGATCGCCATAGCGGTTAATAAACACGATACTATCGGTATCGACCTCGTCGCGATGTGTGTAAATGATCTAGTGGTGCAGGGTGCACAGCCACTATTTTTTTTGGATTACTTCGCAACCGGCAAGCTTGAAAATAAAATAGCGGAAACAGTGGTTGCCGGCATTGCCGATGGTTGTCAACAAGCAGGATCAGCACTGATCGGGGGAGAAACGGCAGAAATGCCAGACCATTATGGGAAAAATGACTATGACCTCGCGGGATTTGCTGTTGGTGCTATGGAACGCCATGACGATATTGATGGCAGCACTATAAACGTTGGCGACATTGTATTGGGCTTGGCCTCCAGCGGTATTCATTCAAACGGTTATTCGTTAGTCCGAAAAATAGTCGATGAAAGCGGTCTTAGCTATTTCGAACCAGCACCCTTCAATCCAGACGTTTCGCTTGGTGTTGCACTTTTAGAACCAACAATTATTTACGTTAACGCAATTAGGGTCGCTCGCGAGGTAGGCAACATCAAAGGTATTGCGCATATCACCGGAGGTGGATTACTTGAAAACCTTCCACGTATTCTGCCTGACGGCAAGTGTGCCGCATTAAATCTAAACTCCTGGCCGAAATCACCAGTATTCAGTTGGCTTATTGAAAAGGGCTCAATCGAAATTAGAGAGATGTTGCGAACGTTTAATTGTGGCATTGGAATGGTGATAATAGTTTCTGCAGACAAGGCTTCTGCAATTTCTGAGGCAATACAAGCAACTGGCCAACTTGTGACACCCATAGGTGTTATTGAAAAATTAAACAAGAGAGAACCCGTTCTAATTCAAGGTGATTGGGCGTGACAGATCGGTTAAAGGTTGCTGTCCTGGTCTCGGGACATGGTTCAAATTTACAAGCTTTAATTGATGCCTGTCAGAACCCCGGGTTTCCTGCACACATAGTGCAGGTAATATCAAACGTTAGAGGGGCTTTTGGTATTCAACGAGCATTAAAAGCCGGTTTACCTTACTCGGTTATAGATCATCGCAAATTTGAAAACCGGACGGACTTCGAATCGCGACTAAATGATGAGCTTGAATCCTGTGGCGCAGAATTAGTATGTCTCGCTGGATTCATGAGGCTTCTAACAGGTAGTTTTGTAGAAAAATGGCAGGGTCGCCTTGTTAATGTACACCCATCGTTACTCCCAGCATTTAAAGGGTTAGATACGCATGCCCGCGCTCTTGCCGCTGGCGTTAAAATAGCAGGATGCACTATTCACTACGTCAGTCAGGATATGGATGCGGGCCCAATTATCGCTCAAGCCGCTGTTCCAGTATTGCCGAATGACAGCGAGGATACTTTAGCGGCACGTATTCTTCAGCAAGAACACATTATCTTCCCAGTGGCACTCAAAATGATTGCTGAAAGGCGTGTAAAAATAGAGGATGGACGAGTTCTTATCGATGGAATATCACTCGATGACGCTGTGCTCATTAGTCCAATTCTTAATTAAGATTGTTCGAAACCTTTACACTTGCGTGTTGTAGAAAGCCGGTATACCTAAAGCCGGTAATTAAAAAATCTACATAGGATTAGATTATGTCAGGAGATATGCAGTATAAGCAAGCTCCGAAAGATCACCTCAGAACTTGGGCTGGCCTTATAAAAGTGTCAGCGTGGACCTGTGCAGGTGTGATTCTCTTGCTTGTAGTTTTAGCTATAACATTAGTTTAGCCTTGGTCGCCCAGAACATGAGACCCGCGGGATATTGACCGATTTTTCACCCGACAATGTCAAGTTCGGAGAAAAAGTAAGATATCTCGGTAATTGCCGTTTCCGGTGAATCGGAGCCGTGGACGGAGTTTGCCTCTATTGACTCGCCAAAGTCTTTTCTAATCGTACCTTCGTCGGCATTTGCGGGATTTGTGGCACCCATAATATCACGATTGGCAAGGATTGCATTTTCTCCCTCCAATACCTGCACCACCACCGGCCCAGAACACATGAAATCACATAATTCATCAAAAAATGCGCGCTCCTTGTGTACTGCGTAAAAACCCTCAGCTTGCTTGCGTATCATGTGGATGCGGCGTTGCGCAACAATACGCAATCCAGCGTGTTCGAAACGCGCATTAATTTCACCGGTCAAGTTCCGACGAGTGGCATCGGGCTTAATTATGGATAGTGTCCGTTCCTGGGCCATTATAAATATTCCCTGTTTTTACATCTATTAACGAAACCGGCGCCTTATAGACGGCTCCAAGCTTTGTCGCAAGGGTTTGATTCCAGAATAATTACAGATATTGGTAAATATTTTCAATCGCGAACCGTACGCTTTTCACTCCATTTACCGGAAGGCTCCTGCTGCAAATATATAACCTTATGGCCTTCATTTTTATAGGATGCCCAGGCCTCACGAACTTTTATTAACCCATCAGTATCGTTACCGTCAAAAAGTAAGCAACATATTTCGAATTTGCCGATATGCTTACTTTCCGCGCCGTCAACAAGAAAAAGTACATTTGCATCGTTGGAGTTTTCATCTTTATGGGTAAGCAAGATTGGCTGTAATTCAGCGTCTTTATCTCCAACCATACCATGAGGCAAAAAGCTGCTCGGTTTATAAGTCCATAAGCGAGAATCAAGCTCCGATACTCGCTTTAATGAATCTGTAACTATCAATGCGCGCCAGTGACGCTCTACAACTTTCTCCAATAGTACAGGCAATGCCTTTTCTAAGGGCATTGAAAACAGATGATAGAACCGTATTTCGGTCACAATTTGTAGAGCCTATTCGAAGTTATCTTTTAGAAATCGATCGAGAAGCCTTACTCCATATCCTGTACCCCCTTCCGGTACTGTTGCCGTAGTTTTTTCTGCCCAGGCCATTCCCGCAATGTCTAAATGCGCCCATGGCACTCCATTAACAAATCTCTGTAAAAATTGGGCAGCTGTCGTAGAACCAGCATAACGTCCCCCGATATTTTTCATNTCAGCTATTTTACTATCGATCATCTTATCAAAATGACCGCCAATTTCGCTCAAAGGCATGCGCCAAACTTTTTCTCCGCTACCTTTGCCAGCAGAGATTAGTTGATTTGAAAGCTCATCNTTGTTCGAGAATAGACCACCATATTCTTTAGCAAGCGCTACCAGAATAGCACCTGTAAGNGTAGCAAGATCGATCATCAGGCATGGTTTAAATTTTTTCTGGCAATACCACAATGCATCGGCCAAGACGAGTCTACCCTCCGCATCAGTATTTAGAATTTCAACAGTCTGACCTGACATCGTAGTTACAACATCGCCAGGCCGTTGCGCGTCACCATCAGGCATGTTCTCTACAAGGCCAAGTATACCCACAACATTAACTTTTGCCTTTCTACCAGCCAGCGCCTTCATGAGACCTGCCACAGCTCCAGCTCCGCCCATATCCCACTTCATATCTGCCATGCCAGCACCAGGCTTTAATGAAATGCCACCNGTATCAAAAGTGACACCTTTGCCGATGAATGCGACAGGCTTTTGAGAGGTAGGCCCACCATTCCATCTCATGACTGCTAATTGACTTTGCTTGCGTGACCCCCGGCCAACACCAAGTAANGCGCCCATGCCAAGCCTTCTCATCGCGGCCTCACCCAAGATGTCAACCTTAACGCCAAGCCGCTTTAATTTCCGAACCTCTGCAGCAAATGTAGCCGGATAGAGAATGTTGGGTGGCTCAGAGACCAAATCACGACAGAAAAAGACACCCTCGGCCAGCTTTCCGAGCTTATTAAACTCGCTTCTTGCTTTTGCCTCTCCATCGACGGCTATGATGAGTTTTTTCACTTTGCTGCTNTCTTTNTTCCTCTTCGTTTTATGTTTCGAGAATGTGTAGCTGCGTAATTTGGCTCCATATGCTATGTGGGCAGCGGATTGAGAAGGGTCACTACCAAAATCCACCATGATTGTGGCGCGCTGCTGCTTAAGCTTATCAATACTTGCATAAATGACACCACCTAAATCTTGCAATTCAGTTTCACTAAGACAGTCATTTCCCAAACCTATGAACAATACCATGTCATGCTTTAGACCGTGTGGCGCTATGATCTCGAGCATTTGATTTTTTTTACCTTTAAAGAAGCTAATATCAATGGCACGTCGCACAGAACCCCCACTTGACTTATCTAATTCGGTAATAGTTGGACAAAGGCGCGATTTATCCTGAATGCCAAAGACAACAGGACCAGATTTTGGTAAGCTCAACTTCGAAAATGTGATGTTCATTCTGATAGTCCAATCAAATAAAATGCGTTTATGCTGTAGTTAAGGCACCGTCCTTACAATTATATCTTATGATATGCTTTCATAAGGAGTAAGTAACTATTGCATATAACTGTAAATAGGAAGTGAACTTGAGAAGCCTCGGCANCTATATATCAAAACAGATCGTTGGTATCACCATTGTGTTCCTTCTGGTGCTCATTTTTGCTGTCTTTCTTACACAATCGCTTCGCATCATTGACTGGACTCTCAATAGAGGATTAAATTTTTCCACTTTCCTAACCATGGCAAGCTTACAAATGCCATTTTTTTTGGTTGTTCTATTTCCCGTAGCACCATGTTTTTCGACTCTTTTTGTCTACAGTAAGATGATTACCGACAGTGAGCTAATTGTTATGCGAGCTGCTGGAATTGGAAATTGGGCGTTAGCACGCCCCGGGTTAGCCATCGGCTTTGTGATGATGGCGCTTACTTTCATTCTTAACCTTTATGTCCAGCCCGCCAGTTTTAGGGAATACAAGTCACGCGAACATGAATTCCGAAACGAATTGGCGTCAGTAGCTCTTCAAGAGGGTATTTTTAATGATATCCGGAAAGATATAACCGTGTATGTACGAGAGCGTGATAAAGACGGCCAGCTATATGGTATAATGTTGCATGACAACCGAAAACAAGATCATCCAGAAACCATGATGGCAGAAAAGGGAGCCTTGGTAGATACAGATAAGGGACCGCGTATAATTCTTGTCAACGGAATACGTCAGACCGTAAATTATAAACAAAATAAATCACCAGACACCCTAGAATTCGATCGTTGGACGGTTGAATTACCAAGCCGTCAACAGAGTGCATCACGTTCACGCGAGCCAGCAGAACGATTCTTGAACGAATTATTTTTTGAAACAAATGATGGTAGATATAAAAATTTACGATATAGGTCTGAAATGTTTGCCGAAGGGCATAATCGCCTCGCCACTGGTTTTTTACCGCTCACGTTTTGTGCGTTAGCGCTGGCCATTCTTTTGAATGGAAGCTTCAATCGTCGCGGTCACACTATTTTAGTTGTAAAAGCTTTAGGTGGTGTTTTTGTGGTCTTATTTTCGAGTATCGCACTTAAAAACTACGCTGTGACTCATCAGTGGCTTCTGCCATTAATGTATTTAAATTCTATTGTTCCACTTTTGNTTGCCCTATATATAATCTTGAAACCGAGTCGCTTCCCACCANCTCGGCAATATAACATTTCAAACACTAATGCCTGATGTCGCAGCGTAAATTCCTGATATTTTTATGGTAACTGCTCAGAAATCGCGCTTTCGGCCAATCCCATGTTTTCAATACTGCCCAATTTCCATTGCGTTGCGTCAGGAGAAACGATTTATTTTCGGGTAGTTTCAATGCAAAATGTTCCTCTAATTTGCTGCTACCACATATGGACCACACCATTGGAGGTGAGGGATATTCCTTTTTGTTCAGATCGGTTTTAATAATCGACAAGCTTGGAGCTGGNGCAACAGAAATATCTGATCGAAACCTATTTGCAAAATACTGCATCACGGTAGCATAATCACCGATATCCCCCGGAATGTGAACCAAAACTCNTGCTCCAAAAGGAACGCTGGCGCCAAGTTCGTTACCTATGGAACGCAAGTAAGGCTTTGGTTGTTGCCTATCGAACCGCAAATATGGGGCCGTTACAATCGGCATCACAATTGCTATGCCTANAATGATACGCGNTAGAAATANCCTCCATANAAACGTTTTAGTAANGGGTGTTTTCAAATAATTTTGGAAGTAAAAACGGGAAAGGCCATAAATTGCAACTGCATAACCAAANTAACCGATAAATGTATTNTANCGCCAATAACTTGATGCCCCAGTGCTAGCGTGACCAGTCCAATGAGCAATATATAGAAAAAATAGAACTCCATTCCATCCTATGAAAACAACCGCAGCTAAAATAGCAAGCCGGTCAAACGAGGTTTTAGGCTTAAATAATTTTATGCCTGCCAAAATAGCAAGAATGCTCATAATTCCGAAATAGCCAGCCTTCTTTACCGCATTTGCCCAAAAGGAGCTCAAAATAGCTGGAATATTTTGGAATTGCCATTGCTCGAAAGGCAACAAAGTTGCTTCGTGAAGCTGGGCATCAGAAGATACGAAATTACGCCAGAGAAGGTATGAAAATAAAGCAGGACCAATCAATATTGGTGACAGTCTGAGAAGTCTCCGAAACCGCGGNNATGCATCCTTACCTAGCAAAAGCAAAGCCATACCAATACATAATATGAACAATATGATGATGTTTGGTTGCTTTAAATTAATAAAAAGAANCGAAATTAAACTAAATTGAAATACGAAGGGTTTTATCGGAGTATTGTTTGCTCGGACTCTCTCTATCAGTTGCCAAGCGGTAATTCCCAGAAAAGCGAGCCCAACACTTGTTGCAGTATCGGGGTTGGCCATTAGCACAATTTTGCGAACAAAAATGGGGTTTGCGTATGTAGCAAGGATTAATGCTAATGCAGCCAACAGCCAACTNATGCGAGCTGGACNTTTGTTACATTCATTTGTCCTAGCCAATTGGATAAGATTGGCTAACAACATTGCGAAAAGAATTACGAGACCAAAATTTATTACATTACCTGCACTCTCCGCCATTCCCCCTGATAATACGGAAACAAAATGAAGCGCAAACGTGTGATTATAGGGAAATCCNGTATAGGCAGAGAGNGNCNGAGGCAATCCNGGTCTAGGAAGAGTGCCGTAATCTAATAAATATAGNACATTGTAGAGCCAGTGACTTAAGACATCTACCTCAGACGGATATTTTGCTGAAACGATAAGTAAAAATGCAAATCCAAGGACGAAGAGACGCCACGGCTTCATTATCACTAATTCAACCCCTCGTCGTTTTAAGAAAATAATGCTCCCAAAGGAAAAAACAAGTAATNCCCAAACAACATTAGAGAGNTTTGTCGTACTAAGTGTTGCAACCCCNGTGTACACAAGGCTTCCAATACCCCAGCCCATCAATAGCGTAGACCCGCCTAAAACACACTCAGAGCTAATTGAACGACCAATGATGCTNATAGCCAGGCTTGCAAGAAAAACTGAAAGTAAACCTATGGTCTGTTTTTGAGATGGCAAAACCTCAATTAATAAATCGATCATTTAGATAAAATTCCGATAGCCAGTTATTTTTAAAATAAGATAGCCAGTTATTTTTAAAATAAGATAGCCAGTTATTTTTAAAATAAAGAGTGTANNTACAGNTCATTTTTAAAATAA